>CAZVIK010000089.1:315-15275 GCA_964627045.1 uncultured Solibacteraceae bacterium | reverse complement strand
AGACCTGGGTGTACCGGATTGCGGTCAACGAGGCGCATAATCATCTCCGCTGGCATGGCCGCCATTGCGGACATGAGGTGGGCCTGGAGTCTACTGAGGAATCCAGAAGCTACGCCAGCACGATTCCGGCCGCCGGTGAGTCTCCGTTTGAATACGTTCTGGACCGGGAGCAGCAGCGCCTGATTGAAGCGGCGCTCGCGGACCTGAATCCGAGTTATCGGTCCGTGGTTGTGTTGCGGGACGTCGAAGACATGAGCTACGAAGAGATCGCTGAAATCCTCCGGCTCCCGTTGGGCACGGTGAAGTCCCGGCTATTGCGGGGGCGGGAGGCATTGCGGGCCTCGCTCCAGAAGCGCCTTGAGCCCGCTGCGGAGCTCCACTTACGTCCTCAGTTGGCGGAGTAAGCGTATGACGTGCAACCGTGTTATGAAGATCTTGGCCGCGGGCGGCGCGGATAGGCAGAGGGGCGAGTGGAGCCAAGTCCAGCTCCATCTGGCTGGCTGCCGGAGTTGCATGGAGATTAGCCGGCAGTACGAAAGCACCCGTGCAGCCCTGAAGGCCTTGCCGGCCCTCAAGCCCCCTCCGTACCTGCTGACGACGCTCCGGGTCTTGGCCTCCCGAGATCAAGCACGGCGGGTGTCCGGCGAGACCCTGCCGGCTCCGTGGGCCGAGTGGGTCGCCCGCGTCAAGTTCAGAGCCAGGCTCGTGATGCGGCCGTTGGCGGTCCCTGTGGCCGGCGGTCTTGCTTCTGCATTACTCCTGTTCGGGTTGGTCATGCCGAACTTCATGTCGCTGCGTCACGATGCCGGTTTCGACGTCCCGACCATCTTGTCCACCGGACCGATCTTCGTGGGCATGGGCCCCTTCGGTTTTGGCGAAGACGAGATTGTGGTCGATTTGACCGTCGACGGCCAGGGGCGGTTCGTGGACTACTCCTTGCCGGACGGGCAGGAATGGGCCAATGACCCTGACGTGCGCAAGGCGGTGGAAAACGCCCTCCTGTTCACCCGGTTCTCTCCGGGCACGACCTTCGGACTGCCGGCGTCCTCCAAGGTCCGGTTTACGCTTCGCCGTAGCCATATCGACGTAAGGGGCTAGCCGGCTCGGCAAGCGTGGGACGACGCCTCGGGCAGCATTTCCTTAATCGGAACGCAATTCTGGAACGGATCGCCGGGGAGGCCTGTCCGAGCCGCGAACCGGTTGTGGTGGAAATCGGCCCAGGACGCGGTTCGCTCACGGCGCACCTACTGGCGCGCGCGGGCCGTGTCGTGGCGATCGAGACCGATGCCCGGTTGGTGAATCGCCTGGGCGAGCGGTTCGCAGGCACGTCGAACCTGACCGTCGTGCACGGTGACGTGCTGCAGACCGATCTCACACAGTGGGGTCCGGCGGTGTTGACCGGAAATCTCCCCTATTACATCACGTCACCGATTCTCCGAAAGACGCTGGCTTTGGGAGGCGCCCTCCGTCGCGCCGTGTACCTGGTTCAGGCGGAAGTGGCCGAAAGACTGGTGGCGCGGCCCGGGTCCCGCGCCTACGGGTTCCTGACCGTTCAGACGGCCCTCTGGGCCCACGCTGAGCTGCTGTTCGGCGTGCCGGCTTCGGCGTTTCAACCGCCTCCAAAGGTGGATTCCGCGGTCGTCCGCCTCACGCCGCACCCCTCGGCCGAGCCGGACGCGGAGCAGTTGCTGGAGTTCGTCGGCCGGTGCTTCCGACAGAAACGGAAGACCCTTCGGAACAATCTGGCGGGGTCTTGCGCCAAGTCCTTGCTTGATGGCCTGCCGGAGGCCTCCCTGCGCGCTGAGCAGTTGGCTCCGTCTGAGTTCAAGGCGCTGTACCGCCGCTTCCAGGCTTGACAGCCGGGCGCCGCCGCGACCGTTCGCTATACTAGGGTTTTGATGCTTCGAGTCCGTTTTGCCCCCTCTCCAACCGGCTATCTGCACATTGGCAGCGCCAGGACTTACGTTTTCAACTGGCTGTACGCCCGACGCCACGGTGGAACCGTCATTCTCCGCATTGACGACACCGACCTCGAGCGCAACACACAGGAGTCGCTCGATTCCATCTTCGACGGTCTGCGCTGGCTTGACCTCGGCTGGGACGAGTTGTACCACCAGAGCGAGAGACTCCCTCTATACCGGGAGTTGGCGCAAGCCATCCTTGAAAAAGGGTGGGCCTACCGGGATTTTTCCCCGGCGCGCGGGGAGGCCGCCGACACCGCCCGCGAAGAGGGCTCCGCATGGCTGTTCAACCCGGAAATGCGCGAGATGCCGCGAGGTCTGAGCGACCGGCGCGCCGCGGCGGGCGAACCGTTCGTGCTCCGATTCCGCGTGCCGCGCGAGAGCCGTGCCGAGGTGCGTTTTCGCGACGCCGTATTCGGGGAACAGGTCAAGGCTACCGCCGACATCGAGGACTTCGCGTTGCTGCGAAGTAACGGTATGCCGACCTACCACCTGGCGTCCTGCGCCGACGACATGGATCTGCGCATCTCGCACGTGGTCCGCGGCCAGGACCATCTCACCAACACGTTCAAGCACGTTCTTCTGCTTGAGGCGGCCGGCTCCGAACCGCCGCAGTTCGCTCACCTCCCGTTGTTGTTGGCGCCCGACGGCGCGAAGCTGTCCAAGCGTAAGCATGGGCCCGTGGTGAGCGTAACCACGTACCGCGAGGCGGGTTTTTTACCGCACGCGTTCGTCAATTTCCTGTGCCTGCTCGGATGGTCGCCCAAGGACGATCGCGAGCGCATGAGCCGCGAGGAACTCGTCGCTGTGTTTTCGTTTGAGGGGATCAACAGGTCCAACGCCGTGGTGAACTTCACGGAAGCCGATCCGTTCGATCCCAAGGCGATGTGGCTCAACGCCGAACACCTGCGGGCGTTGGACATATCCGATCTGGCCCCGCGGCTGGCTCCGTACCTGGCCGCGGCCGGTTACGAAGTGGATGCCCAGAGATTGCTTGCGGTTACCCCGTTGATCCGCGAGCGCATCAAGACACTGAAGGAAGCGGTTGCCGTTGCCGACTTCTTCTTTCTGGACGAGTTACCGCCCTATGACAGCGCGGAACTCATCCCGCAGAAAGGCGACCGGCAGCTTGCGCTGGCGGTCCTGGAACGCGCCCGGCCGGTGCTCGCCCGCGTGGAGTTTCGCCACGAAGCGCTCGATGCGGCGCTGCGTGCCGAGGCCTCCGCGTTGGGGGTGAAGGCCAGCCAGATGTTCCAGCCAATTCGCGTGGCCGTCTGCGGCAGGAAGAACGCGCCGCCGCTGTTCGAAACCCTGGAGGTCGTAGGGCGGGAAACCTGCCTTAAACGCATCGGCCAGGCGATTCAGAGGCTTCAAATATGAGCACCCCGGACGCCGCCCCTCCTGCGGAAACCAGCGGGCCGTCGCATTTCATTCGAGAAATCATCCTGGACGACTTAAAGAGCGGGAAGTTCGGCGGCCGCGTCCATACGCGATTTCCGCCCGAACCCAATGGATACCTCCACATCGGCCACGCCAAGTCCATCTGCCTGAACTTCGGGTTGGCCGCCGAATTCGGTGGCAAGTGCAACCTCCGCTTCGACGACACCAATCCCTGCAAAGAGGAGGTGGAGTACGTCGAGAGCATCATCCGCGACGTGCGCTGGCTGGGGTTCGACTGGGAAGACCGGCTTTTCTACGCCTCCGATTACTTCCAGCAGCTCTACGATTGGGCTGTGCAACTCGTCAGGTCGGGCGACGCTTACGTGTGCGATCTCTCGGCCGACCAGATCCGCGCCTACCGGGGCACGCTCACCGAACCGGGGCGCAATAGCCCGTATCGCGACCGCCCGGTCGAAGAGAATCTGGATCTGTTCGAGCGCATGAAAGCCGGCGAATTCCCCGACGGCTCGCGAACCTTGCGAGCCAAGATCGACATGGCCTCGCCGAATCTGAACATGCGCGACCCGGTGATGTACCGAATCCTCCACGCCGAACACCACCGGACGGGTGACGCCTGGTGCATCTACCCGATGTACGACTTCACCCACGGCGAGTGCGATTCGATCGAGCGCATTACCCACTCGATCTGCACGTTGGAGTTCGAAGATCACAGGCCGCTGTACGAGTGGTACGTGGAGAAGCTTGGTATCTACCGGCCGCAGCAGATCGAGTTCGACCGGCTAAACCTGACTTACACGCTCCTGAGCAAGCGCAAACTGCTCACGCTGGTTCAGAAGGGCTACGTCAGCGGGTGGGACGATCCTCGCATGCCGACGCTTTCCGGCATCCGCCGGCGCGGCTACACGCCGCAGGGAATCCGCAACTTTTGCTCCCGCGTTGGAGTCTCCAAGACGAACGGGACGATCGAGCTGTCGCTGTTGGAGCACGCGATTCGCGAGGACCTTAACCGGCACGCCCCGCGGGTGATGGCGGTCTTGCGGCCGCTTAAGGTCGTCATCGACAATTACCCCGAGGACCTCGTCGAAGAGATGGATGCGGTGAACAACCCAGAAGACGAATCCGCGGGCACCCGCAAGGTCCCTTTTTCGCGGGTCCTCTATATCGAGCGGGAAGATTTCCGCGAAGACCCGCCGAAGCAGTATTTCCGCCTGGCTCCCGGACGCGAGGTGCGGCTCCGCTACGGCTATTTCATTCGTTGCACGGGTGTCGTCAAGGACCCCGCCACCGGAGATGTCGTTGAACTGCGCTGCACCTACGATCCGGCGACACGCGGCGGCAACGCCCCCGACGGCCGCAGGGTGAAGGCCACGATTCACTGGGTGAGCGCCGCCCACGCCATCGACGCCGACGTACGTCTGTACAGTACCCTTTTCGTAAGGGAAAACCCAGCGGACGAGAGCGAGGGGGGGGAATTCACGGACTATCTGAATCCGGAGTCGCTGGTCGTGTTGAACGACTGCAAGCTGGAGCCAAGTCTGGCCACGGCGGCGGTGGGCGCCAGCTACCAGTTCGAACGTCTGGGCTACTTCTGCGCGGATCCCGACTCGCAGCCGGGCAGGCCGGTGTTCAACCGGACGGTCGCGCTGCGGGACACCTGGGCGAAGATCGAAAAGACCCTCAAGGGGTGAGGATGAATATTCTAGGGATTGGCGGCATGTTGAACGACGCCGCCTGCGCCCTGCTCAGGAACGGTGAGTTGGTGGCTGCCGTCGAGCAGAAGAAGGTGGCGCGGCGGATGCACCCGGGGCACGTCCCTGCGGATTCGATCGGCTCGTGTCTTCGGATTGCCGGACTTGAAACCGGCGACATCGACTGTGTGGCCGTTGTGCGTCCCTTTGCGCACGGGCCGGAAGCAGCCATTCAACTTCAGCTTCGAGACCTGTTTCCGTCGGCCGAAGTCGTGCTCGTGGAGCACCACTTGGCTCACGCCGCGTCGGCCTATTTCGCGTCGCCCTACCAAGAGGCCGTGGTATTGACCCTGGACCGCAGCGGCGATTTCCGGTGCGGCGCCAGATGGAACGCGCGCGGGATCAGCCTGGCCCTGGACAAGGAACTCTACCATCCCGATTCGCTGGCCGACCTTTACGGGCGCGTGACATCGCTGGTTGGCTTCGAACCGAACGCCGCGGAGCACAAAGTGCAGTGGCTCTCCGCTTCTGGAGACGACCGCTTCCACGAGGTCTTTCAAGAAATCGTCTCGACGCGGGAGGGCGGCTGGCCTCGCATCGACCGCACGTACTTTCACGGTGAGCGCAACAGCCGCGGCGGGTTCAGCGCCAAGTTGTACAAGCGCATCGGCGTGAAGGACGGTGACGCCATTCCCGACCCCCTGAAGGCCTCGTTGGCCGCGGGGCTGCAACATGCCATCGAGCGTGCTGTCATCGACATGGCTGGCAAGGGTGAGAGCCTATGCCTTGCGGGCGGACTGGCTCTCAACGCCTTGTTGGTGGCTGCCCTGGAACAATGCGGACGGTGGCAGAACGTCTTCGTACAGCCCGCTGCGGGGAATTCCGGAACCGCGATCGGCGCCGTGCTCCACGCGTGGCACCAGGTCTTCCACGAAAGCCGCCGCGTGCCGCTGCCGGGTGTCTGCCTGGGCCCGAGTTTCTCTGCTGAAGAGACCAAACAGGTACTTGAGAACTGCAAGCTCGGGTTCCGCTACCTTCTGACCACTGAGGAACTGATTCAGAGCGCCGTACAGGAACTTCAAGACCAAAAGATTGTAGCCTGGATGCACGGACGCATGGAGTTCGGTCCGCGCGCCCTCGGGAACCGCAGCATTCTGGCGTCGCCCTTGAACCCTTACTCCACCGAAAACCTGAACGCCTTCATCAAACACCGCGAACCGTTCCGCAAGTTCGCCGCGTCGGTTCCCGAGGAGGTGGCCGCCGACTATTTCGATGTCGGGCCGAACGCGCGCTTCCTGTCCACCGTGGGGCGCGTGAAGCCCGGCCATCGAAAGACCTTCGAGAGCGCCGTTCTTGGAGACGGGCTCGTGCGAGTGCATACCGTCAGGCGCGAGGAGAACTCGTTGTTCTGGGAATTGCTCCAGGCGGCAGGGGCCGCCACCGGGCTGCCCGTCCTCTACAACACGTCTTTCAACCTCTTTGGCGACCCGCTGGTGTGTACGCCCCGCGATGCCGTACGCAGCTTCTACTCCTCCGGCATCGACGCCATGTTCGCCGGCAACTTCCACTTGGCTAAGTAGACGGCGCGCTCAGAGAACGCGGAGCCCGGCGGCGGGGAATTCCACGGCCCACTCGCGCCGGTGTTTGGATTGCTCGTAGTCTTGCCGGGGCACATCGGCGGCCATTCCTCCCTCGAACACGAGGCGGACGGCCCCGGAGTTCTCGACCACATGGTCCAATCGTGCCGCGACCTGATTGGCCCCGGGGCGCGGCGCACCGGCAGCGGCCTTCAGTTCCGCCGGCCGAACGCAGATCGTGACACGGTCGCCGAGAAACCGTCCGGGAAAATACGGTCCGGTCAGTTCCGCCTCGCCCAATCGCAGCCGGCTTGTGTTCCGGCCCGGGTCCAGCGCCACGATTTCAGCGGTAAGCAGCGCGAAACCTCCCAGCGCACGGGCAACCGCAACGCTGGCAGGCTGGTCGAGTATCTGACGGGGATGCCCCTGCTGCGCCAGGCGGCCGCTCTCTAAGACGAGCATCTGATCGCTAATATCGAGGCAATCGCTCGTATCGCTGCTGGCCGCCAGGACTGTGACCCGCCACTCGCGATGTACCCAGCGCAACAGCTCCAGAAGTTCGGCGCGAAGGGGCTCATCCAGACTCCGCGCCATGTCATCTACGAGAAGCAGTGTGGGGCGTCCGGCCAAGGCCCGAGCCAAAACGCCGCGCAGCGTCTCGGCCGGGAGTAACTCCGCCGGGAACCGCTTCGCGACGGCGGCGAGCCCGAACCGCTCCAACAAATCCCTTGCGATTCGGTGGTGCTCCAGCCTGGCCACTCCGCGGCAACTGGCCGCAAACAGAAGGTTGTCTTCGACCGAAAGATGAGGAAACAGCGCTGCCTCCCCAGGAATATAGACGCACGGGCGCGACGCGGGACGCAGGTTCACCCCCGCCGCCGAGTCGAACACGATCTTGTCGTCGACCAGAATGCGGCCTTCGCCGGGAGCCAGCAGGCCCGATATGCATTCCAGCACCGCGCTCTTGCCGGACCCGTGGGGGCCAAATAGTGTAGTGATTCCGGCGCAGCTGAATTCGAGATCGAGCGCGAGGTCCGGCCGCCTCGCGACGCACAATTGTCTCTGAATCCGGGCCTGGATCATCTGGCGCGCCGCTCCGCTTGCACGTGATTCGCCGCAATCAACAACGCGAGAACCGTCGCCGAAGACGCCACGACAAGGACGCGGGCCGTTGCGCCATCTCCCCTGGCGACCGCGTCGAAGACGGCCACCGAGAGCGTCTGGGTCTGGCCCGGCAGGTTTCCCGCAATCAGAATGGTGATCCCGAAGTCAGCCATCGACCGCGCGAAGGCGAAGATCGTGGCGCCCAGGACCGCGCGCCGGACCAGCGGGAGCGTCACGCGCCAGAATACGCGCCAGCCATTGGCGCCCAGGCCGCGCGCGGCACGTTCGTAGTGCGGATCCAGCGCCGACAAGGCCTCCTGCACGGACCTCACCAACAACGGCGTGGCGTAAACCGCCGCCGCCAGCGCCGCGGCCTGCCATGTGAAGACCAAAGGGGCGCCGGTGAGCGATTCGTACACGCGGCCGCCAGGTCCGTTGCGGCCCAGCAGCACCAACAGATACCACCCGAGTACGGTCGGCGGCAGCACCAACGGCAGATCGACCAGGCCGCGCAGCCACGCTTTCCCCCGGAACTCCCGCCGGGCGAGGAGTGACGCCAGTGGCACGCCAACCACCACCGCCGTTACCGCCGCGCAACCCGCAACGCGAAGGCTCAGCCAGAAAGGAAACCAGTCCATCGGCATCGGAGAAACAATTATACCCGCGGCCCGCGCCGTAGGCATACGGACGCGGCTCGCCGCACGCCACCCGCGTCCCTCCGCCGTTTTCCTCGCGGCGCAATTTGGCATACTGGGAGTACCGCGCAGCATCGAAGCATGTCCAACATCACCTCTTCCGAGTCGTTCTCGACGCGCGCCGCGTTCTGGCTCACGGGTTGCGCCACGGTCGCCGTCCTTTTTTCAATCGCGGCCTCCCAGATCCTGTTGGCGTTGGCGCTGATCGCTTTGTTGTTCTCGGGTGTGAAGCTCCGCTTCCCTCCTCTCGTCCTCCCGCTGGCCCTGTTCGCCGGTGGGACGGTTCTATCGCTGGCTCTCTCCGGGGACACCGTCGCCGGACGGGTTCAGTTGCGGAAGCTCGCCCTTTTCGCCGTTCTGCTGGTGGTGTACTCGGCGTTCCGGGAGTTGCCTCACTTACGGAATCTCGTGCTCTGCTGGGCGGGAGCCGCGGCGTTGGGCGCCGCACGCGGTCTGGTCCAATTCGGGGAGAAGTACCGCGAGGCTCACTTTGCCGGTCAGAGCTTTTACGAATACTACGTCGGGCAAAGAATCACTGGGTTCATGAGCCACTGGATGACGTTCAGCGGCCAGATCGTGATGGTGCTCCTTCTGTTGTGCGCCTTTGTGTTTTTTTCGCCTTCAGCGAAGAAGAAAGCCCTCGGGGCCGCGGTGGCCGGCGCCGCCATCATCAGCGGTGCCATCCTCCTCGGATTCACGCGCGGTATCTGGCTGGCCGTTGCGGTGTCGGGCGTGTTCCTGATAGCCCTTTGGCGCCGCCGTCTCCTGTTGGCGCTCCCGGTGTTGGTCGTCGTCGGCGCCCTGGCGGCCCCCAACGCCGTCCGCCATCGCGTCACTTCCATGTTTCAACCGAAAGGCGACATGGATTCCAATCAATTCCGAATCGTCTGCTGGCGAACCGGCTGGGCGATGATTAAGGCGCACCCGTGGTTCGGATTGGGGCCGGAGCAGGTGCGCATCCAGTTCGACAAGTGGGTCCCCCCGGACGTCCCCCGCCCGCTGCCGACAGGTTGGTACGGGCATCTTCACAGCATCTACGTACATTACGCGGCTGAGCGGGGAGTCCCCACGATGTTGGCGTTTCTATGGGTGTTGGGCAAGGCGCTGGTGGACTTCCTGCGAGCGGCGCGCCGTTTGCCGCCCGGCCGAGGTGACGTCAAGTTCTTGCTGCACGGCCCATCGGCAGTGATCGTATCCGTCCTCGTATCCGGCATCTTCGAGTTGAACCTCGGCGACAGCGAAGTGCTCATCTTGTTCCTGTCCGTGCTCGCCGTGGGCTACGCCGCTCGGGACCACGCCATGGCGCCGGGCGCTGCTCCCCTCCGCCTAGCGCCGTAACCTCGGCGTTTGTAAGCGGCCGGTGGGCGCCGATCTGCAAGCCGCCGATTTCCAGCGGCCCAATCTTCGTTCGCACCAGTTTCAGCACCTTTCCGCCGACCGCCTCCACCATTCGTCGTACCTGCCGGTTGCGCCCCTCGGTAATGGTGATTTCAAAAAACGTCCGTGGGCCCGAATCGCGCAACCGTGTGACCCTCGCCGGTGCCGTGGGCCCGTCGCTCAGCACCACCCCGGCGCGCAGTTTCTCCAATTGCTCCTCTGAAAGTAGGATCGAGGCCTTCACCAAGTAGGTCTTCGGGACCTTGTGCGCCGGGTTCGCCACCCGTTCGGCCCACGGAGCGTCGTTGGTCATCAGCAGCAGGCCGCTGGTGTCCAGATCGAGCCGTCCCACCGGGAAAACCCACTCGTCCACACCGGCGACCAGATCGTAAACCGTCGGCCGCTTGTCGGGATCGTTGTAGGTGGTGATGTACCCCTTGGGCTTGTAAAGCAGGAGGTACAATCGCCTCCGCGCAGAGACCGGCTTGCCGTCCAGCGTTACGCGGTCGCGTTCCACGTCGACCCAGACGTCCGGCGACCCTGCCACCTTGCCGTTCAACCCCACGCGCCCTTCGCCGACCCACCGGCGAGCCTCCGTCCGCGAGCCCAGCCCGGCCTTCGAAAGCACCCGATCGAGCGTCTTGAGCGGGCGGCGGGATTCCCCTGGCTTTGCCATCGGTTCACTTCCGTTGAGCGCGAAATGCGAACAACTCGCTGAACAGGAAGTTCGCCAGAAACGTCGTCGCGATCGCTAACACGTTGGCCAACAGGTAATGCAGACGGAGCGAGCCTGCCAGCAATCGCATCAGAAAGAGGTTGGAAAAAATCGACACCAGCCCGGTCGTAAGGTTGAATCGGAGCAAACGGCGCGCCACAGAGGCCGCCTCCGGCGTGAGGCGCGTGCGCTCGGCCCATGTCCAGCGCTCGTGCCAGCAGAAATTGTGTAACACGGCGAGTTCTACTGCCAGCGCCGTGGCGACCATGTAGTCCAGCCCCGCAACGCTTTTGAACAAAACCAGCGCCGCCAACTGCACTCCGACTCCGATCAGCCCGACGGCCTGAAACCGGACCGCCCGGCCGGCCAACTTCCGCAGAGGCGCCACTTCGACAGCCGTCCTCATCGGATACGTTCCGCGCGGTAGAGCGCCGCCGTGTGTTTGGTGATCGCCACTACCAGCATCAGGCTCATGCCAACAAGCCCGACGAGACCACCGATGTCATAGAGACGGTAAACGCCTCCTGCGAGATGGGCGAGCGGGCCACGAACGTACAACGCAACGTTGCCGACAATCAACAGCAACCGCAACTCCGTTGGACTGAACTTCCAGAAGGAAAGGTGGAACGTCCCCAAGGTGTAGGTTGCCAGGTAGACCTCGATCGAGAGCATGAAGTAGACGATCAACAGCCAGATCGCGATCCATTCGGCCATGTAACCGGATAGCGCCAGCCCCACCAGCAGGAAACACGTGCCCAGCATGTCGACCACGTGGTCCACATAGAAACCGTACTTGGGCCGCTGCTGGTTCCGGAAGCGCGCGAGCGTGCCATCCAGACTGTCGCCCAGCCAGTTCAGAAACAGAAACGCCACAACCCAGAGAAGTCCCGCTTTGTTGCGCGACGCGTACCAGTAACTTGCACCCGCCCCCAGCATGGCCAAGAATCCAAGCACGGTCAAGTGGTCGGAATTGACGAACCGCGGCGTGCGCCTCGCCATCCAGAGGAGACACCGTTTCTCGATCGGCGCCAGGAAACTCACCTGGGCGCGTTCCGCTTCTTGAAACCCACGCTCTGTCTTCATGGAGACACCGGACCGTCAACCCATTGTGACAGAATGACGCCATGGGGTCCGTGCGAACCGTACTTATCGTCCTGCTCTGCCTGGCCGGTGCCAGTCACGCCGTCGAGCTTAAGAAGCAAACGCTGGAGGACTTCGACAAGTACATCCGCGCCACCGAAGCGCACATCGCCGAGCGGACCTCCGGAAAGCGGGGCTTCCTGTGGATCGACGAATCCCCGGGCCGCCGTGCCCAAGTCCAACAAGGGCAGGTGGCCGCGCAGTTATACCGCGGACGCCGCGCACTGGAGGTCCGCGACGGTCTGATTCACGACTGGATCGGCGCCGTCTTCGTTCCGCGAGCGACGCTGGACAAGGCTCTCAACCTGCTGGCCGACTACAACAACCACGCCGCGCTTTACGGGCCGGAAGTCATGGCTTCACGTACCTTGGAACGCGATCAAGACCACTACCGCATCTTCCTTCGCCTCCTGAAGAAGAAGGTCATCACGGTGGTCCTAAACACCGAGCACGACGTGCGCTACTTCCGCTTGGACAAAACCCACGCGCACAGCCGCTCCTACAGCACCAAGATCGCCCAACTCGAAGGCCCCGGCGAACCGGGCGAACGCGAAAAACCGGTGGGCGACGACAACGGCTTTCTCTGGCGGCTCAATTCCTATTGGCGCATGGAAGAGCGCGACGGCGGCGTCTACCTGGAGTGCCTAGCGGTGTCTCTCACCCGCGACATCCCCACCGGCCTCGGCTGGATGATCGAGCCGGTCATCCGGGACCTCCCCAAGGAGTCTCTGGTCAAGACGCTGGAAGCCACGCGCAGCGCTCTCGCGCGCTAAAAGGGAGACTGGCGCGGCGGCGAGGCCGTTGCGCCCGTAACGTTGGGCGGAGCCGAGCCCCGTTCCCGGCATCGACTTGTAACCGCTCTTGCACCCCGCTCGGTGATTTCGCACCGCCGAACCGATGCGCTAGTGCCGGAAGTGGCGCACGCCGGTGAATACCATCGCCAGGCCGAGGCGATCGGCGGCGGCAATGACGTCGGAATCCCTAACCGAGCCGCCTGGCTGGATCACGGCGGTCGCTCCGTGCCGGGCCACTTCTTCCAGTCCGTCAGGGAAGGGGAAGAAGGCGTCGGAAGCGACCACGGTCCCCGCCAGCGGCAACACGGCCTTCATGGCCGCGATCTTGGCCGAATCGACGCGGCTCATCTGCCCCGCGCCCACGCCCACCGTCTGGCCGGCTCGGGCGAACACGATGGCGTTGCTTTTGACGTGCTTGCAGACCTTCCAGCCGAACTCCATCGCCGCCCACTCCTCTTCGCTCGGCGCACGTCCGGTCTTCACCTGGGTCTGCGCGCGGTCCAGCCGGTGCAGGTCGGCGGTTTGCACGAGGAACCCGCCGCTGATCGACTTGACTACCAGGGGCTCGGGAATCGGGTTGGTCACATTCAAAAGGCGCAGGTTCTTTTTGGCCGCGAGAATCGAGAGCGCCTTGGCGCTGTAACCAGGCGCGGCAATCGCTTCAATGAAAGTCTTGGCGATTTCGAGCGCCGTGTCCTCGTCAAGCGGCCGGTTGAAGGCCAGCACTCCCCCGTACGCCGAAACCGGGTCGCACTCGAACGCCTTGCGGTAGCTCTCGGCCTGCGACGTTGCCTCGGCACAGCCGCACGGATTGGTGTGTTTGATGATAGCGCTGGCCGGCGAGTCGAATTCGCACACCAGTTGCCAGGCGGCGTCCACGTCTACCAGATTGTTGTAGGAAAGCTCTTTGCCTTGCAGTTGTTCCGCACCCGCGATTCCGCTCACGCGATTCGAGTAGAGCGCCGCCGCCTGGTGCGGGTTCTCGCCGTAGCGCAGCGGCAGCGCCAAGCCGGCACGCAGATCCAGAATCGCAGGCAGCGGGACCTCCTCGTCCTTGAAGGCGCCCTCCACCAGTTCGATCCGCGCGAGCCGCGCGCTCACCGCGCGGTCATAATCCGCCGTCAGCCGGTAGGCCTTCTTCGCCAGGTTCCAGTGGGTCGCGGCGGAAAGCGAGCCGCTGGAGCCGCGCATTTCTTCCAGAATCCCGGCGTAGTCAGCGGGCGATACCACGACCGCCACATCCTGGAAATTCTTCGCCGCCGCGCGGATCATCGTGGGCCCACCGATGTCGATGTTCTCGATCATCTCCGGCACGGTTACGCCAGGCTTGCTGGACACCTTCTCGAAGGCGTAGAGGTTCACGACGACCATGTCGATCGTCGGGATGCCGTGCTCGGCAAGCGCCTTCATGTGCTCAGCGTTGCCGCGTATGGCCAGCACGCCGCCGGCGATCCGCGGGTGAATGGTCTTCACCCGCCCGTCCAGCATCTCGGGAAAACCAGTGACTTCAGCGACATCGCGCACCGGAATCCCGCTGTCCCGCAAGAGCTTGGCGGTACCACCGGTCGAGAGGATTTCGACTCCCAGTTCCTGCAATCCCCGGGCGAACTCTTGGACGCCGGACTTGTCGGTGAGACTGATAAGGGCACGCTGGATTTTCGGCATGGCTTTCCATTTTCCCACAGACGGTTGCCGCTATAATTCGAATGTGCCGCACAAAGTCACGCTAATTCCCGGCGACGGAATCGGGCCCGAGGTCGCCGCCGCCACCGTGAAAGCCGTTGCCGCCACGGGGGCCAAGATCGAGTGGGAGCAGGCTGAACTCACGCGCGAGATCATCGAAAAGGCCGGCGAATCGTTGCCGCAAAGCATCGTGGATTCGCTCGAGCGCACCAAAGTCGGGCTGAAAGGCCCGGTCACCACGCCCGTGGCCGGGGGCTTCCAGAGTGTAAACGTGGCCTTGCGGAAACGTCTGGACCTGTTTGCCAACGTGCGCCCTGTCCGGAATCTGGCGGGCCTGAAGACGCGCTACCAGGACGCGCACATCGATCTAGTCATCTTCCGGGAAAACACCGAAGACCTCTACGCCGGCCTGGAGCACGAGGTGGTGAAGGACGTGGTGACCAGCCTCAAAGTCATTACACGCACCGCCTCGGAACGGATCGCCCGGTACTGCTTTGCCTACACGCGCCGCACTGGGAGAAAAAAAGTCACGGCGGTTCACAAGGCCAATATCATGAAGCTCGGCGACGGCCTTTTCCTCCGCTGCGCGCGCGAGGTCGCCCGGGAGTACCCAGAAATCGAATACAAGGAACTCATCGTCGACAACGCCTCCATGCAACTCGTCATTCGCCCGGAGACTTTCGACGTGCTTCTGATGCCGAACCTTTACGGCGACATCGTCTCCGATCTCACCGCCGGATTGGTAGGAGGACTCGGCATTGTGCCGGGGGCCAACATCGGCGAGCACCACGCCGGCGCGGTCGTCGGCAAAGGGGAAGACCTCAT
>CAZVIK010000089.1:0-305 GCA_964627045.1 uncultured Solibacteraceae bacterium | reverse complement strand
GTTTTCGAAGCGGTCCACGGCAGCGCGCCGGATATCGCTGGCCGGGGGATTGCGAATCCCACCGCACTCATGCAGTCTGCAGCGCTTATGCTGGAACACTTGGGCGAACCCGAGGCGGCGGCACGGCTGCAGGGGGCGATCGAGCGGGTCTATGCCGAGGGACGTTGTTTCACACGGGACCTGGGTGGAACGGCTTCAACCGAGGAGTTCACCGGCGCGGTGGTAAAGGCGATCGCCGGCTGAGAAAAGCGGGACGTGGAGCGGCAAGCCCCACGTCCCACGAAAACGGCGCTTACAGACCCTTC
>CAZVIK010000088.1:5991-15553 GCA_964627045.1 uncultured Solibacteraceae bacterium | reverse complement strand
CATGCTCGCGTAGTCCATGCGCATCAGCTGGTGCATCTGCTTGATCGTGCGTTTGATTTGTTGTGTATACTTATGTTGTAATCAACCATTACGTCAAGCGAATATACGCATTTATCACAAAAATTCCATTGCTATTTGAAAAGTATTCGATTGTACCAATTTTATGAGATCCCTATTTTCCATTTATCGGATGGGATGTACATGAGGAGGCAACGGTATGAAGCACGGTAAGCTCAAGGTTGCGCTGGTTGGAATGAGTTTCGGAGCGGAATTTGTGCCGATCTACGCCAAGCACCCGGACGTCGGGGAGCTTGTGCTGGTGGACAGCGATGAGGCGCTGTTGAATCAGGTCGGCGACAAATTTCTGCTCCCGGACAGGCTGACATCCATCGAGCAGGCGTTCAGCGACCCCGAGGTGGATGCGATCCACCTGGTGACGCCACCCGCCACCCACGCGCCGCTGTCGGTGCGCGCGCTGAATGCGGGCAAGCACTGCGCCTGCACGATCCCGATGGGCATGAGCATGCAGGAGCTGGACCAGGTAATCGAGGCGCGCAAGCGCAGCAGAAAGAACTACATGTTTATGGAGACCTCGGTGTACACACGCGAGTTCTTGCACATCCAGGAGTTGCACAGCAAGGGCGAGCTGGGTAGGCTGCAATACCTGCGCTGCGCGCACTACCAGGACATGGAGGGCTGGCCGGATTACTGGATGGGGTTCCCCCCGCTGATGCACCCCACACACGCCGTGGCGCCTTGTCTGCTGCTGGCCGGAAAACGGCCCGTCCGGGTGTACGGCCAGGGATCAGGCCGGGTTCGGGACGAGCTCGCCGTGCGGTACGGCTGCCCATTTGCGTTTGAATCGGCGTTGATCGCGCTGGAGGACAGCGACGTGGCCATCGAAATGGAGCGGTTTCTGTACCACGTGGCGCGAGATTACAGCGAGTGCTTCAGTGTGTACGCCGAGGACAAGAGTTTCGAATGGCAGCAGATAGAAGCCGAACACCCCGTCATGTTCACGCTGCACCGAGATCAACCCCAGTTCTCGATCAACGGGCAGGGTCGGGGGCTGAAGGTGACGAGCGAGCGTATTGAAGCGCCGGATTACGCCCACCTGCTCCCCCCGGAGATCGGCCGGTTCACCCAAAAGACGGTGTACGACGAGAACAACGCTCACCTGTCGTTCGCGCAGGGCGGCGGCCACGGCGGATCCCACCCGCACTTGGTGCATGAGTTTGTGCGCTCCATCGTGGAGGAGCGCCAGCCCATGCCGAACGACATTGACGGCGCGTATTGGACGGCAGTGGGCATCTTGGCGCACCAGAGCGCCATGGAGGGCGGCACGGTCAAGCAGGTGCCCAGGTATTAGGCTCAACCGGCATGGCCGGTAGAAATAGCAAGGAGGGAAACCCATGAAGAAGCGCACACTCTCGGTTGTACTGTGTCTGGTGCTGTTGCTCTCGTTTGGTGCCCTGGCGCGCGCAGACGAGCTGTCCGGATCGCTCAAGTACATGGTCTGGGGCAGCACCGTGGAGCGCGATATCGTGCAGGGAATCGTTGATTCTTACAACGAATCGCACCCCAATGTCAACGTGGAACTGCTATACGTACCCAACAGCGACTACGACACCAAGGTGGCCACAATGGTGGCCGGCGGCAGCGAACCCGACATCGCCTACATGTCAGAGGCACTATGCTACGAGCTGTACGAGAACGGGCTTTTGATGAATCTATATGACTTTGTGAACGGCGACCAGGCCAAGTTCAAGTACGACGAGTATGTGGACGGCGTGTGGTATCGCACCTCGGACACAGACCTATTGGGCCGCCGCATCGGCATCGCCGCCTGGTGTCTGTACTATAACAAGGACTGCGCCGCGCAGGCGGGCGTCACGTTCCCCGCCAAGCTCGACGACTCGCTGGATTGGGATACGTTCGTCAGCGGGCTGCGCAAGATGACGCTGGACGGCGCCGGCAAGACGCCCGACGACGAGGGGTTTGACCCGGAGAACATCGCGCAGTACGGGTTCAGCTTTAAGACCGAGTTGACCGTGCTGGAGACCATGATGAACGCGCACGGCGTGAGCTGGAGCAATGAGGACGGCACCAGCTTCGAGTGGGCGTCGCCCGAGGGCATCCAGGCCATGCAGAAGATCGCTGACCTCATCAACGTGCACCACGTGGCGCCCACGCCCGTGCAGTCCAAGTCGCTGCCCGGCGCCTCGGTCACGCTGACGAGCGGCATCGTGGCCGCCACGATCGATGGCAACTGGAATTGCGCCGACTTCGCCGCCGCAGGCGCCAACTTCGACATCGGCGTGCTGCCCAACGCTGGCTACAAGTACGGGCTGCAGGGCTGCTCTCCTACCGTGATGTTCAAGTCCACTAAGAACCCCGCGCTGGCATGGGACTTCTACCAGTACGTGGCCGATCCTGAGAACGCGCTGCCCTTCTACACCAGCGGCATCTCGATCCCGGTCATCAAGTCCTGGCTCGAGGATGCGGACAAGCTCCAGCTGTGGACCGATAACGAGCAGCACCCTGCGGGCTATGTGGGCGGTCTGCTCGAGCCGCTGGCCACCGGCAAAGCGCCTTCCACGATGGCCGATACCATCAAGAACTACGCGCAGCAGCGTGACCTGGTGCTCGCGGCGCTGCAGCCGGTGTGGACCGGCGAAAAGACCGCCGAGGAAGTGCTGAGCGCCATAAAGCCCGACGTAGAGGCACTCATGAACGGCAAGTATCCGCGCTAATCGATCGAATAGGGCTTCGGGCGCGGTGGGTTTCCCATCGCGCCCAACACGATCTTCAAGAGGGTGTCACGGGCCCTCGAAGCAAAGGAGGTTGAGCCTATGATGCTCTCAAACCGCGGCGCGAGCTGGACCAGGCGCGAAAGGCGCAACCAACTCGTGGGAATGCTGTTCGCACTGCCTGCGATCCTGGGGTTCCTTGTGTATGTGCTCACGCCGATGATCCTGAGCCTCTGGTATAGCCTGACCGATTTCTCCGTGTTTAAGCAGGCCGTCGATTTCATCGGTGCGGCGAACTACCGCAACCTGTTTTCGGGCGCGGATCCCTACTTCTACACCTCGCTGCGCGTCACGCTGTATTACATGGTGCTGAACGTGCCCGCGATGCTGCTGTTCTCGATGCTGGTGGCGATGCTGCTGAACGAGCGGATCAAGGGGCGCGCGCTGCTCCGGTCGGTGTTCTATCTGCCATCCATTGTGCCCGCCGTGGCGGCATGCATGATCTGGCAGTACCTGCTGAACCCCGACTTAGGATTGTTCAACAGCGCGCTCAAGTCGTTGGGGCTGTCAAAGAGCATGTGGCTGTACAACGAGAAGAGCGTGATCCCCACGCTGGTGATGACCAACCTTTGGAACACTGGCAGCACGATGGTGGTGTTCCTAGCGGGGCTGCAGAACATCCCCCGCCAGTACTATGAGGCGCTGGACGTGGATGGCGGTAACGGGTGGCACAAGTTCTTTTACATCACGCTTCCCATGATGACGCCCACGATCTTCTTCAACGCCATCATGAGCGTGATCTCCTCGCTGCAGGCGTTTGAGAAGGCGTACATTCTGACCGAGGGCGGCCCCAACAACGCCAGCCTGTTTTATTCCTACCTGGTCTACCGCGAGGCATTCAAGAACACGCGCATGGCGCACGCTTGTGCGCTGGGCTGGGTGTTGTTCCTGGTGACGCTGGTGATCACGGGCATCATCTTTCTGACCCAGAAGTATTGGGTCTACTACGAAGGGGGCGATCGCGGATGAGGAGCGTAACTGCCGCGCGGCGCGTCCACCTCGCAATCGTGTACCTGGTGCTGATCGCGCTGGCGGCCACTTTCCTGCTGCCGCTCATCTGGATGTTGCGCTCGTCACTGATGGGCATGCGCCAGATCTTCCTGCTACCGCCTAAGTGGATACCCAACCCGGTGCACTTCAAAAACTATGTCGATGCCGTGAACAGCCTGAACTTCTTGCAATGCTTTAGAAACACCTCGTTCGTGGTGCTGATGGGCGTCGCGGGCACGGTGATCACCGCATCCATCGCGGCATACGGGTGGGCACGCGTTGAGTGGAAGGGGCGCGACCTATGGTTCGCGCTGTCGATGTCCAGCATGATGCTACCCAGCGCAGTCACGCTGGTGCCGGTGTTTCTGGGCTATCAGAAGCTGGGACTGTACAACACGCTGCACCCGCTGTACCTGGCCGCCTGGTTCGGCGGTGGCGCGTCCAACCAGTTCCTGATCCGCCAGTTCTACCTGGGCATCCCAAAGGAACTGGACGAGGCCGCATACTGCGATGGCGCAGGGCATCTGCGCATTTTCGTGAGCGTAATCCTGCCGCTCTCAAAGTCGGTGCTGATTGTGGTTGGCATGTTTTCCTTTCTATTTTATTGGAACGATTTCTTCACGCCGCTGATCTACCTCGAGAGCGCCAGCAATTTCACGGTGTCGCTGGGACTCCAACAGTTCGTGAGTCAGTATTCCTCGCAGTGGGCGCTGCTGATGGCGGCCGCGACCATCGCGGTTATCCCGGCCATCATCATCTTCCTGATCGGTCAAAAGCAGCTGATCGAGGGCGTGGCGCTCACGGGACTCAAGGGCTGATCCAAGGCCGGCCGTTTCCGTGGCTGGTCTTTGCATCGAGAACTTCTTCCTTGAAAACAGAATGCCTGTACCGGGAGAAACCACAGACGATTGCAGGCGCCATATCATTGGTCGAGAATACATCGAGTACTACAAATATTGAGGATTCAGCTGCGAACAGGACTGACGCCGTTTGAGAGATATTCTATGACCTGCTAGAATGGCAAACGGCGCTCCGTGGCCGCGCGGCCATCCTCGGGGATCGCTTGCGATCCCGTCGCCTAATGCCTATAACATAGGTCCAAAGCGGCGTCAAGGGTAGGTAAAGACCTTTTACATCGCTTTGAACCTATGTTTCATTTTGACCGCCGACGGGATCACAAGCCAATGCCGAGTCGTTTTTCGAATTTGAATGGATCTCCCGCCGCTACGCCCTTGAAATTTGAACCAGAGTAGCGCATAGTCGTTGTATATTTTAAGTTGTATATCTTTTTCGCTTAAAACTGTCCGCTATTAGGGAGCTAGACAAGCGAGGCTTGCTGGCCTGATCGGGTTCCTGGCGCGGGGGAAAACGCAACACGGTTATGCCGCTTATGGTTGCTTTGACGTCGGAACTTCCAATCCCACATTTGCGCGGTGTTGCCTTAATGTCCGCATAGATGTAGACACTGCGCGTCACCAGTTGACGTGGGCGGAAAGGTATTGCGAGGGGGAGAGGCCGAACTTCTTTTTAAAGCACTTGCCAAAATAGCCGATGTCGTTGTAGCCGCACTGTTCGGCCACGAGAGAGATGTTGCTCTGACCCGCCTCCAGCAGACGCAGGGCGTGGTCCATGCGCACATCGAACAGATGGTCGCCGATGGTCATGTTCATGTGCTTCCGGTACAGCATACACAGGTACTGCACGCTAATGGCGTGGACGCGCGCGATGTCCTCCAAGCACAGCTTGGGATCGGAAAAGTGAGCCTCGATGTAGGCGTTGACGCGCTTGATGGTGGATTGGTGCGCGCCACCGTCCGGCTCACTGCGCCGCATGGCCTCGAGTGCCTGCGCCACCACGAACTCCCTAAGTTGCGAGATGTCTTGCATGGCGAAGATGGCCGGGAACAGCGAGGCGGCATCCCCCTCATTGCCGCCGGTCTGAACGGGCGAGAACTCCAGGATCACCGAGAGCATGCTGGCGATCAACATGTACACGGCGTTGGCGTCGGCTTGACTCAATTCGACGCGCTCAAACTGTTCGCCCAGAAACCGGTGCACCGATTGAGTGTCGCCGCTTTTGAGCACATGCGCGAGTTGGTACTGCTCCTTGATGCCGAAGAGCGGCGCGGTGGGCGGTGCAGCCATGCCAGGCGCGTACGTGGCGATGTTGGCGTCGGTACGGAACAGGTGGTAGTATTGGATTGTGCGCGCCTGTAGATAACTGGTGCGGATGGCCCCTATGCCGGTGCAGGGCGCGCCTACCGACACCAGGAGTGCACCGCCCGACTGCTCCATCTGGCGGCTGATCGCAGAAAGCAGTCCCATCAGGGAGGGCATCGGGTCGACATCCTGGTCGAGTGCCGTCACCAGGCACACACTGCAAGCGTCATGGGTGTACCAGACTGCGCGGTTACCGCTGTAATCCAACTCCTGGCGAATCGCAAGATCCAGCGTCTGCATGGCGTCTGGTGCGGATTGCAGGAGCGCCACGCAATATGCGCTGTCCTTCCGGGGGAAGTTCAGGTGCTCGAACATCAGCTCCGTATCGATGGTGTGCTGGCCGTTGCGCGTAAGCTGTTCCGCGAGTTGCCCGCGCATGATGTTCCTCACGCTCGACTGGGACAGGGTAATTTCATCCTTGGCGCGGGTGATCCCCTCCGCCAGCTTGTCCAGGCATTGCCTCAAGCTGTCGGGCGAGAGCGGTTTGAGCAAATAATCCTTCACGCCCAACTGGATGGCTGAGCGCGCGTAGCCAAACTCGCCGTAGCCGGTCAGAATCACAATCTGCGTGCGAATGCCCTCTTCCACGGCATGTTGGATCATCTCGATGCCGTTCATAAGCGGCATGGTAATGTCCACAAGCGCGACATCCGGCTGCTCGCGCCGAAGAAGTTGCAGGCCGTCCTGCCCGTTGCCAGCCTCGCCCGCCAACTCGTAGGGCTTGCCAAACCCGGAAATGTACTTTTTCAGCGCTTGGCGGAAAAAGTACTCGTCCTCGATGATGGCGATGCGGATGCTCATGGCGTCTCTCCTTCCAGAAGCGCGGTCCGGCTTGTGACCGCAGTCTTTTTGGGCATCACCAGCGTCATGATGGTGTACTCGCCCGCCCGGCTGTCAATGGACAGCCCATATTCATTGCCAAACAGCATCTTGATGCGCCGGTTGACGCTGTACAGCCCGAAGGACACGTTCTGCCGGTCCGTCTGTGCGTCGCCATCCACAGCGGCGCGCAGGTCTTCGAGTTCCTGGGGGCTCATGCCGTTGCCGTCGTCCGAAACGGAGAACAGCATCGTGTCGCCCTCATCCCGGCCGATCACTTCAATCAGGCCCTTGCCCTCCTTCTCCTTGATGCCATGGTAGATGGCGTTTTCCAAGATCGGTTGCAGCGTCATCTTGGGGATCAGGCAGCCGTTGAGTGATTCGGGCACATCGAACACGTAATTCAGCCGGTCGATGTAACGAAGCATCTGGATGTACATGTACTTGGTGCTCAGCTCCAGCTCGTCCCCAACGCTTAGAATGTCATTGCCCCTGTTCAGCGACAGCCTGTAGAGCGTGGACATGGCGCTTACGCACTCGCTGGCGGTATCGTTGATCCCCAGGTCGATCAGCGATTTGATGGTTTGCAGCGAGTTATAAAGGAAGTGGGGTCTCAATTGAGCCTGGATGAGCCGGAAACGATAGTTGCTTTTTTCCTCTTGCTCTTGGTTGATTTGTTCAATCAGCGTGCGTATACGCGCCATCAGGTCGTTGAAGCCGCGATACAATACATTCACCTCATAAGTCGCGCGCGGTACATCGATGCCGTTCAGGTTACCGTCCTTGGCGGTGACCTGCATCGATTGCGCTAATTGTTTGATGGGGCGTGTGATGGAGTTGGCAATCGGATAAGACAGGATCAGCATCGCCATAAACGTCAGAAGGCAGATAATAACAATCGTCTGGAGCGTGCCTTGCCAAACGCGACGGGTGTTGTTGAGTGACGTGGTCATCAGAATATGCCAATCTACGTGCTTGTCGTCCACGGGCGAGAGAACAAACAGCGCATTGGTACCGTCTATGTTGCGTGTCAGCTGGCCGCTCTTCTGAAGCTCCGAGAGATCGGCTTCGCCGAGCGAAAACTGGCTTGACAATGGTTGGCCAACGGCCGATACGTTCTTGCTGCTTATGACGGTGCCTCCTTGACCCAGTACCAGGAACGATACATCGGAGGAAGGGACGTTTTCCGTGAAGATACTTGAGATGCGGCTTTCACGAATCACAAATAACAACAGGCCGTAGGCTTGCCTGGTATCCAGGTCCACAATGGTCTTTGTCATCAAAAACACCGGGATTGTATAATTCGCGCCCATCAGCGTGTACGGGCCATGGAGCTGGTAGCTGAGCAGACTGCGGGCGCGCTCGAAGAACGCCTGGTCCAATACCGGCGTCACCCGAGACATATCCATGCCACTTACGCCGAACGAATTGCCGTTGAGCGAATACATGTCCCACATATAAAAATCGGATATGGAGCCGATGATACTGGTGATATTTTTGCCCAGCGAAACGCGTAGATTCGAGCGGAGCGCCTCGCCCTTGGGCGCATCGGGATATTTCTTGGCAGCGGCGATCACACGGCTGTCGCTCGAAAGGGAAATCGCGTAGTTCGACAGGTGGCTTAGTGTGGTCTCCAGCGCATTCGTAACCAGAGACAGATCGCGCCGGCTTGTGCTGAGAGCCTCTTTTTCGTAGATATTCAGCATCAGTATGCTGATCCAGACGCACGAGATTACCAGCGTGACCACCAACAGAATGGAGCAGCTCACATAGATCCGAGTGCGAAGGTGCATCGTTTTGCTCATGGCATTATCTCCGTTAAACGGCGCATTTCTAAATCGATTATATATCGGTTTTCCCACAAGGCACAAGCGTTGTTTTGTGACAAGTGACGTTTTCCGTGAATAATGATCAGATAATTCTATTCATACGAAGATTCTCCGTTGAAAACGCGTTCCCGTGACGCTACAATTACCTTGACGTCAACCAAGGCTGGCCGGCCAATGGAGCGAAGAACTGATGCCAAGACGGAATAATATCTCGTCCAAAGCGGTGAGGGATTTCCGGTGCAGGGCAAGGAGCCGGAGCAAGGCGTAGTTAACACTACGCTGAGCGGAAGGCGACACAACAGCGCACGAGTAAATCCTTTTAGTCGTGCAGCCGCGAAGCGGTTTGGTTTCCTATTGGGAAACCAACCTCTCTGCGCGAAGGGCGCCACCGCGACGATGAAAGAATGTTTTGGATTGGTATGAGCCCACAGATTAAGAAAGGTTGGTATGAACACATGAAGCGAACGCTTATCAGCCTGCTTCTGGCGGTAGCGCTTTTGATCAGCGCGGTTCCCGCTTTCGCGGAGACCGCGGCGGTCGACGAGACGCCCTACACGATTCACTATGTGTCCTCCCGCAACGCAACCGACGCGTTCATGTTGTGTCTCGAGGAAATTGTGAGCATGTACCAGAAGACCCATCCCAACTTCAAGATGGAAATCGAGTACATTCCGGAGCGCGCTTCGTTCCTGCAGAAGATCAAGATCCTGGGCGCCAGCAACGAACTGCCCGATTGGTTTGACGCCGATCCTGACAACTATATCGAGTCGCTGGCCAATGAGGGCTATCTGACGGATATGGAGGAGTTGTACAAGGAGCTGGGGGTAAACGACCGCTTCTTCAACATCTCCAAGGACTACGCGCGCCTGAACGACAGATCGGAAGAGCGTCGTGT
>CAZVIK010000088.1:0-5981 GCA_964627045.1 uncultured Solibacteraceae bacterium | reverse complement strand
CCGGCATAGAAAAGACGCCCGAGACCTTTGATGAGTTCCTGACCGCATGCGAGAAGCTTCAGCAGGCTGGGTTTACGCCCATCACCGTAGGTGATGTGACCGGCGGCATGTTCCTGCGCTACATGGCGTTTCTGCCGTTCCGCATGCAGAGCAACAAGTACATAGAAGACGCCGTCAAGGGTGTGCAGAAGTTCGCCGATGAGCCCGGCATCAAGGCCGCCGAGTTTATGCAATCGATCTCCAAGTATTTCCCCGAAGGCTTCACCACCTCGGACTATGACACCTTCGTGAACCTGTTCACCTCGGGCGAATGCTCTATGATGTACAACGGCACTTGGGTCCTGCAGTCGCTGGTGGATGAGAACATGAAGCTGAAGGATCAGTTCGGCGTCTTTACAATGCCCAAGTACACCGACGCCGATGTGACCAACCAGAGCGATTACTTCGCAAACTCCGGCATTGGCACCGCGATCCTGAAGGACTCGATGAATGACCAGATGAAGTCGTTCATGAAGTTCTTGTTCGATAATTACGCGGACCTCCTGATCACCAAGTACAATTCCATCCCGTCACTGATGCCGTCTTCCACCGAAGGTGTACCGGAGATCTATCTGAAGGTCATGGATGACGCCAACAAAGTGAACACCTTCGCCAAGTGCTGGGACGTGGTGATCGACACCTCGTCGCTGGACACGCTGAACAGCGAAACTGTGAACCTGGCACTGGGCGTCACCACGCCGCAGCAGTGGGCCGCGGCGCTGGATACCGCCATCGCCGAAAACAACGCCGGCTGATCCGGGTATTTCCGTGCAGGGAATCGAACCGGCCCCATACCGGTTTGATTCCCTGTGCTGTAACGGTGCGAATCAGGGGCAAATGGAACTTCCCAATTCCCCCGGCAACGGCGGCGGGGAGTATCCAGCCAGCCAATACGAACCTTTGATTCGCATAACTAGGGAGTGAGACGATGAATCCGAGGCACAGAATCGAGCCCTGGCTGTACCTGGCGCCGGCACTGTTGTTATATCTGTTTAGTGTGATTGTGCCGGTCGCCTGGTCTATCGTATATGGCTTCTTTGACTGGAACGGGATCGGGGATATGAAGTACGTGGGGTTGAATAACTATGTGCGCATGTTTTCCGATGTCAAGATGGTAACCTCCATCATGAACAACCTGAAGTTCATGGCGATTGGCACCGTAGTACAGGTGTTCATGGGTCTGGCGATGGCGACACTACTGTACAGCATCGTTAAGGGCTCCAATATCCTGCGCGTGCTGTACTTCATTCCGTGCATCATCTCCTCGATGGCGATTTGCAAGATCTTTGAAAAGCTGCTGTCGGTGCAGCCGCAGGGGTTGGTGGCGGCTGTCGTGACAGCATTAGGCGGCAAGCCGTTCGCAGTGCTGTCAAGCCCGCAATATGCGCTATTGGCGGTTACGCTGATTGACGCCTATAAGTTCTGCGGACTGTACATGGTCATCTTTTATTCGGCTTTCATGGCCATCGATCACGAGGTGCTGGAATCCAGCTACATCGACGGCTGCAACTGGTGGCAGCAGTACTGGCACATCCGGCTGCCGCTGATCAGGCCCATCTTCTTTACAGTATTGGTGATCCTGGTCAACGGTCTGCTGAAGAGCTTTGACGTGCCCTACATACTGACAAAGGGCGGGCCAGGCACGGTCAGCGAGCTGGTGGCGACCTATATGTACAAGATTTCGTTCAACTCGACTAAGTTCGGCTACGGCAGCGCGATCTCGATGTTCATGCTGGCGGAATCACTGGTGGCGGTGGGTTTGATCCGCTTCATCGGCAGCCGTGCCGAAAGCCGGCTGGGTTAGAAAGGGATGAGCTCATGAGAGATAGTCTATCCATTAGCCGCCCGCTGCGCATGGGGTTCTACGCGGTTATCCTCCTGGTCGTGATCGTCACCTGCTATCCGGTGTTCTGGGTGCTGATGCAGAGCTTCAAGACTTCGATGGAGCTCGCGAACAACGCGCCCTACACGATGCCGGGCTCAGTGTACTTCGGCAACTACATCAAAGCGTTTACCGCCTCCAAGTTGGTCAGGTACTTCATGAACAGTGCCATCATTGCGGTGTGCTCGCTTTTATTGATAGTGGCTGTAGGCTCACCCGCAGCATTTGCCATCAGCAAGATCCGCTTTAAAATGGCGGAGCCGATGATGTCGTTCTTCCTACTTGGAATGATGATCCCTCTGTTCATATGCCTGATCCCAATGTTCCAGATCTACAACCAATTGAATCTCCGGAACACCTACGTCTCGCTGATCCTGCCGCAGGTAGGGTTCAGCCTTCCGATGTGCATCTACTTATATGTGGCCTTCATGAAGTATGTACCCAATTCGCTGGTGGAGGCCGCCATGATCGACGGCGCGTCCAGTTGGCTTGTGTTCATCAGGGTTATCTTTCCAATGGCCAAAAACTCTACCATTACCATCCTGATCTTTAACTTCGTGAACGTGTGGAACGAATTCACCTACGCCAATACCTTTCTCACCAAGGCCGATATGAAAACGCTACCCGTTGGCCTGAACGACTTCGTAGGCGAGATGGGCTCGCGCGACTGGGGCGCCACGTTCGCCGCGATCATCGTGGCCGTGTTGCCCACGCTGCTCATCTATTTCTTCCTAAACAAGAGCGTCATGGAAGGAATGGCCGCCGGCGCGGTCAAAGGGTAATACAACAACGCTAGCAGGAGGAGGATCAATATGGTTCTGCATTTGAAACAAGGCTGGAAAATCCTTCAGGATGTGCATGGCACGGGCGAGGCCATGGGCATCCAGAACCCCGATTTCGCGGCCAGCACGGGCAACCAGGTGTCCGAGTGGGAGGACCTGCCAGAGCTCAAACAGCTTCAGCTCATCTATGCCAGCGAACCCTACTTCTGACGTGAATTGCGCTACTTCAATCAGGCGCGCTGGTTTTAACGCGTGGATTTCGAAGTTGAAGCGGAAGCAAGCGGGTGCGCGATCCTTCAGTTCACCAACGTGGACTACTATTGCAAGGTGTGGCTCAACGGCCAGTTTGCGGGTGAGCACGAGGGGTATTCGATGCCGTTCCAGTTCCGCGTAGACGGCATGATCCAGGCCGGAAATAACACGCTGGTGGTCAAGGTATGGTCGCCCTGGGACGACGCGGTGGACGGCGGACGGTATGACCTTAGAACTTTTTTGGTCAACCGCAATCAGATCAAGGGCACCTATGAGCACGCCGACACGTTTGTGCAGCGCGACGTCAACCCGGTGGGCATGTATGGTGAAGTGACGCTCAAGCTGTCGAAGGCTGCCTGCTTTGAAGAGGCGCCCGATGTGACATATGAGCTGGACGCCGGGCTGAAGGCCGCCGAGCTGAGCGTGCACGCGCCCATCATCAATGTGGACGGCAAGGCGCATAAGCTCCGCATGCACCTTACCGATCGGCTCACCAAGCAGACTTTGTGCCGCGTCGAACAGGACGCCGCCGCGGGCGACACAATCACCGCCAGGGTTGAAAACATCCGCCTGTGGAGCACTTGGGACAAGGGCGGCGCATGGCTGTACGACGTATGCATCGAACTGCTGGATGGTGCGGGCAATGTGCTCGACAGCCACGGCGAACCCCTGGGTTTCCGCAAAATCGAAATGGTGCGGGATGAAAAGCAGACGAGGTTTTTCCTCAACGGCCGCAGCTTCTATGCGCGCGGCACCAGCTACTTCCCGGATGCGTACGTCTCCAACATGTGCCGTGAGCGCTACCAGCGCGACATGCTCTCTGTCAAGGCCGCCGGGTTCAACCTGATCCGAATCCACGTGCATGTGGAGCTTCCCGTGCTGTATGAAATCTGCTCCGAGGTCGGCATCGGCATCTTGCAGGACAGCGAGTACAACTGGATGCACCCGGTCACGGACGAGTTCGCCGACCGGTTCGTCAATTTGTATCTGGCCACAGTAAAAATGCTCAAGCGCCACGCGTCCATGTTCTGCTGGATCTGCATGAACGAGCCGGGACTGCAGGACCCGAAGGGCAAGTCCACCGGGCGCGCGATGACCGTGAATCCTGGCCCCAGGCTGTACGCCAGCGTGCGCGAAATGGATCCTTCGCGCCCGGCGATCAAGGGCTCCTACTGTGAGGACGACCCGGACAGCGGCGACAGCCACAACTACGCCGGCTCGCTCAACGGCGACAACACCCAATACCCGGACATCTACGGCACCACCGAAAAATTCAACACCGAGTACGGCTTTGATGCGCCGCCCTGCCTGTTCAGTCTGGCAAAATGCCCGAAGGCCATGAAACGCCTCGACGCTATACTGGACAGGATTCCTGAGATCGGCGACTACCAGTACAAGCTGCTTAAGTACTATACCGAGCACTACCGGATGCAGAAGTATTCGCCCAACGGCGGCTACGTTCAGTTCCTGTTTGGCGACCTGTGCCCCCAGAGCTTCTACGGCATCTATGATTACTGGGGACTACCCAAACCCGGCCTGAACGCGATGCTTGAGAGCAACATGCCCATCGGCATCTTCCTCAAGTACAACGACAAGAAGGTGGAGGCAATCTACGCAGTCAGCGACGGGGACGAGGCGATGGACCAGCTTACGGTTGAATACGTGTTCACCGATGAGAAGGGCGACGTGGTTGCCACGGAGAGCAAGGCGATCCGGATGGACGCGGACGACATCGTGGAGTGCTGGAAGCTGGATCTGAAGTTGAGCGGCACAATCAACTGTGCGCTGATCCTCAGAAAGGGCGACAAGATCATCGCCTCCAACCACTACGAGGATTTGTTCAATTTCCCGGGTCATGTGAAAGGCCATCCGTCCCGCATGAGCCACGAGACCGGCATGAGGCTGTATTTCGCGTAATGTCGACACAAGCGCGGGCGGTTGCAACGCCCTCTGCAGGGCATGGCTTGGGCCGTGCGCGCGGGGGTGCGCTATGCCGCCCGCCGTTTTTCTGCGTTTGAAAGGAGCATTCGGCATGGCTGCGCGCTGCATTGAGTTGGATCAGGGCTGGCGGTTTCATTTGGGCGAGGCGAAACGGTGGCACAGGCTGGATCATCAGGTATGCTATGATATGACCAAGGCTGGCTCGGAAGTGGGCGACATGGGCGTATTCCTGAATGAAAATGACTGGCGGGATGTGGCTATGCCACACGACTGGTGCACACAGATGAAGTCCGACCCTGCGGCCATGCCCAGCAACGGCTACAAACCGCGCACTGTCGGCTGGTATTACTTGGCGTTTGATCTGCCCGGTTACGACGCTGACGCGCAGCTGCTTTTGGAATTTGAAGGCGTGATGGGCGAGAGCCAAGTGTACGTGAACGGGACACACGCCATGCGCAACTGCAGCGGCTACACCGGCTTCTTTGCCGACGTGAGCGACCTGATGCGTCCGGGGAAGAACAACATCACCGTGCGCGTAGACAACCGCATGTGGGAGGGTTGGTGGTATGAAGGTGCGGGCATCTACCGCCCGGTGAGATTGATCGTGCTGCCCGGCGTAAACCTTGCCCACCTGAGCGCGTTCGCTCACGCGGAGCGGGATGGCGACGCCTGGGCGGCGGTTGTTTCCGCCACGCTTTTAAACACCACCGACGAGCCTGTCATTCGCAGCGTGCGCGCGCGCATCCTAAATGTGGACGCGCATGCCATCGAAGTAGAGCCTCGGCAAATCCGTGTGGCTGCCCATGCCGAAGCCGGCTGGCGGGAGCGCATTGAAATCACGAATCCGGCACTGTGGAGCCCGGACGAGCCCAATCTGTACCGGGTGCAGATTGAACTTCTTGAAAACGGCGAGTCCGTACAGATCCAGACGCTAAAGCTGGGTTTCCGGCAGATCGAATTGACTGCCGACCAAGGCATGCTGCTAAACGGCGTCCCCACGCGCGTAAAAGGCATCTGCTGTCATCAGGATCACGCGGGCGTGGGCATCGCGGTGCCCAAGGCGCTCAACCGGTACCGGATTGAAA
>CAZVIK010000087.1:0-16040 GCA_964627045.1 uncultured Solibacteraceae bacterium | reverse complement strand
CGCGGCTACACCTACCTGGAAGACGCGCACTCACGGTAAACGAAAGCGGGCGCCCGAGTCAGGCGAGCAGGTTCTGTAACGCTCCGCGCAGGCTCGGGAACTTGAACTCGAACCCGGCGGCCAAGGCGGCGGCCGGCTGCACTCTCTGGCTCGACAGCACAATCTCGGCCATTTCGCCGTAAATCAGTTTGAGGAACCCCGCGGGTACTCTCAGCAGGGCGGGGCGGTGCAGGGCGGAAGCGAGCGCCGCCGTGAACTCGGCGTTGGTGGCGGGATTCGGCGCTGCGGCGTTCACGGGCCCGCGCAGGTTTTCGCCGGCGATCGCGGATTGGATGAGGGAAACCGCATCCTCTGCGTGAATCCAGGACATCCACTGCGAGCCCGCCGCGATCTGGGCGCCCAGGCCCCACTCGAAGGGCAGCAGCATCTGCCCCAGGGCGCCGCCCTCCTTGCCGAGCACCATGGCCAGGCGCAGGGACACGACCCGGATGCCGAGGCCGGCGGCGGCCGCAGCAGCCTTTTCCCATTCAACGCAGACCTCGGGGAGAAAGCCCGAGCCCGGGGCGGCGCTTTCGTTGAGAAGTTCGTCGCCGCGGTCGCCGTAGAGGCCGGTGGCCGAAGCGGAGACCAGTACGGCCGGCTTGCGGTCCAGACGGGCAAGCGCCTGCACCAGGCGCTCGGTGCCCAGGGCGCGGCTCTCGAGTATCCGCCGTTTGACCGAGGGCGTCCAGCGCTGGCTAACCGGCTCCCCAGCCAGATGCACCACGGCATCGGCCCCGGCCAATCCTTCGGCAGGCGGCTCGGAGGAGTAGGAGGTCCAAAGGGAGCAGCGCACGCCGGGCCCGAAGCCGGTGTTGGCGTGGCGCACCAGAAGGTGCAGCCGGTCGCCGGCGGAAAGCAGGCGCGGAATAAGCCTGCGCCCAAGGAAACCCGTAGCTCCGGAAACCGCGATCTTCACGATTCCCGCTATTGTATGCGAAATGGGCGCGCGCCGGGCGCTCCGGCGCTGCAACGTTTGCAGGCCCCCTACACGGCTACCACGGACACGGAGCCTTCCCCGGCTTCCGAGGCAGGTATCACCGCCGAATAGGGGGCCTCGGAGAGTTGCGGCCGGAAGGGGATCGAGAGCAATAGCCTGCTTCCGGACCGGACTTCATAGGCACGTAGCGGCTCGGGGCCGGCCAGCGCCGTTCTCCACTGCACCAACAGGCGGTCTCCATCGCGTTTGACCTCAACGCCGGAGGGCTGCATGATCGTGTTGGTTTTGTCCTGGAAGTAATTGGCGGCAGTTCCGTGGCGCTGCTGAGTCTCTTTTTCGATGCGGATGCGCTCCAGAGCTGAAGGCATGTCCTTCAAAGAGGCGGTCAGATTGGCCGCCAGTTGATCGGACTCGACCTTCTCGCGGTGGATCTGGCCGATGCCGATGATCGCCACAGAAACGCCCGGTAGTGACAGCGGGTACCGTACCAGGTCGGCGTAGGGCGCCGCGTCCGCCTTTCCAACGCCCAGGATCACGTCGTCGGGCGTGCGCGAAAAACGCGGCTCCTTGCCATAAAAAGCTCCGTCGGCGAACAACTTCATGGCGATGACGCCGACGCCGCGGGCCACGGCCAGCGGCAGGACGTTGTTCTGGTGGGAGCTGCAAGCGCGGTCGTTGGGATTGAGCGCGACCAGCAGCGTGTCGATGACGTTCTCCGAATCCCGGCGCAGCGCGCTCATCAGCACGGGCGAACTTTGGTGTCCTGTGATGCCGATGTGGCGGACGTACTGATGGTGTTCCGGGTTCAACCCAGTGTAGTTGGTGCCGTCGCGGTAGTCGAGCAAGCCCGCCAATGCGCCGATGCGCTCCGGACGGCGGCTGGTGCGCTCGGCGAAACCCTCGTACACCTGGTCCACCTGCTCCATGTTGGTGAGGTTGTGGATCTGGATGGCGTCCAGATACGCGCCGGGCGGGATGGAGCCCTTACCGTCGCCGAAGATTTGGGTGAGCGAGCGCTTCAGGTCGTCGATGGCGGTGGCCCCAGCTGCCGCCTTGGGGTCGGCGGCGAAGCGGCGGCCGGTCTTGGACGCCAGGTAGAGCCGGCTCCGCAGATCGGAATCGTAGCCCGGGGCTCCCGGCACCAGGTGCAGCCTCCGGAACGCTTCGCCGCAGTTTGTCTGGCTCGGCCCGTAGGCGTTCGCCGTGTCCAAGTAATTCACGCCGAGTTGGACCGCGCGAACGATGATGTCGGCCGGATCGATTCCGGGCTTGGTCCACTGGATGGACGCCTGCCCGCCCAGGCCGAGCGGCGTGACCATGCGCCCGGTTCGGCCTAACAGCCGTTGCGGGATGGCCGCGGAAGCTTGCGCGTAGAGCGCCCCGGGGCCGAGTACGCCGGCTGCCGGCACCGCGCCCAGCACACTCATCATTTCTCTTCTGGTAAACATACGCCCTCTCTTTGGTTCCATTCTAGAGGGTCTTCGCCGAGTTTCAAAACAACTTCCTTGTCCGAATTGGCGGCTTGCCGGAGAGGGTGCCGCTAGAATAGGAGGGTCACTTCATGCACGCCTGGAACCGGGCCAAATTGCTGTGGGGATACCTGACGCGACGAACGCGGCTCGGCGGTCTGCCGGTCGAGTACATCGTCGAGACGACCGCCAAGTGTAACCTCTATTGCCCGATGTGCGCGCGGGAGACCTTCAAGCAGCCCAAAGAAGACATGAGCGACGCCGTCTTCCAGCGTCTGGTGCGGGAGTCCGGCCGTTCGGCCGAGCACATGATGTTGATCGGGCTGGGCGAGCCGCTGCTGGACCCGCTGATCTTCGACCGGGTCGAGTACTGCGCGCGGCACGGCATCTCGACGCTGCTTTCGACCAACGGGACGCTGCTGGACGAAAAAGCCGCGGAACAGTTGCTGGATTCGCCCCTCGAGCACATCACGCTGAGCTTTGACGGCGCCACCAAGGAAAGCTTCGAGTTCTACCGCAAGGGCGCCCGGTTCGAGACCGTGCGGGAGAACTTCCTCCGCTTCGCGCGTATGAAGGCGGAGCGGCGGCGAAAGCTCCAAGTCGTCGTCCAGATGGTGCGCATGGCCCGCAATGCCGGAGAGGTGGACGACTTCATCCGGTACTGGAGCGCCGCGCCCGGAGTGGACCAGGTGCGCATCAAAGAGGACGAGACCAACCTGATGCGCCCGGCAGCGGGGCACGCGGCCTCCGACTGGCAGCATCCTTGCCATTACCTGTGGCGAGGCCCGATGTATGTGAAGCACAACGGCGATGTCTACCCTTGCTGCCAGAGCTACATGCTGGGGGGCAAGCCTGTGGGCCGCATCGGGGAGACACCGCTTGCGGAGATCTGGAATTCAAGTGAACTGGAACGGATGCGGAGCCTGCACGCCGAGGGGCGGGCCGGAGAGATCGACATTTGCGCCCGCTGTTGCACCACGATCCCACACCCGGCCCTGGTGGTGGGCAGCCTCATTTTCCACGGGCGCACAGTGCGCCACTTGCTGCCGGTGATCGAGCGGCTGGTCTATTTTTCGAAGCTGCCGCGCAGGCTGCTGCGGCCGCCCAAGGCTTGAGCCGCGTCAACTAGCGTGCCGGGGGAGTCAACTGTGCCGCGGAAGCCGCCGCCAGTGGGTTCGACAGCTTGTGCTCGGCGTAGTAGCCGGGCCGGACGCGCTCGACGATCTGCGCCACCGGCCGGTCCATCACTTCAAAGAACGGCTTCGGATAGATGCCGATCCAAAAGGCCAGCGCCAGGAGCGGGGCGAAGACGGCGATCTCCCGGGCGCTGAGGTCGGGAAGCGAGGCGTTCTTCTCGGCGGCCTCGCCGAACATCGTGCGTTGGAACAGCCATAACAGGTACGCTGCACCCAGGGCGATGCCGAGGACCACGGCGCCCGCCCACCACAGCGAGGCTTCGAAGGCGCCCTTCAGGATGGTGATTTCGCCGATGAAGCCGTTCAGCGGTGGCATGCCCATGGAACTGAGAGCCGCGATCAGAAAGACGATGGCGAAGACCGGCATGGAGCGCAGCAGGCCACCGTATTCGGAGATCTCGCGCGTGTGGCGGCGTTCGTAGACGACGCCCACGATCAAGAAGAGCATCCCCGTCGAGATCCCATGATTGATCTGTTGCAGCATGGAGCCCGCGATCCCCGCCGGGTTCAATGCGAAAATGCCGAGTGTGCAGAAGCCCAGGTGGCTGACCGAAGAGTAGGCGATCAGCTTCTTCCAGTCCTTCTGCATCAGGCAGACCAGCGCGCCGTAGACGATGGCGACGATCGACAGGGCCGCCATGATCTGAATCACCGCCGGGTTTTTTGCGGCGTCCGGCAGCAGGGGCAAGCTGAAACGCAGGAAACCGTACGTCCCCATCTTCAGCAGAATGCTCGCCAGGATCACGGAACCGGCCGTGGGCGCCTCGGTGTGGGCGTCTGGCAGCCACGTGTGCATGGGAAACATCGGCACCTTCACGGCGAAACCGACGAAGAAGGCCCAGAAGACCCACCACTGGAGATCGGGGCCGAGCTGCGTGCCCATCAATTGCGCGATATCGAAGGTGCGCACCTGGAATTGCTGGAAATGCTCGCGGTAGAGCGTCAGGATGCCGAGCAGCATCAGCACAGAGCCGACCAGGGTGTAGATGATGAACTTGATCGACGCGTAGACGCGGCGCTGACCGCCCCAGATGGCGATGATGAAGTACATCGGCACCAGCACCAGTTCCCAGAACACGAAGAACAGCAGGAAATCGAGCGCCATGAAGACGCCCATCATTCCCACCTGGAGCAGCAGGAAGCAGCCGTAGTATTCCTTGAGCCGGGTGTCGATGGCCTTCCAACTCGCCAGGATCGAAAGGAATCCGAGCAGTCCGGTCAAGACGACGAGAAGCAGGCTGTACCCGTCGATGGCGAGATTGTAGAATGCGCCGATGGAGGGGATCCAGTCGGCCTTTTCGGCGAACTGGAAGTCTTTGGAGCGGTCGAAGGCGAAGACCAGCGGGAGGCACACCAGGAAGCCGGCGAGGCTGGCGACATTGGCCCAGATCTTGACGGCGTGAGGCTTGGAGGAGGGGATCAGCAGCAGGATAAGAAAGCCCACCAGCGGGGTCAGTAGGACGATCGACAGGATATGCTCCATACGGTGCGCTCCCAGTGAGGCAAGCCCCATCTTAACGGAACCCGCGGGGGACGGGCAAACGTGGTTGGGCACTAGCCTTGGCCAAAGCGGACGCAACCGGCAAGCCCGGCGGCGGTTCCCCGTGCCGACTTCACCCCGGGACCGGCTCTGTGGAGGGGAACTGCCATACAACATTTCACGCCAAGCTTGTTTTTTGGGGTTTTTAGGTTGCCTCGATGGCGAAAACATCGAAAAATGGGCATTTTCCGAGAAATTTCGCTTTACATGCCGGGGCAGTTCCCGTATGATGAGGTAGCGAATCGCACGGCGGGGCTGCTTTCGTGCGTCGCGGCGCCGGCTGGGCGTTGTCCTGAGCGCGCAGGCGGGCGTACGGATGTCGAGTTCAACAAGGGAGAATCCTGAAGGAGGCTTATGGCTGACAAGCGGATGACGCAAAGCCAGTTTGTGAAGGCCCTCGCCGCCAAGTGCGGCGTGAGCAATAAAGTCGCCAAGACGGTGGTGGACACCTACGCGGCGGTGGCGGTAGCCGAGACCAAGAAGGGTGGCGTGTTCGTGCTGCCGGGTTTGGGGCGGTTGGTGAGAGTGGAACGCAAGGCTCGCATGGGCCGCAACCCGGCGACGGGCGCGGCAATCAAGATTCCGGCGAAGAAGGTCGTGAAGTTCCGCGTCGCCAAGGCCGTCAAGGACGCGATCGTTCCGCCGAAGAAAAAATAGCTGCGCAAACAGGACCCAAGAAAACCGAAACCCCGCGATCGCTCGCGGGGTTTTTTTGTACCCGGGAAACCGGAGTGCCTACCGCCCAATGTGCGGGCGGCGCCAGGAAGCCTACGCCTGCTTCTTCTCTTCGGTCTTTTCCTCGCCCTTCAGGGCGTGCTTAAAGTTGCGGATTCCTTCACCCAAACCCTTCGCCAATTCTGGGATTTTGCGCCCACCGAACAAAAGAACGCCAATCGCCAGAATGATGAGAAGCTCAGGCATGCCGATAGATCTCATGCGGCCTCCTTTGCACCTTGCATCTTCATTGTAGGGGCCTGGAGGGGGGGCGTCAACTGACCCCCGGGGCGTTGCTAGAGCTAGTCGAACAAGGCGCTTACGCGCGGCGCCAGTTCGGCGTAACTGAGTTCACCTGGGTGGTAGAGCCGAACGGTTCCCTTTCTGTCGATGAGGACCAGCGTCGGGGTGGTGCTGGCACCGTAGCGCCGGAACGTCTCCTCGCTTACCGGGACGGCCATCCCGGCCAGTTCGCCGTAGAACTTCCGCCGCACCTCGTCGATGTACTTCAGTTCGTCCTGGCGGGAGGCAATCTGGCCGCGGACCGTGTAGCCGTAGGTCTGCGTGGGGCCCACCAGGGCGAGGCCCTTAGGGCCGAATTCGCTTTGCAGGCGCGCCAATACGGGTGCCTGGTCCTTGCAGTCGGGACACCAATGGGCCCAAAAGAAGACCAGCACGGGCCTGCCGCGCAGAGCCTCGAGCGGTGTGGGCTCAACGCCCACCCACTCGCTCATCCCCAAGGACGGTGCGGGCCGCCCCTCCAGGCTCAACAGGTTGATATTCTTCTGGATGCGAGTGCGGATCGAGGTGTCCCAGTAAGTCTTCAATTCGCCCTGGAGGAAGGCGACGGCGGCGCTACGTTCGCCTCTCTCGCCCAACGCCTGCGCCTGGACTTCGATGGCGGCGCCCAGGGCGATGGGCAGGCTGTTGTCGTCGTCCAGACGGCGCGACTTGAGTAGGTCCAAAGCCTCTTCATGGGTGGCGACGGCATAGGCTTCTGCCCGGTCGAACATCTTTTCGGCCAGCGCGCCCCGGCCCAGCCATGACTGGGCCTCCAGCATCTCAGCGGTGGCGCCTTTGGAATTGCGGTAGGCCGCAATCGCTTTCTCGCCCGCTGCGAAGTCTTTCTTGGCGATCGCGGCGCGGACCTCGCGCACCAGCGTCTGCGCGCTGGCCGCCGATACCGAGCAAAGTACGACGGCGGCCATGGCCAGCAGGCCTAAGCGGTTTCCCGTCTTCCTAAATCCCGTTGCCGGCCAACGTCTTGAGATACTCGCGGAACCGGCCACCCAGGTCCGGCCGCTGCAAAGCGAACTCGACCGTAGCTTCCAGAAATCCGAGTTTGTCCCCAGCATCGTATCGTTTCCCCTCGAAACGGTAGCCGTAGATCGGCGAATCTTGAAGCAGATGCCGCAACCCGTCGGTGAGCTGGATTTCGCCCCCGGTCCCGGGCGCCGTGGCTTCGATCGCGTCGAAGATGGCGGGCGTGAGCACGTAGCGGCCTATGATCGCAAGGTTCGACGGCGCTTCGCCACGGGGCGGCTTTTCGACCAGGCTGCGGATCCGGAACAGGCGGTCGTTACATCCGTTGAACCGCACGGGCTCGGCCTCCACCACGCCGTAGGCCGAGACGCTCTCCTCGGGAACCTCCATCAGGGCCAGGACCGGAGCGGCGTGCTTCCCGTACACGTCCAGAAGCTGACGCAGGCACGGAGGCTCGGCGCTGATGACGTCGTCGGAGAGCACTACGGCGAACGGCTCTTCACCCACCAGTTCCCTGGCCCGAAGTACGGCGTGTCCCAGGCCGAGCGCTTCCTTTTGGCGGACGTACGCGATGTTGATCATCTCGGAGATGCTCCGCACGGCGGCCAGCATCTCGTGCTTTTTCCGGGACTCCAGCAAGTGTTCCAACTCGAAGCTGACGTCAAAATGGTCTTCGATGGCGCTCTTGCCACGGCCCGTCACAATGATGATGTTGGAGACGCCGGATTGGATGGCTTCCTCGACGCCGTACTGAATGAGCGGCTTATCCACCAGCGGGAGCATCTCTTTGGGTTGCGCTTTGGTGGCGGGAAGGAACCGCGTGCCGAGCCCGGCGGCGGGGAAGACGGCCTTTCTTACGATCTGGACCATTAACCCCATTCTAAGCGCCGCGAACGGCGTGGGGCACGCGAATCGCGCGACAATGGAGGACTATTTACCGCGCCATGCCCCTGCCGGTCACCCTTCGCGCCCTGCGGCACCGCAACTTTCGGCTGTTTTTCGGCGGCCAACTCTTATCTTTGACGGGCACCTGGATGCAGAACGTGGCGCAATCCTGGCTGGTCTACCGGCTGACCGGGTCGTCGTTGTTGCTGGGCACGGTGGGGTTTGCCGGCCAGATCCCCATCCTCCTGCTTTCAACCCTGGGCGGCGCGGTGGCGGACCGGCACAGCCGCCATCGCGTGGTAATCGGCACGCAGGCGATGGCCATGCTGCTGGCGTTCGCGCTGGCGGGGTTGACCCTCTCGGGCAAGGTCCAGGTGTGGCACGTGATGGTGCTGGCGGCCACCCTGGGTGTGGTGAACGCTTTCGATATCCCCGCGCGGCAGAGCCTTTTCGTCGAGATGGTGGGGAAGGAAGACCTGGTCAACGCGATCGCCTTGAACTCGACCATGTTCAACATGGCACGGGTGTTGGGCCCGGCGGCGGCCGGGCTACTGGTGTCGACGGTGGGCGAGGGCTGGTGCTTTCTGGGAAACGCCATCAGCTATATCGCCGTGATTGGCGGCTTGCTGGCCATGCGCATTGAGCCGCGGCCTGGACCCGGAGGCCACGGGCCAATCGGCAGGGAGTTGCTGGAGGGCCTGCACCTCCTCCGGGACGCGATGCCGGTGCGTGTGCTATTGACGCTGCTGGGGTTGGTGAGCATGGTGGGCACGCCCTACACGGTCCTGATGCCGATCTTCGCCGACCGCATCCTGAAAGGCGGCGCGCGCGGGCTGGGGCTACTGATGGGCGCGACGGGCCTGGGGGCTGTGGCGGGGGCGCTCGCTATCGCCAGCCGCAGGGGGGTGAAGGGGCTCGGGCGCCTGTTGGGCATCGCCTGCGCCGGCTTCGGGATCAGTCTGGTGCTATTTTCGCTGTCGCGTTCCTTCTGGCTTTCTTGGGTATTGTTGGTTCCGGTTGGGTTCAGTTTGATGGTACAGATGGCCTGTTCGAACACGCTGCTGCAAACCATGGTGCCGGACCACTTGCGGGGGCGGGCCATGGCGCTCTACTCGATGATGTTCATGGGGATGGCTCCGCTGGGGGCGTTGGGGGCTGGGGCAGTGGCGGGTGGGTTGGGAGCGCCGGCCACCGTGGCGCTGGGGGGGGTGGCCTGCCTGGCGGGGGCCTTCTGGTATTGGCGACGCTTCCCCGCGTTCCGCCTGGAAGCCCGCCACTTGATTGTGGCCCAAGGCATGGCAGGGGGCGAACCGCCCGCACCCCCGCCGCCAAGGGACTAGAGAACCGAAGCTAGAATTTCACGCTAATTCCGGCAGTGGGCACGATGTCGTGCATCCAGCCGCTGATCTTGGCTCCGATGGCTGGCATGACCACCGACTTCGGAAACGGCGTGATGTAGTCGCGCGCTTCGATGCGGAGGTGGATAGAATCGGTCAACGCCACCTTGACGCCGCCGCCGGCGCTGATCAACGGCTTGGTCTCCTGCGTGCGAGTGAGTATGGCGAAACTGCTGGCCGGCTGATAGGCGTGCTCGGCGCCAGTTCCGCGGTACACGCGGATTCCGAAGCCGCCGGCCACGAAAGGCCGAATACGTTCGCCTCGATCCTTGGTGTGGTAGAGAAGGTCATAGTGAATCAGGTGGGATTCACCACTGAAAAGCGCTTCCTGCCCCCCGCCTTTCACCTTAAGGTCGCCGACGCGGTAGAGGTAGTGCATCTCACCGCTGACACGTTCATACAGGTCGTTTCCCGCCACCACGCCGGCGGTGAGGCCGTGCTTGAAGCCGGCCTTACCTTCGCCGGCGGCATTGGTTACGGTGGGATTCAAGGGTACCCCGTAACCTCCCGAGACGCCCAACTCCCACTCCTGGGCCATGGCTGCGGATGCCGCCAGCAGCAACAGCACCGTCAAAAGGATATGTGCGATCAGCCGCATAGAATTCCTCCAGCCGGTCAATTGCCGGCTCCCCATCAACGCACCACCCGCACCGACATCGAGACGTCGCCGTCGGCCCGCGTGATGACCAACGGGACACTCGTGCCCAGGGTAACGCCGGCGGGAACATACACGTTAATCTGATACACCCCGACGAGGCCCGGTACCAGGCCAGCGTAGAGGACCGGCAGCGAAGCGCCGCCCAGTTTCACCGACGGCTGCGTTGTCGCCACGGCCAGCGGATTGGAAGGCGCGGGCGCGCCGTCCGCAACCTCGGGCGATGTGCGGCCGAGTCCCGTTACGTAAATGACAAGGTAGTCTTCCGGGTGGATCGGATTGGACAGCGTCACCGGCTCGTAGTTCACAAAGCGGTAGAGGGCGGGCAGTCCCGTCGCCGGCCCCGCCGTCGCTGTCTGGAACACGGCCGGCGCGGTGGCGGAGACTGTCGCGGTAAATGGATCGCTGGTTCCGCCCGCGGTGCGGACGACGAAGGTCGCAGTGCCGGAGACAGCTGCCGGAATCTGGCCGTTAATCTGGCCGGGGGAGACCATTGTCAGCGGAGCCCGGACGTTGTTCACCGTGACGCAAGTCTCGCCGAGCGTCGTGGGGACCGGCATCTCGCTGTTGGTGACCGTCATGCGGCTCAGGTTCGTGCCACGGATCGCCATTAACCCGCCCGGCGCCAGAGCGCTGGAGCCGTCGGCCAGGTTGACGACGCTGGTGATCGCCGGCTTGGCGATGAAGGCGTCGAAGTCGGTGGGCAGCACAGTGAACCCGGAAGTGGTCAGCGAGACGATTGCCGCCCCGCTGGCCGGGACGACGAGCGTCCGAGTGAACGGCGGGATCGTCTGGCCGATCTGGCCGATGTAGTCGGTCTTGAGACTGCCCGCCAGCAGCGGAGCCTCGATCATCTTGGCCGGGCTGTAGGCCGCCGACGGGTCGGCCAGATCTACGCGCTGAATCACACCCGGCGCCGAGGGCGAGGGCGCCGTGCTGCGGATGCCCACTCCGTTAAGCACAGTGAATCCCGAGGAAGCCCCTGTGCCCGTTTCCAGGGCGGCGTAGGGAACCAGCGAACGGTTGAGCAGGTTGTTGTCAACCACGTATGTCGAGTTGCCGAGCGCCGCTACGGCGCCGGTCAATTCGTTGAAGTCCTTGCGGGACGCCACGAACGTGTCGGCCTGGGCTTCGTAGAGCAGAACGTTGCCGTCGTCCATGGCCGCCAGGATGTAGGCGCCATCCGGGGATGAAGTCAGCACGGTGCCCTCGGCGATGTCATTGCAGTAGACGCCGAGCGAGGGCACGATGGAGGCCGTCAAAGAATCGAAATCGATCCGGTCGATGGTGTGCAGGCCGGTGCCGTCCGGGCACCCGATCGGCTCGGCGACACCTCGCACGCTGACCAACACTGCGTTGCTGGACACGGCGATCGAGTGCGGGTAGTGGCCCGGAGGGAAGGAGATGTACGGCAGCGCTTCGAGCCGGTCCAAGTCATAGCGATTGACGATCTGCGCGTTGTCGTTGGCCACCAGCAGCCAGCGATTGTCGTAGGAGATGGCCATCTGCATCGGCGTATTGGCGGTGCGCAGGGTGGCGATCTTCTCGTAGGTGCCGGCATTGAACACCTGAACCTGGTTTTTGTCCTGCCGCAACACGTAGAAACGGTCCCGGACCGGATCGGCAAGGATGTCCACTAGCTTTCCGGGGACGTTGAATAACGCGCCGCGTTGCTCCGGCTCGCGCGTGTTGATGAGAACCCGAACCGGGAACGGGATGTTGATCGCTCCTTTGGAGCTGATCTGAATGGTACCGGCGGACGTTCCTTTGAGATTCTGATAGGTAACCGGGTCGACAAATACCTTGACGGTTGCGGGCGTGGTCCCGGAGGTCTGCGAGAGGGTCACGCCGGCCATGCTGGTCGACAGCTTGAAGTCGATTGAGCCGCCACCGAGGTCGACGATGTTGATCTCCTGCGTGATGGTGCGCCGGTCGCAGAAGCTCCCCCGGAATAGGAGATCTTCTTTGGACGCAGATACGCGCGGTGCCGCCGCGAGGCTGCCGACGGGCAGGACCATAATGCCGCTATCGGAGATGCCGTACATCGTGTTGTGATCCGAACTGATCTGCGACCTCCCGGCCAGGTTTTCGGGCAACTGGATGCGCTCGCGCACGGTCAGGTTGTCGGCATCCACCACGCTCAATTCCGGGGCCGGAGCGGCTTCGCCCTCGTCCCGCGCCACCGGGACCTGTGCGTAGATGAGGGAGCGAGACCAGTCGAAGGCCGTGGTCCCGACGTTCAACTCGCCCTTAACGTACGGGAATTGGGACAGCAGGACTGTGCCCGAACTCCAGAGTCCCCAGCCGAGCATGAAAGAACTGCCTGTCTGGTCCACGCTGACCACGCGCGGGCCCATCGGTGGACTGGAAATGATCCAGGTGACGCCCACTTCGCGTGTCTCGACGTTGTAGATGTAATGAACGGTCTTCTCCTCTTCCTGATCCACGGTGCCCGCCAGGCCGACGATGAACTTGCCGTCACCGGAAACGCCTGCCGATGCCTGGATAATCTCCGGCGGAAATGTCGCCAATTCCGCGGGAAGGTCCATGCCGGCCATGCCCGCCATGATCAGCGTCTGGAGGACGCCGGTACCGGGGTCCAGCAACTTGAAGCCATCGGAGGCCACCACAAGGGCCGACGGACTGGCCCCGAAGGCGACCGCCAAAGGAGAGGCGGACATGGCAATGCTGCGGCGGGTTCCGGCGTCAAGGTCCAATACGGTGATCGAAGGGCTTGCCGTTGCCCCCGACAGCCACTTGGCGTAATGCGCGACCACTAGGTACCGTCCGTCGGGAGACAAGGCGATCGATGCCGGCTGGGCAGCGACCGTGATCGGGTCGCGCAGGGTCCGAGAACCGGTGGACATCACCTCGATGCGGTTGGCGGTAAAGTTCGCGACATAGAGCAGTCCTCGGCGCTCGTCCAGAGCCAGGTCCGAGCCATGGCCACCGATTGGGACGACCGTGCCGAACGTCGCGGCGAACGCCGGGAGAGCCAGCGCGGCGATCAGAGTCAGTCGCAGGAGCTTCGCTTTGAACACTAGGGCACCTCAACTTTCAAGAGACAGGCCTACACCCGTCCGTTGCACAGTCAAATCTAACATTTCATTGGAGATGGTCAATATTCTCAATGGGTAGCAAGGGACTGATTACAAAGGTTAGTACCGGCGCCGGCGGGGTCGGAAGGCGGCTCCTGGGCCGACCCGTCCGCGCCCAATCGACGGTGGCCGCGCTGGCACGGACGGTAACCTGCGGCGTTCCGGGGACGCCTGATCCTACGAGAGCGTCTGTAGTACCCTGACAGGTAGGGCATGCCCAAAGCAAGCGATTCGAATTCCGAGCAGAAATGGTCGTCCCTGGAAGACGCCAAGAGGCCCCAACCGCCGCGCCCGCGCCGCAGCCGGTGGACCATATGGATCCTGGCCGTCGCGGTGGCCGGGAGCCTGGTGGCCTACAACTTGGTCAAGAGCCGCGCCGTCCGGGCCAAACAGGCCGCCGTGGCGGCGGTCATCCCGACGGCCGTCGTGAAGGTGGGGACACTGGATCGAACGCTGCGCCTCAGCGGACAGACCTCGGCGCGCCGCTACGCGTCGGTCACCGTAACGAGTTTCCGGGGACAGCGCGGTGGGTCGGGCGGTTTAGTGCTCACGCGGTTGGCGGCGGGAGGCAGCACGGTGCAGGCCGGTGACGTGGTGGCAGAACTAGACAACGAGCAACTGCGCACCGTCATCGATACGATGGACGCCAACTTACAACAGCAGCAGTTGAGCCTGGGTACCCTGAAGGCTTCCCAACAACTCGACTGGCTGAACCTGGAACAGACGGTCCGGTCGCGAAAGGCGACCTATGACCAGGCGGTTCTGGACTATAAGGCCAGCGAGGTCAAGACCCCCATCGAGCAGGAACTCCTCAAGCTCACCATGGAGGAGGCGGAGGCCGCCTACCAGCAGCAGTTGAAGGCCCTACCGCTCAAGAAGACGTCGCTGGATGCGACGCTTCGCGTCAGCGAGTTGTCGTTGAAGCGCCAACAGCTGATGTACGATCGCACCCAGAACGACATGAGGGCTTACACGTTCCGGGCTCCGATGGCGGGCCTGGTGGTCCTGCAATCTTTGGAGCGCACTGGCGGAACCCAGGCCCAGTATGCTGTCGGCGACACAGTGAACCCCGGCCGGTCGTTCATGAAGATCGTCGATACTTCAAGCATGCAACTGGAGGCGTCGGCAAGCCAGGCCGAAACCAGCGATCTGCGTGTGGGCGAAGAGGCCAACGTGTCGCTCGACGCGTTTCCAGGGCTGGTGTTTCCCGGCACGGTTTACAGTGTGGGCGCGCTGGCCCGAGCGTCCATGTTCGAGAGCGTCTACGTGCGCAGCGTACCGGTGATGATCCGGATCAAAGGTCAAGACAGCAGGCTGTTGCCGGACATGTCCGGCGCGGCCGACATCGTCCTGGACCGAGCGGAAAACAAGCCGCTGGTTCCCCTCGAGGCGCTCCACCAAGATGGGGGGCAGCACTTCGTGTATCTCAAACGAGGCACCGGTTTCGAGAAGCGTTTCGTTAAGGTCGGTCTCAAGAACGACACCCAGGCTGCGGTGGTTTCCGGACTTTCGTCCGGCGACGAGGTAGCCTTAACCATTCCGCCGGCTGCTTCCTAGTCCGGTGCATCCACTCGGAGCACATGTTCGCCTTCCGGCAGGAAGAGCGTGAACGCCTCTTTCGCGGGGGCCACCGCGGGCGGCATCGGAACCCCGTCCACCCAAACCCGCGTGGGCGTCCGATCCAGGATCGCGAGGGCCCGCCCGCCGCTCCGATAGACGAGCTCGAGACCGTTTCGCAGGGTTCTGGCCCGGATCAGCTGAGCGGATAGTTCGAGTACGCGGATGCGTGGAGCGGAAGCCGCACGCTCGACCGTGTGCCGGCCGGCCGGGAGCCAGACCGTGTCCCCGGTTCCGACCGGCCATGGCTTGCCGTTCACCAGGACGGGGCCTTCCCACCGGACTCCGGTGCCGAACCGCGATTCGACAACCAACCGCCCGTCCCGGCGGAACCAGGATTCGATCCCGGCGGCGGCCGACGACAGCCACGCCACGTCCCTGGCCTGGATGGAGTTCTCCGAGTAAAGGGCCACGCGTGGAAAGGCTAATGAGGCGTGCCGCGCCAAGCGGTAGAGTTCCGTGCCAGTCTGCTGTTTGGTAGGGTAGACATCCTGGTAACGATCCACGATGTTCACGTCGATGGCGAGCCGCTCGCCGTGCTCGGTGAGGGTGCCGTAACGGAGCGCGATCTCGCCGTAGCGTTCGGCGTCCAGGTTCCAGACGGTGGCGGGGTCTTCGGCCAGGAAAGTCAGATGGGGGCGTGCAAGTAGCGGCATCAAAGATCTGGCATCGGCGCCCAGGGCGTCTCGCATGGCCGGGTCGAACTGATCGTCGATGTGGGTGAGAACCAGTGCCAGGCCCGGCTTGACGGCGCGCACCCGCTCGAGTTCTTCGATCCACTGGACCTGCAACCTGTGCACCAGCCAGGAGCGATAGTCCAACCAGAGGCGCAATCCGACAGGGTTTGCCTTATGGCTGCGGGGCGAAGCGGTGTCAAACAGATCGGCCGGATCGAAACCGTGCCGCGCTTGAAACTCCCGGCGCACCACGCCGTTCATGGGGGTGAACCGGGACGGGTTATCTTGCCCCTGGAGCGACTCAAAATAGAGTTCGGCCAGATTGACGCCGTCCCAGTCGAAACGGAGTAGCAACTCCCGGACCCCGGCGGCGGCGGCCGCGTAGCAATCCGGATCGGCAAGGTTCATGAGCTTTCGCCAATCCAGGTGCGCGTCCTGTCCGAGAGCCGTCTTTTCGCGCCAGCCGGGATGCGCCCGCCAAAACTCCTCGCTGACGTGAGGGAGTTCCAGCCAGGCGAAGACCAGGATCCCTCGGAGGTGGCATTGGGCG
>CAZVIK010000086.1:13116-16066 GCA_964627045.1 uncultured Solibacteraceae bacterium | reverse complement strand
CCGTTCCGGATGCCATTCTGCTTGATCGCTTCGCGCAACCCCTCGAGCAGCTCCGTATCGTACTTGAAGCGCAGAATCACCACGCGCTCGAACTCGGTCGCCACGCTGATCACCGGCGGCACATCCGGACTGTTGGGCTTGGGGTTCGCGGGCGGAGGCGCCCCGCCGCGCTCGGCCACCTGCGCCGCCGCGCACAGCGCCCCCATAAAGCCAACCACGATTGCTCTTCGCATGCGCCGATTGTAGCTCCGCCCCTTTACCTTTTGTGGAGCGGACCGCCAGGTCCGTAACGTGGGCAGTCCTGCCCACGCCTTCGCCCCACCTTCCTTTGGTCCTCGCGCGACGCCCGCAGCGGCCGCACGAACCATCGTGACTCGCGGCCAGCGAAGTTACCCCCGCTGCGCCGCGCTGCGAAGAACTCGTAGACGGATTGGTGAGCCGGGCGGGACTCGAACCCGCGACCCTCTGCTTAAAAGGCAGATGCTCTAACCGACTGAGCTACCGGCCCCTCGGTGTGAAAACGGCGGAGACAATTCGAGGATAACACACGCCCCCGATTTCACCGCCGTTCCCTTGTGGAGCCGATCGCCAGATCGCCAACCTGGGCAGTCCTGCCCGCGCCTTCGCCTACTTCGCCTTCATGAACCGCGTGACAAACGTCGTGTCGAAGTTCCCGGCGCGGAAATCCGCATCCGCCAGAATCTTCTGTTGCAGCGGAATCGAGGTATGGATCCCCTCCACCACAAACGTGTCGAGCGCCCGCTCCATCCGCGCAATGGACTCCTCGCGGTCGCGGCCCCACGCGATCAGCTTCGCGATCAGCGAATCGTAGTAGGGCGGGATCACGCCGTCGGTGTACGCCGCCGTATCCACGCGGATGCCCGGCCCGCCCGGCAGATTTAACGCTGTGATCCTCCCCGGCGACGGCGCGAAGGTCACCGGGTTTTCGGCGTTGATCCGGCACTCGATGGCATGGCCGCGCGGCTCCAGCGGCCCCGCCGGCAGGATGCTCGACAGCTTTTCGCCCGCCGCCACCCGTATCTGCCCCTTCACCAGGTCCACTCCCATCACCGCTTCGGTGACCGGGTGCTCCACCTGGATTCGCGCGTTCACCTCGATGAAGTAGAGCTTCCCTTCCTGGTCCATCACGAATTCGACGGTGCCCGCGTTGGTGTATCCCACCGCCCGCAGAGCGTCTCGCAGCCGGTCGCCGATCTCTTTCCGCAACTTCGGCGTCACCTTCGGCGAGGGCGACTCCTCCAACAGCTTCTGGTGCCGCCTCTGGATCGAGCACTCGCGCTCGCCGAGCACTTCCACGTTGCCGTGCTGGTCGGCCAGCACCTGGAACTCAATGTGCCGCGGCGCCACGACGTACTTTTCCAGGTACACGTCGGCGCAGGAGAACGCCGCCAGCGCCTCCTGCTGCGCCTGTGTGAACTGCGCGGCCAGTTCGGATTCTTCGCGCACGATGCGCATGCCGCGCCCGCCGCCGCCCGCCGACGCCTTGATGATCACCGGGTAGCCGATCTCCTTGGCCAGTTCCAAGCCCTCGTCGGCCGAAGTCAGCACGCCTTGCGAACCCGGTACGGTGGGCACTCCCGCCGCCGCCATGGCCGCCCGCGCCCGGTCCTTCACACCCATCAGCCGCGTCACGTCCGGCGGCGGCCCGATGAAGCGGATGTTGGAAATCTCGCAGACCTCGGCGAAGTCCGCGTTCTCGCTCAGAAACCCGTAGCCCGGGTGGATGGCGTCGGCGTCGGTCACCTCGGCCGCGCTGATCACGGCCGGAATATCCAGGTAGCTGCGCGCGCTTTTCGCCGGGCCAATGCACACCGCTTCATCGGCGAAGCGCACGTGCAGGCTCTGGCGATCGGCTTCCGAATACACCGCGACCGTCTTGATGCCCAGCTCTTTGCAGGCGCAGATCACGCGCAGCGCGATCTCGCCGCGATTGGCGATCAGAATCTTTCGAAACATAGGTTTTGCGGCCGGAAGCCCGTCCCTCAGTGCGGCCGTATGGTGAACATCGCCTCGCCGTACTCCACCGGCTGTGCGTTGGCGACCAGTTTGCTCACGACGACGCCGGCCACTTCAGCCTCGATCTCGTTCATGAGCTTCATCGATTCGATGATGCACAGCACCTGCCCCACCTGCACCGTGTCGCCGACCTTCACACACGGCGCCGCGCCCGGGCTCGGCGCTTCGTAAAACGTCCCCACGATGGGCGACTTGACCGCCACCAGGTTGGCGTCAGCTTCCGGCGCGGCCACGGGAGCCGGAGCGCCCGCCGGGCCCGCCTCGGGATGCGCCATCGGCGCGTGCCCATAGGGCGCCGTGAGCCCAGGCACCACCACGTGTTGCACGCTGCCGGCGGGCGTCGACCGCACGATGCGCACGCGGTTCTCGCCGCGCTGCAACTCCAGTTCGGCTACGCCGGTCTCGCAGACCACTTTGATCAGTTCTCGGATCTCGTCGATAGTCATGGAAGATTTCGGGAGCCCGTCCGGGCTCAGATTGCCAAGAATTCCTTCGGCGCCGGAGTGAGGACTTCGCAGCCGTTCCGGGTCACCACCACGGTGTCTTCGATGCGGATTCCACCGAACTCCTGCAAGTATACGCCAGGCTCGATCGTGACCGCCATGCCCGCCTTCAACCGCGCCGTCTGTCCTTTTCCGAGGCGCGGCGCTTCGTGGATCTCCAACCCCAAGCCGTGACCACAGGCATGCACGAACGCCCGCTCCAGCCCGTAGCCGCGCAGCACCCGGCGCGCCGCCTTGAGCTTCGCTCGGACGAACTGATCTTCCTCGTGCGTGTAGATCAACCGGGCAGCCTCGCGGGCGAGCCGCCGGCGTAGTTGCCAGTCGCGCATCGTTTCCGTACCTCGTTGGGCCCGGGCCTTGCCTCGGGGTTGGGCCGGCCGAATGCGGCCGGCATGCCGGGCGCCTCGACG
>CAZVIK010000086.1:9151-13106 GCA_964627045.1 uncultured Solibacteraceae bacterium | reverse complement strand
CCAGCCGTCACGCCCTCTCTCACCGTGTCGATGGCCGCCAATTGCGCTTCCAGCACCGCGCGGTGGTGCCGCCGCACTTCGCTCCCCGCCCGCCCCAGGAACACCGTGCGGGTCATGTCACTGGAGTAGCCGTGCCGCACGGCGCCCATATCAATCAATAGTAACTCATTTCGGGACAATCTCTTGGCGGTGGGACTGGCATGCACCAGCGCCGAGCGCGCCCCCGAGGCCGCAATCGTATCGAAGGCCGGCCGCTCCGCGCCGAGTTGGCGCATCCGCTGGTCCAGTTCCGCCGCCACGTCCAGTTCCGTAATTCCCGGATGCACCCGCCGCAGCGCCCCCTCGAACGCCTTCGAGGCGATCCCGGCGCTTGCCCGGATCAATTCGATCTCCGCGGGCGACTTCACCATCCTGATCTCTTCGACGATCCCGGCGGCCGGAACCAGTTTCACCGGGGCGATCTTCAGCGCCAGGAAGTCGCGGTAGACAATTCGCGCCGGATCAAAACCGACACGGCGCAAGGGTCTATTGTTCAGATATTTAACCACTGCATTGTAAAGCGATTTCTTGATTGTCCGGACCGCGCACGCCGTCTCCAGGGAGGCCTGTAGCCGGTAGCGAGGATCGGTGAACAGAACCGCCTTTTCGCCCTCCAGCAGGACGAGCCCGTTGCTCCCGGTGAAACCCGTCAGGTAACGGACGCTGGCAAGAGACGACACCAGCAACGCTTCGACCCGATGCTCCGCCAGGCGCTCTCCGGCAGCCGCCCGCCGCTGCTTGTATTCGGCCTGGGTCATGGAATTAGGAGGAGCTTGCCGGAAGTGCCCCGGCCTTCCAGGTCGCGGTGAGCCTGGGCCGCCTCCGCCAGCGGGTAGGATTTGTGCAGGCGGACGTTCAGTTTGCCGGAAGCCGTCCATCCGAGAACGTCATTGGCGCGCTCGAGCAATTCGGGCCGCGCGGCCGAGTAGTGCGCCAGATTGGGCCGCGTCAGGAACAGCGATCCTTTCTGGCTCAGCAGCAGCGGCTCCATCGCCGGCACCGCGCCGCTGGCGTTTCCGAAAGAAACCATCATTCCCCTTGGCCTCAATGAGTTAAGGCTCTTGTGGAACGTGGACGCGCCCACTGAATCATAGACCACATCCACGCCGCGTCCTCCAGTCAGCCGCTTTACCTCCGCCTCGAAGTCCTGTTCGGAATAGAGGATGACTTCATCGGCGCCGGCGGCCTTGGCAAGCGCGGCCTTCGCCGCCGTGGAGGTGGTCCCGATTACCCTCGCGCCGCGGCTCTTCGCCATCTGGACGATCAGCAGGCCGGTGCCTCCGGAGGCGGCGTGGACCAGCGCGGTGTCCGCCGGGCCGAGCGGATAGGTCGAGTGCGTCAGGTAGTGCGCCGTCATGCCTTGCAGCATTACGGCGGCGGCCAGCGGGAAATCCAGTGTGTCCGGAATCTTGACCAGACGCCACGACGGGACCACGGCGTACTCGGCGTAGGAGCCGCGCTCCATGCAGTAGGCCACGCGGTCGCCCACAGCCACTTCGCTGACCTCCGGGCCCACCGCTTCCACCACACCCGCGCCTTCCTGGCCGATGGCCACAGGCAGATCGGCCTTGTAGAGGCCCGTCCGGAAATAGATGTCGATGAAGTTGACGCCGCTGGCGGCGATCTTCACGAGCGCTTGCCCCCGCGCTGGCGCGGGCACTGGAATTTCAACCAGTTGCAGGCGGTCCGAGCCGCCCGGCTCAAAAACCTGAATCGCCTTCATAGGTGGACCTTCCTTCGTAAGTGCAGCGCCCCGGCGTAGAGCAATAAATACAGCAGCGTGAAGGGGAACAGCAGAATCTGCCCGATGGTGCCGAGGGCTTCGCCGCCCGAGAGTCCCGCGCGGTAGAGCGCGAAGCGGCGCGCCGTCGCCCAGTTGGCGCGATTGAACCAGAAAAAGTCGCCGTTTTCGTTGACGATCAGAACCTGCACCGGCAAACGCAGCGCCAGCGCCCATTTCCAGCGGGCCAGAATCGGCTCTCCCGAACAGAGGATCGCCATGACTGAAACACCGCTCGCAAGTAATTGACGATAAAGGCGTTGGCGGCCTTCCCTGCCCTTGTATTCGTGCACGCGATAAGTCGCGGCGTCTTCCGGAAGCCCGGCGGGCAGGCCGGCAAAACACGTTACCAGCGACACCGGAACCGCCTCGCCGAACATGCCGCGCAGGTGCGGAAGCAGTCCTTCCACCAGACGCCGCGAGCCGCTTTCCACGACGAGCACGTGCGGAGGCGCGGCGGGGCTCAGGCGGAAGAAGCGCATGGGGCTACCTCTCGATACCCAGCCAATTTGGAGCCAGCCGCCTGACTCGCTCGGCCGCCGGGACCGGTTGGAGCCCGCATATTGTATAGTTATTCATTGTTTTGAATAAGTATACGTCCTGCGGAGCGCCTAAACGCCCCAACAGTAGTCCTCGACCGCCTTTTCGATGTTCTCGTCTTTCTCGAGGAGCCGCATGAGTTCCAGACGGATCGCGTCGACCATGGCCTGCCAGCTCGCCTCGATCACGTTGTCGGAGACGCCGACGGTAGCCCAGCTACGCTGGTGGTCGGACCACTCGATGAGCACGCGCACCTTGGCGGCGGTTCCCTTACGGGGTTCCAGGACGCGCACTTTGTAATCGACCAGCCGGACGTTGGCGATGGTCGGATAGAGCGACGAGAGGCACTGGCGCAGGCAGAGGTCGAGCGCGTTGAACGGGCCGTGTCCGCTGGCGGTGGCCGAATGCACGCCGTCCTGCGCCTTGATGGTGACGGTCGCGGTGCTGCGCGAGCCCTTGGCGCCGGCCATCTTGGTGGAAACGTCGAAGTTGACCAGTTCGAAGAAGTGCAGCCCCGGGCGCAGCGCCTCCCGCACCAGAAGCTCGAAGGTTCCTTCGGCGGCTTCCAGTTCGTAGCCCACGTACTCCATGTGCTTGATGCGTTCGAGCAGTTCGCGGCGCGCCTCTTCGCTGAGGCGGTCGGTGATGCCGTGCTGCTTGAGCTTGTAGAGCACGTTGCCGCGGCCCGATAGATCGCTGAGCAGAACGCGCTGGCGGTTTCCCACGGCCTCCGGCTGGATGTGCTCGTAGGTCATGGGGTCCTTGAGGACCGCGCTGACGTGCACGCCGCCCTTGTGGGCGAAGGCGCTGTGGCCGACAAAGGGGCGGTCGCCGGGGAGTTGCAGGTTGGCGAGTTCGGCGACGAAGCGGGCCATGTTGGTGATGCCGGCCAGCTTCTCCGGGCCCAAGACCGTGTGGCCGTGCTTCAATTCCAGGTTGGCGATGATGGAGCAGAGATTGGCGTTGCCGCAGCGCTCGCCGTAGCCGTTGATGGTGCCTTGCACGTGGGTGGCGCCGGCTTCCACGGCGGCGACCGAGTTGGCCACGGCGACATCGGAATCGTTGTGGCAATGGATTCCGATGACGCCGTCGAAGCGCTCGCGCACCAGGCGCACGATTTCGCCAAGCCGGCTGGGCATGGTGCCGCCGTTGGTGTCGCACAGGCAGAGCACGTCGGCACCGGACTTCTTGGCGGCTTCCAGGGCGCGCAGCGCGAAATCGGGATTCGAGCGGTAGCCGTCGAAGAAGTGCTCGGCGTCAAAGATGACTTCCCTGCCGTGGGCCTTTAGATAGGCGACGGTCTCGGAGATGAGCACGAGGTTTTCTTCCTCGCTGATGCCGAGGGCGCGTTTGGTGTGCAGGTCCCAGGTCTTGCCGAAGATGGAGATGGCGGGGGTTCCCGCTTCGAGAAGAGCGCGGACGTTGGGATCGCGGTCCGTGGGGTTCTTGGCGAAGCGGGTGGACCCGAAAGCGGTCAGCCGGGCGTGTTTGAGCTTGAGATCGCGCGCGCGGGCGAAGAACTCCTTGTCCCTGGGGTTGGAGCCCGGCCAACCGCCCTCAATGTAGTCGATCCCCAGTTCGTCCAGCTTCTGGGCA
>CAZVIK010000086.1:6316-9141 GCA_964627045.1 uncultured Solibacteraceae bacterium | reverse complement strand
CACTGTGAAGGAGACGGCCTCGCCTTGCGTGCCGTCGCGCAGTGTCGTATCCAGGGTGAAGATCTTCATAAGTGTCCCGGCGGGCTACTCCTGCGGTACGCCCGCTTCCTTTTTCTTCTTGAGGAACGTCATCATTTCGCGCAGCGGCCGGCCGGTCTCTTCGACGGGCTGGTGTTTGGCCGCTTCGCGCATGGCCAGGAAGTTTTTCCGGCCGCTCTTGTTCTCGTCGATCCACTCCTTGGCAAACTGGCCGGACTGAATTTCCGAGAGGATCTTCTTCATCTCCTGGCGGGTCTGCTGGTTGATGATGCGAGGGCCGCGAGTGTAGTCGCCGTACTCGGCGGTGTCGGAAACCGAGAAGCGCATGTAGCCGAGGCCGCCTTCCTGGATAAGGTCCACGATGAGCTTCAACTCATGCAGGCACTCGAAGTAGGCGATTTCGGGGGCGTAACCGGCTTCCACCAGGGTTTCGAAGCCGGCGCGGATCAACTCGCTGCAACCGCCGCACAGCACGGCCTGCTCGCCGAACAGATCGCTTTCGGTCTCTTCCTTAAAGGTGGTCTCGATGACGCCGGCCTTGAGGCATCCGAGAGCCAGGGCGTATGCCAGCGCGGTTTCGGTGGCCTTTCCGGAAGCGTCCTGGTGCACGGCGATGAGAGCCGGAACGCCGACGCCTTCGGTGAACAACTCGCGGACGCGGTGGCCGGGGGCCTTGGGGGCGATCATGGAAACGTCCACGTCCTTGGGCGGCACGATCTGCCCGAAGTGAATGTTGAAGCCGTGGGCGAACATGAGCGTCTTGCCGGGGCCCATCTGCGGGGCGATGGCGTCCTTGTAAAGGCCGGCCTGATGATGGTCGGCGACCAGGATCATGATGACGCTGGCGGTCTTGGAGGCCTCGGCGGCGTCCATGACGCGGAGGCCGGCGGCCTTGGCCTTGGCCCAGTTGGGCGTGTCGGGAAGCTCGGCCACGACGACATCGACGCCGGAATCGCGCAGGTTGAGGGCGTGCGCGTGCCCCTGGCTGCCGTAGCCGATGATGGCGACGGTGCGGCCCTTCAGAACGTTCAGGTTTCCATCTTTCTCGTAAAAGCGCTTAGCCATTGATCACTCCGTTTTTCTGTTTGAGTCTCTCAGCACCGGAGCCGGCGGGAACCGGAGGCGCGAGGCGGGGTTTCTTTCCCTCGAGCGACATGGCCACGCGCCCCGAGCGTGTGGCCTCGAATTCGCCGTAACTGCGCATGATCTCGATGAACTCTTCGAGCTTCTCGGAGTCGCCCGTGGCTTCGAGGGCGAAGCCTTCGACCGAAGAGTCGATGACGCGGGCGCCGAAAATCTCAGCTTCCTTCAGGATAGCCGTCCGCCTGTCCACCGGGGCCTTGACGCGGACCAGGACCATTTCCCGGACAACGGCGCGGCTATCGGTGAGGTCGGTGGCCTGAAGGACGTTGATGAGCTTGTTCATCTGTTTGATGACCAGGCCGCGCAGCGAGGGGTCTACGTCGACCACGATGGTCATGTGGGAGAGGTCCGGGTCGAGGGTCCGGGCCACGGTGAGGCTCTCGATGTTGTAGCCGCGAGCCGTGAGAACGCCGGTAATCCGCATCAGAGCGCCCGGCTTGTTTTCGACGAGAAGAGAGATTGCCTGGAGCATGGTGGGATCTCCTTACTTGGGAACCGCCACGGGCTGCGGCGGCGCCAAAACCATTTCATTGATCGCGGCGCCGGCGGGCACCATCGGGAAGACATTCTCGGTGGGGGCGACCTTGATGTTCAACAGGTACGGCCCCGGCTCGGCGATGGCGGTTTCCAGAGCGGACCGCAATTCGTGGGGCTTCTCAATGGTGCGGCCGGGGAAGCCGTAGGCCGCGGCGAGCTTCTCGACATCGGGGAAGCCTTCCAGTTCGACCGAGCAGGTGCGGTTGTTGTAGAAAAGCTCCTGCCACTGGCGGACCATGCCAAGGTAGCCGTTGTTGAGGATGACCACCTTCACGGGCAGACCGTAGTTGACCAGGGTGGAGAGCTCCGGAATGGACATCTGGAAGCCGCCGTCGCCGACGACGGTGAAGACCAGCTTGTCCGGGCAGGCAAACTGCGCGCCGATGGCGGCGGGCAGGCCGAAGCCCATCGAGCCGAGGCCGCCGGAGTTGATCCAGCGCCGCGGCGAGTTGAAACGGATGAACTGGGCGGCCCACATTTGATGCTGGCCGACGTCGGAGCAAACGATGGCGTCGCCACCCGAGAGACGGTCGATTTCGGCCATCACGTTCTGGGGCTTGATCTGGTCCGTCATGGGCGGTTCGGCGATGGGGTGCTCGGTCTGCCAGGAGCGGACCTGGCGCCACCAGGACTGGCGGGCTTCGGCGTTCTTCCGGCCGGCGTCGGCCTTGGTCTCCTCGAGCAGAGGGTTGAGCTTTTCGAGAACGCGCTTGACGTCGCCGACGATGGGGAGATCCGGGATGCGGTTCTTGCCGATTTCGGAGGGATCGATATCGACGTGGATGACCTTGGCGTGCGGGGCGAAGGACGACAGACGGCCGGTAACGCGATCATCGAAGCGGACCCCGAGGGCGACGATGAGGTCGGTGTTGGTGAGGCACATGTTGGCGGCATAGGAGCCGTGCATGCCCGGCATGCTGATCCAGTTGGGGTGTGAAGCGGGCAGCGCGCCAAGGCCCATGAGGGTGCAGACGGTGGGCGCGTCGACGATTTCGACGAACTGGCGGAGTTCTGCCGAGGCTTCCGCCGAGACGATGCCGCCGCCGGCGTAAATGACGGGGCTGTGAGCGTCCCAGATCATCTGGGCGGCGCGGCGGATCTGGCCG
>CAZVIK010000086.1:0-6306 GCA_964627045.1 uncultured Solibacteraceae bacterium | reverse complement strand
CCGGGCAGGTGGATGGAGGAGACCGGCGAGTAGAGCGCCTGGCCGGAGAAGACGTCCTTGGGGACATCGACCAGCACGGGGCCGGGGCGGCCGGTGCCGGCGATGTAAAAGGCCTCGTGGATGATCTGCGGAAGGTCGGCGAGATTCTTGACGAGGTAGTTGTGCTTGGTGCAGGAGCGCGTGATGCCGAAGGTGTCGGCTTCCTGAAAAGCGTCGCTGCCGATGAGCTTGGAGGCCACCTGCCCGGTAAGGGCGACGATGGGCGTGGAGTCCATCATGGCGTTGACCAGTCCGGTCACCAGGTTGGTGGCGCCGGGGCCGGAGGTCGCGCAGCAGACGCCTACCTTCCCGGTGGCGATGGCGTAGCCCTGGCTGGCGAAGCAGGCGTTCTCCTCGTGCCGGACCAGAACGTGGCGGATGGGGTGTTCGTAGATGGCGTCATAGAAGGGGAGGGTGACGCCGCCGGGGTATCCGAAGATACACTCGGCGCCTTCCCTCACCAGACACTCGAGCAGCATACGCGCGCCGCTCATCAAGTTCGACATAAACGTCGTCCTCCTGGACCAAAGTCGTCGGGACGGCCAAGGCTACACCGCCCCATAGCAAAAAAGGCCACCGGCTGAGGCTTCATCCCCCGCCAGTGGCCTTCGGAAAACCGTTTTCCGGGCCGATCAGGCGGGGTCGCCTACGGTGACCCCAATGATGATCGAAATTACCAGGACATTTGGGCGGATGACGGCGGCGGCAGACCGGACGGGTTGCGTGGAAGAAGCAAACCGCTTTGGATGCACCGACGAGCCCACGAAGCAAGGGTAGCGCACGGCGGGGTGAAATGCAAGCAAGGCGGCGCATAAAAAGAGTTTATGGGGGGATATTGGGGCGGCGGGAATCGGCGGGAAACTCCTGCGTGGTTCTAGACGGAGCCGCGCGAGGGTGAAGCGCGTCCCGTGGCCGCCGCGCTGGGTTCGCCGGATGGGACGGGAACCGGTCACAGAAAAATTCGAACAAATGGGGGCTTTGTTTTCATGGCGATGCGTATTGGGGACCGGCGGGGATGCACGGCGGCGGTGTTAGCTTGTTGGCAGAGGAAGAAGTTGCGAGGTCCTCTAAAAAGCGGGGGCAACCGAATGATATCGACTTGGAAGGAAAGGCGGAAGCATTGGGATGAGCACCCGAAAACAGACCGGCGAAGCGGAAACCAAGCCGGCAACGAAAGAAGCGGCGAAGAAGAGTAAGCGGACAGGAGCAGGGGCGCGGAAGCCATCGCGAGCCGGGCTGGTCGACGAGATGATCGATAAGTTCAACGAGAAATTCCAAGGCGACGGCGTGAATGTCTCGGTGACCGATTTTATACGCCTGGTGCAGTTGCGCGAGGGTTTACGCGATGAGGAACCGACGGAGGTCATAGTCACGTGGGTGGAGCCGAGCGAGACGGAATCTGCGAGCGAAACATAGAATACGGCCCACTCGCCTCCCAGCGGAGGTTTCATGAATCCGGCGCCCGGTTCAAGGGATTTTCGGGGCCGGTGGGGTCGGGAAAGAGCCAGGCGCTGTGTCACGAGGCGCTGCGGCTGAGTTACCTGAACCCAGGACGGTCGGGGCTGCTGGGGGCCCCGACTTACCCGATGCTGCGGGACGCGACGCAATCGACGTTGTTCGAGATCCTGAACGCGAACGGGATTCCGCACCAGTACCACAAGGCGGAAAACGTTTTGGTGCTGTCCGACACGCGGAGCCGGATCATCTTCCGGCCGGTAGACGATTACGAACGGCTGCGCGGCACCAACCTGGCGTGGTTCGGCCTGGACGAACTGACCTACACCTCCGAGGAGGCGTGGCTGCGGTTGGAAGGGCGCCTGCGCGATCCGAAGGCCAAGCGGCTGTGCGGGTTCGCGGTGTGGACGCCAAAGGGGTTCGACTGGGTGTACCGGCGGTTCCTGCAACGCAAAGTGGAAGGCTACGACGTGGTCTACGCCGAACCGTACGAGAACCGGCACCTGCTAGCGAAGGTCCCGGATTACTACGACCGGCTGCAACGAAGTTATGACGGGCGATTTTACGAACAGGAAGTCCTGGGCAAGTACCTGAACGTGACCGAGGGGCAGGTGTACCACTGTTTCGACCGGGCGCGGAACGTGGCGGCGGCGGCGGTGGACCCGCGGCGGCCGCTGGCCTGGACGCTGGATTTCAACGTGGACCCGATGTGCTCGGTGGTGGCGCAATTGCGGGAGGGGACGATCCACGTGATCGATGAGATCGTGATGAGCCGGGCGACGACGGCGGAAGTGTGTGAGACGTTCCTGGAGCGCTATGGGAATCACCTGGGGAGCATCGTGATCTACGGGGACGTGTCGGGTAACCGGAGGCAGACGACGGGGTACACCGATTACGAGATGTTGCGGCAGACGCTGGCCGAGAAGAGGCACAGAGGTGCGGTCTTCCACCTGCCAAGCGCCAACCCCGAGGTGCGCGACCGGGTGGCGCTGGTCAACGCGATGCTGCGCAGCGCCAGCGACGAGACACGGCTGTTGATCGACCCGAGGTGCCGGGAACTGATCCTCGACATGGAGCAGGTGGTGTACAAGCCGGGGAGCAAGATCATCGACAAAGACCGGGATAGCCGGCGGACGCACCTGTCGGACGCGCTTGGCTACCTGGCGTGGCAGGAATTCAAGCCGCAGTGGCGCGTGGGCGAACGCGGACAGCGGTTCATCTACTAGCGGGCGTCAACCAAGGCCGGCCTACCGGCCGGTGGAACCCGCTCGAAAGCGGGTTGGCGGCCTGCAAGGCAACCCCATTGGAACTGGCGGCCGGAGGTGTGCGCCTCCGGCGCCAGACGCGGCAACGGGGCACAGAGGGAGGACGAAAACGGTGTTCGACATCGACCGGGAACATCCCGAGTATGCGGCGAAGAAAGCGACGTGGAAGGTCTACGGCGATCTCTACGCCGGAGGCGAGCAGTTCAAGTCCAACGCGGCCGAGTACCTGGTGAAAAGGCACCGGGAACCGCTGGACGTTTACTACGAGCGGCTCTACCGGGTCTTCTACGAGAACTACCTGGGATCGATCGTGGACTGGTACGCGGCGACCCTGTTCCGGCGGGAACCGATCCTGAGCTTCGAAGGGCCGAACGAAAGGGGCAAGGCGTTCTTCGCGGAGTTCGTAGAGGACTGCGACCTGCGCGGGTCGTGCTTGTCGGACTTCTACCGGCGGGTGTTGACCGAAGCGCTGGTGTGCGGCACGGGCTACGTCCTGGTGGACTTTCCCAGGGCGCGCCAGGCGGCGGCCAACCGCGCCGAAGAGGAGGCCGGCGGGCAGGCGCGGGCGTACCTGGTGGATTGCAGCCCGCGGGACGTCATCAACTGGAGCTACGACGAGCGCGGCAACCTGGAATGGGCCGTGCTGCGGCGGTCGATGGTGCGGCAGGCGGAAGCAGGCACCGGGTCTTGGGTGAAGGAAACCCGGTGGATGTACTACGACAAGGAAACGTTCCGCACCTACCACCGGGCCGAGGGACAGGCCGGCGGGCGGGGTCCGAAGCTGATCGACGAAGGGCGGCACGGGCTGGCGCGGCTGGGCAAGGTGCCGCTGTTTCCGCTGCAAATTAGCGAGGGGCTGTGGCTGACCAACAAAGCGGCGTCGCTGCAACTGGAACACTTCAATAAGTCCAACGCGCTGTCCTGGGCGCTGACGATGGGGCTGTTCGCCTCGCCGGTGATCTACTCGGACCGCGAATGGACGCAGATGGTGGGGGAATCCTACTACATCCAACTCGGTCCCGAGGATAAGTTCGGGTGGACCGAGCCGGAGGGGAAGGTATTCCAGATCGCGACCGATAACCTGAACCGGCTGAAGGACGAGATCTACCGGGTGTGCTACCTGATGGCGCAGGCCGGAGGCGGGATGTCGAGTTCGGCGAGCCAGTCTGGGGCGAGCAAGCAAAGGGACTTCACGATCACGCAGGAGGTCTTGCGCGCCTACGGCGATGCGGTCAAAGACAGCATGAAGCGGGTGCTGCGGGTGATCGAAGAGGCGCGCGAGGACGGGCTGGCGGTATCGGTGTCGGGGCTGGACGAGTTCGACATCGGCGATTTCAGCAGCGAACTGGACGACGCCATCAAGCTGCTGGGGCTGGGCGTGGGGTCGAAGACGCTGAAGAAACAGGTTCTGAAGAAGCTCGCGTTGAAGTACCTGTGCGACGTGCGGCAGGAGACCAAGGACAAGATCGCCGGGGAGCTGGATCAGTGGGTGGACGAGGCCTAAGTCATAGGAGAGGGACATGGACCAAGAAAAGAACGAAGTAAGTCCGGCGGCGCCGGGGGGTGCGGTGGACCTGAAGAGCGTCGTGCGGGAGGCGATTGAGGAGTATACGCGGCGCGAGACGGCGAAGGCCGAACCCGCGTACAAGAACGAGCTGATCGAGGAGCGCAAGCGGCGCGAGGAACTCCAGCGGCGGGTGGAAGACCTGGTGCGGGAGAACGCGCGCAGCCGGCGGATGGCGGAGGAAGCCGAGCGGAGCGCGACGATCCGGGCGGAATTGCAGCGGCTGGGAGTCGCGAAGGTCGATCTGGCGTTCCGCGCGGTGAAAGACGACGTGAAGCGGGCCGAAGACGGCAGCCTGACGGCGGTGGGCGAGCGCGGAGCGGTGGGGCTGCGCGAGTACCTGACGCAATTCGTCAACGAGAATCCGGAATTCCTGCCGGCCCGGAACCTGGGAGGGTCGGGCATGACGGCAGGTCAGCGAACCCCGGCTCCGGCCAGTTCCAACGTGGACCTGGACAAAATCCAGCCGGGGATGAGTCCTGAGGAACTCGACAGGGTTCGTCAGGAGATTGCACGAATCGCAACCCAGGCGCTGAACGGGCGGTAGGCCCGGGCGGCGCGGCGGGAAGCGCGAAGGACGCCCTCAGAGGCGGAAAAACACAGAAAGGAAGAACCAAATGGCAGCAGTAACATCAACCAATGTGGCCAACGCGATTGTCAAGTTAGTGGCGGTCGACGCTCTGCCCGCCCTGATGGGTAACCTCGTCATGGGGAACCTGGTCAATCGCGATTTCGAGCCGGCTCTGGGACAGGCCGGCGACACGGTGAACGTGCCGATTCCCCCGACGCTGGTGGCCAATAACCTGGCCGAAGGCGGGACGGTGCAGCCGCAGAATCCGAGCCTGGGCAACGCGCAGATCGTGCTGAACACGCACGCCGAGGCGACGTTCCAGATTCCGGACGTGACCAAGGTGGTGGCGGTGCCGGACCTGCTGAAGCTGTACATGCAGCCGGCGCTGATCGCCCTGGCCGAGAAGATCGAAGGGGACCTGCTGGGCCTGTACGCCAGCTTCACCGCCAACGACGCGGTGGGCACTGGCGGCGTGGCGCTGGACGAGGCCACCATCGACGAGGCCGAAACGAAGCTGTTCCAGTCGAAGGTGCCGGCCAGCGAGGCGAAGTACCTGGTGGTGGACCCGGCGGCCTACTCCCAGTTGCGGCAGATCCCGCGGTTCAGCGAATACCAGACGGCGGGCGAAGCGGGGCTGCGGGCGCTGGTGGACGGGACGGTAGGCAAGTTGAAAGACTTCTACGTCTTCCGGAGCCAGTTCGTGAAGCAGACCGGCAGCGGGCCGGCGACGACGCACAACCTGGCGTTCGCGCGGAGCGCGATGGGGCTGGTGGTTCGCCGGCTTCCGCAACCGCTCCCGGGGACGGGCGCCATCGCCGAATACGCCGAGATGGGCAACTTCGGCATGCGGGTGGTGATGAGCTACCAGCCGAACACGCTGGCGCAGCAGTTCACGGTCGATGTGCTGTACGGCGTCGGCGTGCTGCGCAACGGATTCGGCGTGCAGGTCAACAGCTAACGGCAGTCGAAGAACAGGGACCCCGGCCGGCACGCCGGGGTCCGCGTGTTTTTGGAGAGACCCATGGACCTGAAAGCGTATTTCAAGAAATTGCGGCAGGTGGAGGCGGACCTTCCGGGCGAAACCGTGGTGATCGCCAGCCTGGCGACGCCGGACGGCGGCAAGGCGGACGCGCTCGCCGAAGCGCCGCGGACACTGGCGGCACAGATGATCGTCGACGGAAGGGCGCGGCTGGCGAGCGCCGGGGAGGCCGCTGCGTACGGCGAACGCGCCGCCGAGTTGCGGCGCGCCGCGGAGCGCAAAGAGACGGCGAACCGCATCCAGGTGGTGCTGGTTTCCGAGGCCGGCGAGGAGATCAAGCGGCAGAAGCCGCGGCCGGCGGGGCCGAAGGACTAGCCGCACGGGGAGGGACAGATGGCACTATTCACCGATGGGGCGATCTCCACGCTGGAAG
>CAZVIK010000085.1:5967-16081 GCA_964627045.1 uncultured Solibacteraceae bacterium | reverse complement strand
GACAAATACTCGTTCCTGGTCGATGGCGCGCAGTTGCAGCCCCGGCTCGGCGCGGCGTACAACATCGACGCCACCGGGACCGTCCTGCGGGCTTCCTATAACCGGATCTACCAGACGCCGGTGAACGAGAACCTGCTGCTCTCGAATTCAGAGAAGTCCGCCGTGCTGGTGCCGCCCGATATCCGCGCCACGCTCGGCGGCGCTCTGATCCGAATCTCGCCGGAGCGGCAGAACGTCTACGAGGTCGGAGCACAGCAGTCCATCGCGGGAAAGCTCAGCGTCAATGCGATGTACTACCGCAAGGACATCCGCAACCTGCACGACAACGACAACTTCTTTAACACCGGCATTATTTTCCCGACCGCCCTGGCCAAAGCCACGGTGCGCGGCGCCGAAGGACGCATCACCGTGCCCGAAACCAGAAACATGTCGGGCTCGCTGAGCTTTACGCACTACAAGGTCCTGGTCACGCCCCCCTTCACCGGCGGACTGTTTTTGGGGAGCGCGGCGATTGACTCGCTCAGTTCGGGACCGTTCATCATCGATCACGACCAGAAGCTCGGCGTTCAGGGCGTCTACACGTACCGCCCGTGGCGCAGCATCTGGACCACCGCTTCGGCGCGTTACGATAGCGGGTTAGTCTCCAACCCCTCGGATCCGGCGCAGGTCGCCTCGGACCCCGACTACTTCGACCTTTTGCCCTACGTGAACCTCGCCTCGGACCCGCCCCGGGTGCGCTCACGCCTGATCGTCGATTTCGCACTGGGCTACGAGCGCCGCCGGAACGATCAGCGCGTTTGGGAGGCCGTCTTCCAGGCGACCAACCTCACCAACCGGACGGGGCTATACAACTTCCAATCGATCTTCGTCGGCACGCGGTTGGTGCAACCGCGGACCCTCGGTGTCAAGCTGCGGTGGTATTGGTAGGAGACAGGATGAAACGTCAACTCGCCTTGGCATTGGGCCTTCCCTCCCTGCTTCTGTTGGGCGGACTCTACGCGCAGAAGCCTGGCAGCATGGCGCCGGCCGATTCCGGACGCGAGATGTACCGCGCTTACTGCGCGTCCTGTCACGGCCTGGACGGCAAAGGGTACGGCCCAGTGGCGCGGGCCCTCAAGGCCCCGCCCATCGATCTCACGACGCTCTCGCGGCGCCACGGCGGCAAGTTCCCGGAGGTGCGGGTGTTTCAGACCATCGAGGGCTCGGCCGAAATCGCGGCGCATGGCACTGCCGACATGCCGGTTTGGGGGACGGTGTTCCGGCTGCGGGGCGGAAGCGACGAAGCGGTGGTCAAACTCCGGGTGCGGAACCTCACGCGTCACCTGGAGTCGCTCCAACAAAAGTAGAGGCCCACAAGCCGTCCCGTCAGCGAGTCCAGCCGAGCCAAGCCGCTCCGGCGGCCAGCGTCATCAGAGTCAGCGGGATGCCCACGCGGCAGTAATCCCAGAACGAAATCCGCACGTCCCGGCGGGCCCGTTGCACCACGATGAGGTTGGCGACCGATCCGAGCACCGTCAGGTTTCCAGCCAGCGTCGAAGACATTGCGAGAGTCAGCCATCCGAGCGTCGGGTCGGCCAGCCGGGCAACCACCGGCCGGAATACCAGCACGGCTGGCACATTGCTGACAACGTTGGAAAGCAGCGCGGAAAACGCCGTCAGCACGCTCACGCGGTCGAGGCCGAACTGCGAGGCGTAGGCGAACAACTCCCTTTCGAGCGAGGTCTTCTCCACGCCCGCCACCACGATAAACAGCCCCGCGAACATGGCCAGCAGCGACCAATCGATTTCGTGGTACACCTTCTCCGGCTTGACGCGCCGGGTGATCAACAGCAGCGCGCCGGCCACCACGGCCACCTTCGCGATCGGCCACCCCGCGAAGAAGAATACGATCATCCCGGCGGAAACGGCCACGGCCTTCCACAGAAGCACGCGGTTCACTCTTACGCGCAACTCGGCCATCTCTACCCGCTGGCGGTCACGGAACTCGCCCGGGAACATCAGTACGATCACGGCGAAGGTGATTGCCAGCCCGATCGCGGCCACCGGCGCCAGTGCCGCCGAGAACGTAAGGTAAGGAATCCCCGACAGGCTCCCGATCATCATGTTCTGCGGGTTGCCGGTGATGGTGGCGACGCTGCCCACGTTGGACGCCATCGCTACCGCCAGCAGGTAGGGCAGGGGATTGCGGCGCAGCGCGAGCGTCACCTCGACGGCGAGCGGCGTCAGCACCAGGCACATCGTGTCGTTTACGAAGAAGGCTGAAAGGACGCCGGAGGTCGCGACGATCGCACCGAGGAGCGTCCACGGATGATGCGCGTGCCGCACGGTCCAGGCGCTCACCAGGCGGAAGAAGCCCGACAGGCGCAGGTTGGCGACGACGATCATCATGCCGAACAGCAGCACGATGGTCGAGTAATCCACGGCACGCACCGCCTCATCGAAGGTCAGGACGTTCAGGCCCAGCATCAGGCTCGCGCCGATGATGGCCGCGCCGGTGCGGTCGATGCGCGTGCCTGGGAAGGTGCCGATGGCCAGCGCCAGGTAGGTGCCGCCGAAGATGGCCAGCGCAATCACAAGCCTTCAGTGTATCGTTGCGGCGAACCGCGCCGCCGTCACGGAAACGCGATGTGCGTCACGCGCGTCTCGCCCGCCGCTGCCGCCACCACGACATGAAGGTTCCCTCGCTCCTTGTCGTAGAACCACCTTCCGGGCGCCAGCGCCCCGCGGTCCTCGACCGGATTCAGCACGCTCTCTTCCTGAAGGACCTCGCGCACCTCCGGCAGGTGATGCACTACCCACTCATACTCTCGCGTCTTCCTCGAGTAGATCTCCAGCCGCATCCGGTCCAGCGCCGGCGAAGCGTGCGCCTGGCCATACTCCGACGTGTCCGGTTCGTACAGGAAAAACTCCGCTGCCAGTCTCGGCGTATAGTGCAGCGCCAGAGGACCGCCGGGCGTTGCGCTTTCCAGCGGGAGGATGGAGCCGTTCCGCAGGAACAGCGGGATTGCCTCCGGCGGCGATTCGATCTCCGCCCACTTCCGGCCAGGGTAGACCCGGTTCGTCCTCAGGTCGGTCCAGTTGCCCATAGGGAAATACACGCGGCGGTGGTTGCCCGGCGTGACGATGGGAGCGGCCAGCAGTTCGTCGCCCACCAGGAACTGGCCGGTCAGCCGGAGGCCTTCGGCGTCGCCCGGATATTGCATCGCCAGCGGATGTAGCACCGGGTATCCCTGGTCGCGGATCTCCTGCACGTAGGTCAGCAGAAACGGCGTGATCCGGCGGCGCCACTCGGCCAGTTCAGCGCGGGCTCGCGCTTGAGCCGTTGGCAGCGTTCCTCCCGGTGCATCGCAGATCAACGGCGCGACCATCGCCACCTGCGCCGCGCGCCGGTACAGCGCGTCGTCGCCGTCGCGATACGGCGCCAGGTCGAACACCGGTTGAACCACGCCGGACAACGACGCGTGCACCAACTGCCGCACAGCCTCCGCGAGCGTTTCCCAGGTTCCCTTCGATCCCGCGCCCGCCACCTCCGCTCCGCGCGGCAGCCCATCGCGATTCAGGATTCCGAACGAGGAAGTGCCCGAAGGTTCGGCGATCGTCCTGTGCTCCTCGAGCACGGCCTTGTAGCCGGGCCCGAAGTAGAAGTAATACTCGATCCGTTGGGCGCCGCGAATCGTCACCTGCCAGCGGTCCGTCCGAGTGGCGGCCAGATCAAATGTGTAGGACCCGGGTCCCACATGGTGGATTCCGTAGCCGGCGCTCGAAACCAGAAACGGCCCGGCGTTCGGGAGCACGCGGCCGCGCGCATCCGCGCTCTCATCGCCGCGGACTCCAAGTCCGAAGAACGCCTCGTCGGCGCCCGCCGCCCGTTCGGCCACAATCGCATCCGCCGTGCGCGCGGCGGGCGATGGTTCGTCGAACAGCAGCGCGCCGCGGCTGTTGAACACCTGCAACCGGCCGTCGGCCCGGGTCACGGAAACCACCACAAACTCGCTCGCCAGCCGCAACCGGCCGCCGGCGTCCGCCGAGGTGACTTTCACCTCTTCGCCCGCCGCCGCGCCGGGCGGTGTGCATTTCTCCTCGCCCCACGTCCGGCAATAGTGAAAGGTGGACGGAGTGATCCATGTGATCGACAGCGCGCCATCGGCGAGCCCGATGGCGCTGGTTTGCGAGCCGAAAGCGGCGGCAGTCCACACCAGCGCCAGCGCGATCCTAAACAAGCAACAGCTCCTCCTGGATCTCCCCGGTCACCCGAGCCTCGCGTTCGTCGACGAACACGTCCACCTCCAGACGCACGCCAAACTCTTCCAGGTAGACGCCCGGCTCGATGGAGAAACAGGTCCACGGCAGAACGCGGCGCTCGTCGTGCGTCTCCAGGTTGTCCATGTTGGCGCCGGTGCCGTGCACTTCCTCGCCGATGGAGTGCCCGGTCCGGTGCACGAAGTTCTCGCCGAAGCCCTGTTCCCGGATGTAGCTGCGCGCTGCATCGTCCACTTCGAAGCCGCGCAGCGCCTCGCCCTTGGCGACCGCGTCCCGAACGCGCTGGATGGCGCGGTTCCGGGCCTCGCGCACCACATGGAACACGTTCTGGACGGCATCCGGCGGGCGCTCGCCGCAGAACCCCGTCCAGGTGATGTCGTAGAAGACCGCTCCCGGCCGGTCGAGCTTCGCCCACAAGTCGATGAGCAGCAGGTCGTCGCGTCGAATCGTCCGGCTGCCTTGTTCGGGCGGCTCATAGTGCGGATTCCCGGTGTTGGCGTTGACCGCGACGATCGGGCCATGGCCGGTCACCAGCCCATGCTCGGCGAAGCGGGAAAGGATGAACTGTTTCAGTTCGTATTCGCAGAGTGCCGCGCCCGCGCGCGTCCGTTCGCCCGCCAGTTGAAACGCCTCCGCACGGATGCGGTCCACCAGGCGCGCCGCCTCGAGATGGCTTACCAGCTTCGCTTCATCCCAGCGCGCCTCGAACCGCTGGATCAAGTCGGCCGAACTGACCACCTCCGCGCCGACGCTGCGCACCGCGTCCACCGTCCCGGCGTCCACCAGTGAGACGGCCGGGATGGCGCACTTCGGCGAATACTGCATGGCGACGCGGCGGCACCCGCCGAGCAGGCGCGTCAACCCGTCCATCAGTCCGCTCCAACTGGAGTACAGCGTCTTGGTCCCGGGGAGGGAGTCGAGAATCTCCGGCTCGATGCGATGCGCCAGTTTTCGCGGCTCGCCGTCCACTGGGATGAGGTAATACCAGCGGCGCGTGGGATCTGTGCCGGGCTTCAATCCGAGCACGCGATAGGCCAGCGGGTCCCGGCGGTGAAGATCGAAGAACAGCCAGCCGTCCAATTGCGCTTCGCGCAGTGCCTGCTGAATCTCGGCCAGTTGCATGGTCCCCTCCCCGTTACTTCACCCCGCCCATCAACCGTCTCGTCGGCGCCACCAGCATCGCCAGGAACAGCCCCGCGCCGATCCCAAACGCCCCGATATACCAGAATAGCGTCGCTTGCGGCAGCGCCTCGTACAGCGATGCGATCCGTCCCCCCAGGTAGTTGCCGACCGATAGCGACAAAAACCACGCGCCCATCAACAGCCCGCCGATTCTGGCCGGCGCCAGCTTTGTCATGGCGCTCAGTCCCACGGGGCTCAGGCACAACTCGCCCACCGTGTGCAGCAGGTACACCGCAACCAGCCACAGCGGACTCGCCTGTGCGCCGTCCGCCGTGCGCCCGGCCCCTACCGCCAGCACCGCGAAACCCGCACCCGCCGCCAGCAGCCCCCATACGAACTTCGCCGGACTCGACGGTTCCCTCGCGCCGAGCTTCACCCACAGCCACGCGAAAACCGGCGCCAGCGCAATGATGAACAGCGCGTTCAGCGATTGCAGCCAGCTCGCGGGAAACTCGTAGCCGAACACGTTCTTGTTCGTGCTGCGCTCGGCGAACAGGTTCAGCGTGGACCCCGCCTGCTCGAAGACGCACCAGAACAGGGCCGACGCCAGAAACAGAACCGCCACCACCGCCAGCCGTCTACGCTCCACCGGCGTCCAGGACCCGATCGAGAAGACCCATGCGAAGAAGCCGATACTCGTCGCCAGAAGCACTGCGCCCATCGCGTTCGACAGAGCCTGCGCGCTGATGTTCAGAATCCCCTTCCAGTGCAGTAGTCCGAGGGCCGCGGCGGCGAACACCAACCCGGCCGCTGCTGAACGCACCCGGCTCCGGAGCCGTTTCCCTTCTTCCCCCTGCGCCGGCGCGGCCGGACGCAGGCTCACAGGCGAAAGGTGCTTGCCTCCGGCCGTATACTGCGCCAGCCCCAGCACCATCCCAACGGCGGCCAGCCCGAATCCCAGGTGCCAGTCGATCCGCTGCCCCAGGTAACCGCAGGCCAGCGGCGACAGAAATGCGCCCAGGTTGATGCCCATATAAAAGATGGAGAAGCCCGCGTCGCGGCGGCTGTCGCCGGGTTCGTAGAGTTGTCCCACCATCACGCTGACGTTCGGCTTGAGCAATCCCGCGCCCAGCGCCGATACCACCAGGCCCAGATAGAATGCCTCGGTCGCGGGAACCGCCAGCGCGAGATTCCCTGCCGCAATCAGCGCGCCCCCGTAGAGCACCGCGCGCCGCTGTCCCAGGAACCGGTCCGCCAGCCAGCCTCCCGGCAGGCTCAGCATGTAGACCGACGACGTGTACAGCCCGTAGATCGCTCCCGCCGTGGCCACGTCTAGCGCCATTCCGCCCGCCGCCGCCGGGGCCGTCATGAACAGCACCAGCAACGCGCGCATGCCGTAGTAGCTGAAGCGTTCCCACAGCTCCGTCATGAAGAGCGTCGCCAGCCCGCGCGGATGGCCGAAGAAACTCCCCGCCGCGCCGGTCACACCCGCCCCCGCTCCCGGTTCCATGCGATTTCAGTCCCCAGGCTCACCAGCCCCGCCAGATGGCGTGAATCGACCACGCGGAAGCTGAGCACGTCGTCCAGCCAGTGCTGGCTGGTGCCGTCCCCATGCTGCGTCGCGACCGTCAGCGTGTACTCCTGCGCCGTCAGCCGGCAATCGAAACGGAACGACGCCGTGATCTCCTCGCCCGCCTCCACCGGCCCGGTGTGGCGCTCCTCCACCTTGGTATTCGTTCCGAAAACGTCGATGCCCAGGCGGTTCCGGATCAGAATTCCTACCACGGGGTCCGGCGCGGCCCTGGCGAACCGTGCGCGCACGCGCACTTCCACCGTTTCGCCGCTGCGGATGGTCTTGGCCGGCTCGCCCGCCGCATCCAACAACCGGACCTCGACGATCTCACTGGTTCCATCGCCGTGCTGGAACGACCCCCGCAGCCGCGCGCCGTCCTCGAGAGGCGCCGCCTTCTCGCGTTCCAGGACATGACCCACGTAACGGTTCACCACGTCGCTCGGCGCGCCCTCGGCGGCCACCTTCCCATCCAGCAGGAAGACCGCGCGGTCGCTGAGCCGCTTCACCAGGCCCAAATCGTGACTGACAAACAGGACGGTCACCTTTTTCCGCCGCAGCTCCTCGAACTTATGGATGCAGCGATTGGCGAAAACGGCGTCGCCAACGGCAAGCGCCTCGTCCACAACCAGGATTTCCGGCTCCACGTGAATGGCCGTCGAAAAGGCCAGCCGCACGTACATGCCGCTGGAGTATTCCTTCACCGGGCGGTCGATGAACTCGCCGATGCCGGCGAAGGCTTCGATGGCCGGGAAGACGCGCTCGATCTCGCGCCGCGAAAGGCCGAGGATTTCTCCGTTCAACACCACGTTCTCGCGTCCCGTGGATTCCGGATTAAACCCCGCGCCCAACTCCAGCAACGCCGCAATGCGTCCTTGCGTCGTCACGCGCCCGCTGTTGGGCTGCACGATGCCGCACAGCACTTGCAGCAACGTACTCTTTCCCGAGCCGTTCGGACCCACGATGCCCAGAAACTCCCCGCGCCCGGCCGTAAGGCTCACCTCGCGCAGCGCCCAAAAATCCGAACGGCGTCGCGGCCGGGAGAACGGTAGCAGCTCCAGAATCCGGTCGGAAGGCTCTTCGTACAGACGGTAAACTTTGGAGACTTTTTGGACGGCTACCACGGTGTAGCGTCAACTATAGCGCGATTCCCCGTGCGTCCTCAACGCCGCCGTCATCCCTGCCGCCGCCGCTTGGGACGAGGCTCGGCCACCGAGAACTGGAGCTTGTGCTCGACCGCGTCGGCGCGGTCCAACCGCACGGCTACGGCGTCGCCGATCGAGAACGCGCGCCGCGACCGTTCGCCGATAATCTGCCGTGTGCCCTCGTGGTAACGAAACCGCTCTCCCGGCAGCGTGTCGATGGGCACCAGCCCCTCGATGAACAGGTCCGTCAGTTCCACGAAGAAGCCGAACCGGTGCGTGCTGACGATCAGCCCTTCGAACTCGTCGCCCACCTTGTCCAGCATGAACTTCATCTTCTTCCACTCGACCAGTTCGCGCTCGGCTTCGGCGGCGCGCCGTTCGGTGAGAGACGCGTGCGCGGCCAGCGACTCCAGATCCGTCGGCGCGGGCTCCTTGCCATCGAGGACAAGAGAGAGGATGCGGTGCACAATCAGGTCGGGGTAGCGGCGGATGGGTGATGTGAAGTGGGTGTAAGTCTTCGCCGCCAGCGCGAAGTGGCCCACGTTCTCCGCCGAATACCGCGCCTGTTTCAGGCTGCGCAGCATCAGGTAACTCAGCACGCGCTCTTCGGCCTTCCCCTCGATCTTCGCCACCAGGTTCTGATAGTGGCGCGGCGTGACCGGCGCGGAGCTGGCAAGTACGATGTCCTTGCGGACCTTGCGGCCGTCGCGCTTTCGGTCCACCACCGGGAAACGCTTCCCCGGCAGGCCGCCGATGCCGAGCGAGTAGCCGAAGTGCGCGGCCACCTCCTCGAACTCCAGCACGCGCTCGGGGTCCGGCGGCTCGTGTATGCGGAAGATGGAGGCGATGGCCGCCGTCTCCAGGTGCGAGGCCACCGCCTCGTTCGCCGCCAGCATGAACTCTTCGATGATGCGGTGCGCGATGTTGCGGGGAGCGCGGGTGACGCCGGTCATCTCGCCCCACTCGTCGAATTCGATTAGCGGCTCGGGCAGGTCGAAATCGATGGAGCCGCGCTTCACACGGCGGCGGTTCAGCGCCAGCGCCAGCTCGCGCATTAACTCGAGGCGCGGCGCGAGATAGCCGTAGCGCTCCCGTGTCGCGGGGTCGCCTTCCAGGAGCTGATGCACGGCGGTGTAGGTGAGCCGCTCCGCGCTGCGAACCACACCGCGCGTGAACTCCTGCGCCACCACGTCGCCCGCGTGGTCGATTTCGAGGAGCACGGACAGCACCAGCCGGTCTACCTTGGGCTTGAGCGAGCAGATTTCGGTGGAGAGTTCCAGCGGAAGCATCGGAACGGCGCGGTCCGGGAAGTACACGCTGGTGCCCCGCAGGGCGGCCTCGCGGTCGATGGGCGAATTGGGGCGGACGTAGTGCGCCACGTCGGCGATATGTACATGCAGCGTGTAGTGGCCGTTGGGGAGACGGTCCACCCAGACGGCGTCGTCGAAGTCGCGGGCGGTTTCCCCGTCGATGGTCACGACATCGAGCGAACGGAAGTCGCGGCGGCGGGCGATCTCGGCGGCGGGGATGGTGGCCGGGAGGCGCGCGGCCTCGTCGAGCGCTCGGGCGGGGAAGCGGTGCGGCAGGCGATGCTTGCGTATGACGATTTCGACGTCGATGCCGAAATCGTCCGGATGGCCAAGGATCTCGATGACCCGCGCCGAGCCGTTGTGCCGGCCTTCGGCGCGGCGCAGGACCTCGACATCGACGATGAGACCATCCATTTCGTCGGGCGTGCGCGGCTTGCCGGCGGCGGCCCCGACGCGGTCGTGGGAGGCGGCCTGCGGCCGTTCCATGCCGTCGGGAACCTCATAACGCGGCGCGGACCGGTCTCCGAGCGGAACGACGTAGCTCCCCCTCCTCCTCGCGCGGAATTCACCGACGAAGGTGGGGGGAGGCAACTCGGGGATACGTGTCGCTTTCACTTTGATGCCACTAGATCTAAGTCCACATTGGGTTCGTTCGACAAACGGCCTCGCCAGCCTCACGAGCCACTGAAACGACCGCGAAGGTGCAC
>CAZVIK010000085.1:0-5957 GCA_964627045.1 uncultured Solibacteraceae bacterium | reverse complement strand
TTTGCCCAAGTTATTTTGTCAAATTTGGGTTTTTGTTAAAAAGGGCACGGCCTCCCAAAGCTGCACTGTAAAGTACGCGTATGTTCACACCGTCACGCCAAACCTGCGCTCGCAGCAAGCCCCACCAGTGCGTCACCACCAGGGTAACAAGCTGCCGACCATCTCTTGATCCAATTAGCACAGATCTTCTGTTGTCTGGGCGACAGTGCTCTGAGGAATTCAACGATGACGATGTCAAGATGGGGCTCGACCGTAAGCCATTCGTCACTCCAGTCTTTCAGCCCGGCTCTGGCAATCTCAGTGCGCGTCACGGAGATGTGCGCTAGCATAGTGTGACATCTTGTTAAGTAGGCGGCAAGCCATACCTGTCCTCTGCGATCGTGGCTTGTCTCCCAATCGGCGACGTACTCCCGGGCTACGATGTTATCCCGGTGTATTGGCGAGCCGAAAAAGAAATCGAGCAAGACCCGGTGATGCAACACTCGAAACTCAATCGCAACATCACCGAAAGGCCAAAGCTGCGCGCAGTACTTCACGGATTGTCTGTACTTCCAGACTTCATAGACTAAGTGCTCAAGCGCGTCGTCGAGCTCAGCGGGCGAATGCGGGCGATGCTTGGCCATGTCGTAACGTCCTCCCAAAGGACTATACCACCTTCGGGAGGCATAGTTAGTGCAACGCGACGCACCATGTGCGGCTCAGATGTTGGCACGACTGCGACACGCGAATCCACAGACAATTGAATCATCGGCCCCTCATTCGATCTCCTAACCAGCCAATCAGGCACCGTCGGGCTGCCCGCTACGAAACGATGACGAAGACCATGCGGCCCAGTTGATCGCCCAGGCGCTTGACGTCGTCCGGGTCGTTGGCGGCGCGGAAGCGCTCCGCGAGGTCGAAGAACTCCTGCTGACTTTTCGTCTCAGTCTCCACGTTGTCTGCGGAAGTCTTCATGCGGCTTCGACCTGAAGCAATTCGTCCTTGACGTAATGCAGTTGGACCACGCGGGGAGCCTCGGATTCGCCCTCGAAGTGCAGCGAAGTCGCCTCCAGAACGTTGGTGCGAAGCTCTTCCCAGGTTTCGGCTTGCGTGAAGATGGCATGACCCAACGCACGCGCGCAGTAGCCGCCTTCCTCCGCGTCGCGAACCTCGAAGATCAAATCCATGTTCCTAGTGTAGTGCGGCGGAACTGACGGCGGTTATGCCCGGCTCGAAGCCGCCCGCCTTCGTAGGGGCTTGGCGAGGCCAAGCCCGAAGCAGAACGCAACTGCCACTCCCGTGAGGGCTCGCCGCCGACAAGCGAGCACGGCGTACGCTTCGAACCTCCGCCGGCGCATTTCAGATCGCGTCTACGCCCCGGGTCCCGCCCCCTCAGCCCGCCGCCCCGACAATGGACCGCCCACCGCGCCGCGCCCGGCGGGTGGGTTGCTATACTCAAGGGGAGTCCCACATTTCCGTGCAATCAAAGGAGAAATATAGATGCCGCTGGTAAGCATGCGTCAGCTTCTGGATGAGGCCGCCAAGGGCGGCTATGGCGTTGGCGCGTTCAACGTCAACAACATGGAGCAGATTCAGGCCATCATGGAAGCTGCCCGCGAAACCAAGTCGCCTGTCATCATCCAGGCCAGCCGGGGCGCCCGCGCCTACTCCCAGGATCGTTTCCTGGTGCACCTGATGCAGGCCGCCGTCGAACTCTATCCCGAAATCCCCGTCGCCATGCACCTGGACCACGGCAACAGCGTGGCCACCTGCAAGTCCGCCATCGAGCAGGGCTTCACCAGCGTCATGATGGACGGTTCGCTGATGGAAGACGGCAAGACGCCTTCCAGCTTCGAGTACAACGTGAAGGTCACCCGCGAGGTCGTCGAGGCCGCGCACGCCAAGGGCGTCACCGTCGAGGGCGAAATCGGAACCCTGGGCGGAATTGAAGACGGCCACGGCGCCGGCGGAACGGGCCTGGAGCACCTCACTGACCCCGACCAGGCCGTCGAGTTCGTGAAGCAGACCGGACTGGACGCGCTGGCCATCGCCATCGGCACCAGTCACGGCGCTTACAAGTTCACCAGCAAGCCCACCGGCGAAACGCTGAAGATGAACCGCCTGATCGAGATCCACAAGAAGCTGCCCAACGTCCACCTGGTGATGCACGGCTCCTCCAGCGTCCCCAAGGACTTGCAGGACATCATCAACAAGTACGGCGGCAAGCTTAAGCCGACCTGGGGCGTACCGGTCGAAGAGATCCAGCTTGGCATCAAGAACGGCGTCCGCAAGGTCAACGTGGACACCGACAACCGCCTGGCGATGACGGGCGCGATCCGCAAAGTGTTCTTCGAGACGCCGGAGAAGTTCGATCCGCGCGACTACAACAAGCCGGCGCGCGAAGCGATGAAGAAGGTGGTCGCCGAGCGCATGGTGCAGTTCGGCCAGGCCGGCCACGCGGGCGACTACGAACCGCTGCCGCTCAGCGAAATGGTCAAGATGTACAAGTAGCCGGTGCCACAGAGGCTTTCCCTACGGGCCGCCGGGGCCGCGCGCTTCGGCGGCCCGAAGTGTCTATAGGTTCGACGGCCGGTTCCCGGGCCGCCGCACCCGTCCCTTATCATGGGAGACACGATGGACAGGCCCACATCGGTGTTTGAAGCAACGGCCGGCGCGACCATAGCCGGACGCGCAGGCCGCGCCCGGTTTGCCCTTTGTCGCGCACGTCTTCCGAGGTGGATGCGGCGTGCTTAAGCAGGCCAAGCTGGCGGTGTTGCGCGCAGCGGAAGCGGCGGGCGTCTCGGCGCTGGTCGCCGCGAGCGAGTGGCGGCGCGCGCGCCTTCTGATCCTCTGTTACCACGGCGTCGCGATGAATGACGAGCACGCCTGGAGCGGCCTCTACGTTTCACCCGAGTTCTTCGGGCGCCGCCTGGATCTCATCCGTGAGGCGCGCTGCAACGTGCTGCCGTTGGGGGAGGCGCTGGACCGGCTTGAACGCGGCGCCCTGCCGGACCGCGCCGTGTCGATCACCTTCGACGACGGCTTCCAGGATTTCTACCGCGTGGCGTTTCCGCTCCTGGAATCCTACCGCTACCCGGCGACTTTGTACCTAACCACTTACTATGTCGGATTCAACCGGCCGGTCTTCGACCCCATGTGTTCGTACCTGCTGTGGAAAGGACGGCGCCGCCAGCGCCTGGACTGGCCCGAGGTATTTCCGGGCGGTGCGGTGCTGGACGAATCCGGGCGCGGCGAGAGCATCCACCGCTTCAAGCAGTATGCCCTATCGCGAAGACTCTCCGGAGCGGAAAAGGACGACTTGCTGCGGCAACTGGCCGAGCGGCTCGAGGTCGACTACGACGACTTGTGCCGGCGCCGAGTGCTCCACCTGATCACGCCGGAGGAAGGGCGGGATCTGGCCGCGCTTGGGGTGGACCTGCAACTGCACACGCATCGTCACCGCGTCTACCGCCGCCGGGAGCGGATGTTTCAAGAATTGGATGACAACCGGCGCGCCATCGCGGCGCTCACCGCGAACGATCCCCGCCACTTCTGCTACACCGGCGGGTTCTACCTTCCCGAGCATGTTTCGCAATTACGGGACTACGGCATCCGCTCGGCGGCGACATGCCGCCCGGGGCTGTGCAGCCGGAACACGGACCCGCTCCAGTTACCACGGCTTGTGGACACGATGTCACAAACGGACCTGGAGTTCCGCGCTTGGTTGGCGGGCGTGGCGGATTCTTTGCCGAAGCGCCGCTACGTAGCCAGCGAAGGGCAGTTGGGCGAGGACGAGGCGCCGTGAACCTGACGGCCCGCGCCTTCCCGTCAACCGCCTTGCCGTGCGAGCCAGCGCAGCAAGTCCTTCCTTGCCCAAAGCAGCAGCCCGAGCCGGGGTTTCCACTGCCCCGACTCGTACAGGCGGCGGCGCCTTCGGTCTCCGACGAGGAACCCGTCGTCCCGGTGCGCCTCGCCAATGTCCGTCCAGACCGCGCCGTATTCGACGCACTCACGGTACCAGTCTGAGATCCAAGCGAGATGCGGCGAGACGCGGGCGAGCGAGGGGTCCGCGAACCAGGACGACCCCATGAAACCGCGGATCGAGGGCTGCATCTCCATCGAGGACGCCAACAGGCGGTAGGAATGGCGTTCGTCCTCTTCGGTCAGGATCGGCAACTCGCGGCGGAAGCCGGTGTGCGCTTCAAACCACGGCACCCTTCCGCGGGCTTTGGCGAACACGCAATTCAAAACGCCCGGAAGGTGGCGCGGCGGCACCCGGGCCAGCCAGGAACGGGGAAAGCCGGAGATCTCCCAGTCGATCTGTCCTGCCGGAAACCGCCGCAGAAGCATGAAGCGGCACATGGCGCGGAACCCGTAGCGCGTAGGATTCAGGAGTTGGTCCGTTTCGCGGTCCGGCGCGCAGAGGAAGTGAAACTGATCGAGCAGCCTCTCCTTCACCTCCGCCGCCACCGGAAGCCCCGGCACCTCCGGCAGCCTCGGCAATCCAGCGGTCAGCAGGAGAAACCGCTGCGGAACGAAACCGCTTGCAGGAACGCCGGCCCGTTCGCAGGCCTCGGCCAGCGGCCGCCAACGCTCTTCGGGCAAGCCGCTCTGCGCGGTGGCAACGGCCAGGGCGTCCAATTCGGCCGGGGTCAGATGCAAGCTAGCCGCGATCGCGGCCACCGCTGCGAACTCGCGCGAGGCGAGCACCTCCCGGCAACGTGCTGCCAGTTCGGTGGCGCGCCCAGCCATGGTCCGTGTCGTATCCTGCATGGCTGCTAGCCCATGGCCGGGCCGCGGGGCAACGGCCCGCACCGGAGTCTCCGCGCCGTCCCAGTCGAATCCATAGCCTAAGCCGCAAGCGGAGCGCCGGCGGCTGCCGCGATCACCAGGTCGGACATCACCATGGGCCCGCAGGCCACGCCTGCCAATCGTACTCCGTGGAGTCTGCCCGTCATTTCGGTACCCTGTGCCACCCCTTCCGCTGTGGCGCGGCCACGTCAGATCCAGCGGCCGCACCACCGGATCATCGCCGCGCCCCATGAATAGCCGACTCCGAACCCTATCAACATCACGAGGTTCCCGTGGGCGAGCCGCCGGTCCAGCGCGGCGTGCTTCAACGCGATCGGGATTGTGGAAGACACGGTGTTTCCGCAGTGCCGCATGGCGATCACGAACTTTTCCTGCGGCAGATTCAAAGCTAGCCGGAGCGACTGAAGCATGTACTGGTTCGCCTGGTGGAATACGAACAAATCGACATCCTCGGACTTCTTGCCGGCGGCGTCGAGAACCGCGGCGAAGGCGTCCGGCACCACGCGAAGCGCGAAATCGAAAACCTCGGCGCCATTCATGAACAGGTACCTGCCGGCCGGCGGAGCGCCGTCCCCGGCGCCGGATTCCGCGGGAGCCGCCTCCGGCAGCGGCTGTCGCGTCCCTCCGGAGGAAACGATGAGATGCCTGGCTCCGCTACCGTCGGTGCCGTAGACAAACGGGCCGATCAGGGGAGCGTCCGAAGCCGCGGTGACGCCTTCGATCAAAGTCGCGGCGGCGGCATCGCCGAAAATGGTCCGGACGCTCTTGTCCCGCGGATGAATGTACTTGGTGTAGGTCTCCGCTGTGATGAGGAGGACGCGCCGCGCCTGCCCCGTCTCGATCAGCCCCTTGGCGACACCCAAGCCATAAACGAACCCCGAACATCCCTGGTTGAAGTCCAGGGCGAAACAGGCCGTCGGCAATCCTAGGCGGTCTTGTAGGAGACAGGCTGTGGTGGGGAGAAAGTAATCGGGGCTCTGAGTACAAAGCATTAAAAAATCTATTTCTGAAGGCGCAACTGAATACTCATCAAAAAGCTTTTTAGCTGCCTTAAAGGCCATATCTCCTGCGGTTTCGTCCGAAGCAGCAATATGCCTTTCAGATACCCCTATCTTTGATGCTACTTTTTCAGCTGACCATTCATGGAAATCAAGCACCAGATCATC
>CAZVIK010000084.1:0-16114 GCA_964627045.1 uncultured Solibacteraceae bacterium | reverse complement strand
CCCCCCGCTTGTCCAGCCGACGACGGCAAACGCGATGCACCAAGGCGGGTGACTGGAGTTCAGACGTGTGCTCTTCCGATCTGGGCGATCATGACGCCGGGGGTGTCATCCAGCGGCGGCGGAGGTGGGAAAGGGCTTTGGGCCAGTTTCGTGTCAATCGGTTGGGGCAATAGGCCTTCGCCGAACCCTGGAAGCGTAGTTCCAGTTACAAGGCACAAGCCTAGGACGATGAGTATAGAAACACAAGCACACAGGCAAACGAATCTGCTCTCAGCAAGTCTGGTCATGGTATTCCTCCCTAAGTGTGGACACACGCATCCCCCGTATCGAACCGGCCGGGGGAAGCACTGAGTCCGTCTTTAAGGCTCGATTCTAGCTTCGAGGGCCGGAGGGGACCGACTAGGAAAATTCTGAAGTGTACACCAGGGGTACTACCGAGGATCGTCAGTCTCGCGGTGATTGCGGCCCAACGGCACTAAATCATTACAAGTAAAATACTTACAGGCTACGAAACGCGGCCGGGCCAGTCTAGCCTCAGGTCCGCGCTCACCTCATCCAACATCTCGGGCGTGATTACCTTTGCTTCCATGGCAAATGCCGTCAGCAGCAGGTTGTCGCACACGACGTTGATCAGGCGCGGGATGCCTTGCGTCCGCGCATGAATCTCGGCGAGAATGGCGTCGGAAAAAAACGTCTGATCCGGGACGCCCGACTTCGCCAGCCTCGAGCGCACATAGTCGGCCGTCTGACGGCTCTCCAAGCCGCGCAGCGTGCAGCGTAACACGACGCGTTGTTTGAGTTGCCTCAGGTTCGGCGCATCCAGTTTGCGGTCTAACTCGGGCTGTCCTATCAGGACGATCTGCAAGAGCTTGCCGGAGCGCGTCTCCAGGTTCCCCAGAAGCCGGATCTCCTCAAGCAGGTCCCACCCAAGATCCTGCGCTTCGTCCACAACCAGGGCCGTAATGGCGTCGCGCGAGGCGCGCTGGATGAGAAGCTGTTCCAGCGCGATCAGCACTTTCGCCTTGGAGTCACTCCGCGTCCGCAGGTCGAGGTCGTGCGCCATCATCTCCAGAAACTGATCGACCGTCAGCCTCGAGTTCAGGATGTAGGCCGCCAGGACCCCGTTGGCGTCGAGTTGGTCGCGCAGGCACTCCAAAAGGGTGGTCTTGCCGGTGCCCACCTCTCCGGTCAGGACGGTGAATCCCTTCCTGCTCTGAATCCCGTAGATGAGGTTGGCCAGCGCTTCTTCGTGCTGCGGGCTGCGGTAAAAAAAAGCCGGGTCCGGGCTCAGGTTGAAGGGATTCTCCGTCAGACCGAAAAAGGCGTTATACATCTGCCGTCCCCGGTTCCGAAACAGCCGGCGGAGCGACCTCGAGGTGGACCCATCCGGGCAGCGCCGCCGGCCGGTCTTCCAGGAAGACCACGCGCCGCGTCTTGGGGAAAGGCAGGGCCTGGTATCCGCCACGGTACAGCTTGGATTGCTCGATGATCTTCCGGTAGACCGGGTCGCCGGTCTTCAGCCACGCCACGTGGCTGAGCAGGCCGCCGCCCCAGCCCAGGCACAAAAGGCAGCCGGCCCGGGCCGCTCGGACTTCCTCCAACCGGCTGCTGATGCGCTGGAGATCCTGCGCCACCAGGCGCAACCCGGCGGTTTCCGCGTATCGAGCTTGCGCCTCCAGCAACGCCGCGGCGTAGCGGTTCGCAGCCTCGAAAGCAGTCTCGTGGGATGCGGCCTGCCGCCAGTTCAGCGACCGCAGTACTTCCGGTTGCGAGTAGTAGGCGTTCTCGTTCCAACGTCCTTCGAACAAGGAGCCGGGCGACGCCATTTCAGCGAAGGTTGGGGTGCCGTCCTCCGGCCGGGATCCGGGAACCGATCCCCTCGGGCTTTGTTTCCAAACCAAGTCCAGGCCCGCGCCGGGATTCCGCGTAGCGAGGCTGGCCACCCGCAGCAGGTAAACCTTGAAACAAGACCGCGAAACCGGACCGGAGTCCGACACCTGCCAGGCGCGCAACCGGCTGGCGCCCGCCGTCCCAACCGCCCGCTCTTCCAGCGGCTCGGCGGGCCGCCGCGGCGGCCTGCCCTCCTGGTAGAGGGAGGCCACCTTCTCCAGGCTCCCCTCCTTCAACCCGGCAAATACGGCGCCCGTGCGCAATGCGCCTCGCAAGGCGCTGGCCGGGAGATACGGGCCGTGCGCCCCGGAGGCGAAGGTCGGGATGTGGAGGGCCTCGGCGGGCGACCGCTCCCAATACGCAGCCGAGGTTGGATGCTCAAACGGAATCCGCCGGCCGGCGAAGTTCTGCGCAAAGCCGCCCCATGAGGCGAAGTCGAGCTTCTCGGACCGCTTCAACTGCAAGAGGTAGTTCTCAAGCCGAGGCCCCTTCGACAGCAGACGGAAGATGCGGCGCTGGTCGAGCACATTCACGTGGTCCTTCCAGACCATGTAGTCGATGGGCGCCAGTTTCTGCCCGTCTCCCACCAGCATCGGCGTCAGGCAGGTCACACGGTAGTTCATCGCGACCCCTCCGGCGCGGGAACCGGCAGGGCCACCGCGAACGAAGCACGGTAGGCGGGGTGGGGCGCCCCGGCCGGGGCGGCATCGTGGGCCGAACCGGTCAGTTCGCCGTCGCTGAACAGAACCGACCCCTCGGCGGCCAGCCGCGAAAGGCGCTTCGAAGCCCCCTGAACTACGCGGCTCTCCATCCGCCCGCCGCGCGTGATCAGCGTGTAGACGCCGCGCGTCCAATCCACCGAATCCGCGGGTCCCGGGCCGAACACCGACAACAGCCAATGCGCCGATGGCGCGGCCGGCCGGTCATTGCTGTCTTCGGGGCGCACGCTGCCCTTCAACAGCAATCCCGGCAAATCCCCCTCGGTGAATTCCACCGAACCGGAACGGCCCCATCCGTGGCTTCGCTCGCCGCCGATCCCCGAATCCGCCAGCAACCGGAAAGCGGACTGAACCGGCCGCAGCCAGGCGGCCCGCGCCTCCTCGTCCGCGAAGACGGCCACCGCCCAGATGCCGGCGTCGGGTGCGAACTCCAAACAGGCGGTACGGTGTATCGCCACATCGCCCGACACCCGGTCAATCGCAGCGTTTGAGCGCACGCTCCTGCCTAGCGGCCCGCGGTCCCAGGATGCGGGAATCAGGCACTGGCTCAACCCGTCCACTTGCCACAGGCCTTCCTCAAGGGATCGCCCGGCCAAGAGCGCTTCCACGGCGGCGAATGGCAGTAGCCGTGCGCCCTTCCACCGGACCTTAAGTGACGGTGCCGGCGGCCAAAGGCTGCCCGGAGGGATAACGAACAACAGATCCGCCTGGAACGGATAGGCGGAGCTGAACCGCACGGCGGGGGCGCCGCCGCGCCGGGCCGTCGCATCGAGCCACTCCTCCAGCCGGCCCAGCGCCGCCATCGCCGAGGAGACGGCCGAGAACAGCGCGTCGCTGTGCAGGACGGTCTCAACGCGGTCACGCTCGCCGGAGTCCGGGCCGAACCGCCACGGTCCGGACGGGTGTAGGCGCACGAGGCAAGCGGGCTGCATGGCTATTCGGTGAGCTTCGCCGCGAATTCCGGATCGTTGACGAGCGCCTGAAACGCCGCCGAGTCCGCGCCCGAGGCGAGCTCCACTTCCGGGGCGCCAGTGGCGTAGTAGCCGCGGCTTCTCCATACGGCGCGCAACTTGGCCACGCCCACACGGCCGCTTCCGCGCGATCCTCCCCCGCCCAGCGTGTCGTCCTCGAGCAGGCGCAGGCCCTCGGCCAGCACGGCGGGCAACGCCTTGTCTTCCTCGCACAACACGTCGAGCACGAAGCGCAGGTGGAACCGCGCGCCGGCCGGCACGCGCTCCAGGGTCCGCGGATTGGCCTGCGAGGTGATCCGGTCGATGGCGTTTTCGCTCTTGACCTCGGTCAGCTCATCGTCGAGGTTTTCCCGCATCTGGGGTGTGATGCTTTCCGGGTCCAGCGGCGCGTCGCACACGGCCAGCCGCGCCGGTGTGGCGTGGTGGCTTTCGAGCGTATCGCCGCCGGGCTTCTCCATCCGGTTGGCGCTGCGCCCGAAAAGAAGGCAGATTTCGTCGCCGGGGCGGTCGCTCTGGTGGATCCGCACTTCCTGGCCTTTACGGCGCGAAAGGTAGACCAGATCGGAGGGGACCGCCAAACCGCGCGCCTGTTCGAGGAGGCTGCGCAAGCGCCCGCGCAGCGAACTGCCGGGCACGTAGGGATGCCCGAAGGAGTCCTTAACTACCGGATTGTCGGCGCCGCCGATCTCCAGCGATCCCTTGCCGGCCCCGATGTGCAGCCCGGTGAGGCAATGGAGTTCTCCCTCCAGGATGAGCTTCCCGATGAGCTTCAATTCGGTCTTGGGTGTGTGCGCGCTCATACGTCCTCGCTATTCGTTGTAGGCCACGATGGCCTCGAAGAGGTCCCGGAATCGCTCGTAGCCCCGGGGGTCGTTCTTACGGGTCACTTGCAGCAACAGCTTCTCGATCGTGTCGAGGCTGCGCAGCGAGTGACGGGCGATGGTATAGGCCAGCCGGGCCCGGAGCATCACGAAGTAGTGCTGGCGCTCGCTCTCCGGGGCGCGGCAGGCCCTACGGACGGCGTTGTAGAGCCGCCGCAACTGGCTCTTGGTGCCGGAATCCATGTCGCGCATGCGGCTGACTACGCCGTGCGCCTGGTTGTCCAGGTAAAGGCTGTCGGCAATGAGCCGGTCCAGGTCGATCTCCGGGGGTCCCTCGGGACGCCCGCGATCGCGGTCCGGACGCCGGTCCTCGCCGCGGCCGCCGTGTTCCCGGGGTCCGCCTTCGCGTGGCCCCCGGCCTCTCTGCTCGCGGTTCTTCGGTTCGCGCTGAACTTCCGCCATGGGATTACACCTCTGCTAGCAGCCTGGCCCACTCCAGCGCCACCCGTCCGCCGGGGCGGAGCTTGGTATGGGCGGCGCCTTTGACCAGGATCTCGTTGGTCAAATGCGTTCGCAATCGTTGCAGGTCTTTGTCGCGTGCGTCTCCAAGAGCGCGGTTCAGGTGCCGCTGCACCTGCCAGGGCTTCTCGAAGTGCCGTCCCGCTGTATCCAGGCGGGAAGCGGCCGCGGCTTTCAGGTAGAAAGCGGTCAGATCGACTAAGAAACGGCGCGGAGAATCCAGTTCCCCGGCCATCCGCAGAATGGTCTCGCGAAGGTCGGAGGCCGCCGCCAGTGGTCTCCATTCCAGTACGTTGCCAAGGACGTACATGCAGTCCTTGTCGGTAGACTTGGCCAGCGCCAGGTTGCGTCCCGCCTCTTCGTACACCGAGGCAAGAGAGGCCTGCGCGTCCGGCGCCACCGCCAGGGCCATGGTGATCGTCTTTCCCTCCGGCCCAGGAAAGTCCTTCAGGTTCTCTTCGCCGAAACGGTGGAACAGCCGCTGGATCTCGCGAGCCAACGGAATCAACGCGTCCCAGGCGCCGTAGACCGCGAAGTCGTCTCCCCCGGAATACAAGACGCTGACCTTACGCCAGGATTCAGGTAGAGAGCACAGCAGTTCCAACTCCCCGGCGAAGAACTGTTTGTACATGACGGAGAGCTGGATGTGCTCTTCAATGGTCTGGATGCGGCGGAAGCGAATGCCGAGGCTGTCCACGTCGCCGCGCAGCACGCCCCAGGTGGCGCGTCCCTGGCTCCGGGAAGCCAGTTCCGCCAGAGTCGCCGCTGACGCCCCGTCTTCCCCCGTGGCCGTGTGCCGTGCGACGACGATCCCCTCGTTTGCCGGCCCCGCGCCCAAAGGCCACGAGTAGAGTCCAGCATCCACCTGAACGCGGCCGGGAGCCTCGGGCGACCAGCCCACGCTGTGGGCGGTCTGGAACTTGTGGTCCAACTGGCGGCAAAGGTAGTCCGCTTCGTCTTCCGTCCCGGTTTCCAAGAACGGCTCGAATGTGGAGGAATCCGCCTCCGGCGCCGGTATGCCACGTGCGCGCGACATGGCTTCCGACAGCCGTTTCCGTACAACGCTCCACTCGCCCAGGTTCTCGGTAGAAGCCGTCACCAGGTGCAGACGGCCGCGGCTCAACCGCCGGATGTCCTCGTCGGCGCCCCTAAGAAACGCGCCCGCCTCGTCCATGGCTTCCGACGGGAGCACTACCAGGAATTGGCCGCCGCCGCTGGAGCCCAACAGCACCCGCGCGAGTCCCAACTTGGCCAGCAGCGCGCGCGGCAACACCTCGCTAAGCAGGCTGACCCACCGTGCCCGTCCGGCCAGGAGCCGTTCGTTGCCGTCGCCCTGGGCCTCTTCCGAGCCCGCCGCGGGCGAAAGCAGGTACTCCTCAATGCCGACGATTTTGCCCTGAAGGAAGAATTGAACTGACATTCTGCCAGTGTTTTACCGGAAGCCGCCAGTCTACCACAGCGGGCGGGCGGGACGGCGCGTACATGTCAGTTTCCGGGCCGCGGGCGGTACCCCGGCCGGACCCGAACCCGGTACTTCTTAGCGACGTCCGTGGCGATCTCCACTGAGATCCGCCGGAAGCCCTCGTTCGGATTCGGAGCCGGGTAGTAGGTGATCGTGTAGGCATTGCCCAGGTCTTCGCGGATCGACTCGAACGCCTCCACCTGCTTCTGCCAGGTCCGCGCAAAGTACGCCTTGCCTCCGGTGCGGTTCGTGATCCGTTGGAACACCGCGCTGGAAATGGCATCCTTGTTGACTTCGTTGGTCGAGATGACGTAGATAGGGATGCCTTCGTCCTCGGCCACGGCCCTTACGTCGTCCGGCGCCACCATGCTGGCGTTATCGGGTCCGTTGGAGAACACGATCAGCACCTTGCGTCCCGGCACCTTGGCGGCGTCCCGCAGGGTGAGGAGCATCGCGTTGTACATCGCGGAATCGTCGCCCGCCACCGTCTTTCGCAACCCCGCGATCACCGACGCGCGGTCCTGGGTCAGCAGCGCCGTGCGGGAGAGATTCCGGCTGAACGTGTACACGGCCACCGAGTCGGCGCGGTCCAGGCCGCGGATGAAGTCCGCGATCGCGTCGGAAGCATACACGAACCCGCGGTACATGTAGTTGCTGGTGTCGAACAGTACGAAGACGTTGGTCCCCACCAGCGCATCGGCGCTTGCCGGGGCCGCCTCGGCGCCCGGGGCTGGCTCGGCCGGGGCCATGGGCCGGGTCGAGCCGTCGGCGAGCACCTGCACGGCCGGCCGGCTGCCTTCGGAAAACGTGGCGATCTTCTGCGGAATCCCATCCTCGGAGATCCGGAAGTCGCCGGGCCGGAGCCCGTTAATGTAGCGCCCCCGGTTGTCGGTCACGGTGAAGGTGAGCACCACCATGTCGACATCCACGCGGAACAGCGTTCTCTGGGTTTCCTGCGCGATCAAGCCCACGGCCACTAGCCCGGCCGCCGCGCAAAGTCCCTTCCGGACCGAAACGGTCATGGTTGCAGCTCCCTGTAGACGGGCTCCAATGACGCTTTTTGCTCCACCTCCGCCTGCGTCCGCAACTGTCGGCGCACGTCCCGGCCGACGTGCCGCAGGGACTTCAGTACCGCAGGCCAGTCCTCCAGGTGTGTGGCGAAGATTCGCTCCACCGCCAGACGCGTCCATTCGGGCACCACCCGGTTCAGTTGATCGGGGGACAAGAACGCCTCGTCGGCCAGTTCCACCCAGTGCAGCGTGTTGGACTCCCAACTCTCGGCCAACACGCGGCTCGAGTATCCCATCAGCGTGGGGAAGGTCCGTAGCATCAACAGCTCCGGCCGGTAGGACCCCGTGAGCGTCGGCTTGGGGGTTCCAAAGGCGCGCGACACGGCCGAGTAGTTCAAGCGGGCTGGGTCTTCCGCGGCCATACGCCGGATGCGGGCGGCAAACGGGTCTTTCGACTCGGGCTGGCGCGCCAGCGCTTCCCGAGCCAGGAAATAGGCTTCCGATGGCGACAGCGACTCGGCCGCGGCCGTCACCTGGCCTCGCTCGAGCGCCTGAGCAAGCCAATACCCCCGCGCCGGAGACACCTGCGGGGCGAGGGTTTCCAAGACACCGGAGCGAACTGCCGGGCTAAGCGCCGACTCCGCCAACAGCGACGCCGCATAGCGCAGATGCAGCGCTAACCAGTGCATCTGAGCCTGTGTGACGTTCCACCAGCGGGGCACCTTGGCCGATTGGATCAGTTGCGGCGCCATGTCGCCCCAGATTAGCGCCTGTTCGCGCGTCGGGATGAGGAAGTTCTGTTCGGCCTGCGCCAGCGCGTAGGGTAAACCCGAGAGTGACCCCACCAGCCGCCCGCCCGCACCCGCCGGCCAGCCGGCGCCCAATGGAACCGGCGCCCGCCAAGTGTCACGCGCGCCCGGCATTCCGGCGAAGTCGTGACTGCGGACAAACGACGGGCTGCTGCGCAGCAGTTGAGCGGCGGGCGGCGCGTAGTAGACGTAGTTTAAGCCCACCAGAGTGTCGCGCAGGAACGGCATCAGCAGGCCGCGTACCTCTTGCTGCTTGGCCGCGTCGCGCCCCGCGCGGTCGATGGCGGAACGGATGTTCAGCTTCCGCTCCGCTTCGATGTGCCGGTCCGGCAGGTAACCGAAGGCCTGCGCGTTTTTTTCCGCGGTCGTCAGGGGTGAGCGCGGCGACTCGATGGCTGCCACGCGCGCATTCATCCGGCTCAGCAGAGCGGCGTCTGCCTTCCCTCCCTTGCCCACCGCCTCGGCGTGGTCCGCTACGTCGAACAGAAGATCCAACGGGACCAGGCGTTGGGCATCGAGGTGGGCCTGCATCTCGGCGCGCGCCTCGTCCTGGACCTCCGGCATGGCGGATGCCGTGCCCCCGGTCAGCAGGTCCAAGAGCTGTTCCTGCGGGTTCGCGCCCGGCGTTTTCCCGGCGGCCCTCAACAGCAATCCGGTACCCGCCCGCGAGGCGTTGAAGGCGTCTCGGGCGTTGCGGACTGCTGCAAAGCCGCTGAGAATCTCCGCCAGCGCGGCGTCGGCCTGCGCCGCCGGAAGAGACCCTTGACGGCATATAATCTGCCAAAGGCTCACCAGCGCCTGCATCGAACCGGCGGTGTCCGACAGTACCAGCGTGTCGCCGATGGCGCTCACCCTTTCGGCGGTGTCCAGAAACTGGATCAATGTTTCTTCGCGCAGCCCGGGAACTTCGGCTAACACCGGGTACTGCGCGCCGAAACGGCGGTAGCCGCGGGCCAGCCGTTCGGCCGCCGCCGGGCCCAGCGGCGTCTCCCGTGCACGATTCAGTTCGCTGAGCGAAAGGTAGATCTTCAGCGGCTCGTTTTCGATGAGCCTTCGCGTGAGGGCGAACAACGCCTCCATGACGTCGTCCGGCTCTTTCCAGTCCTTCGCCGAGCGCGCCATACGGTCGTCGTAGCGGCCGCCGGGGTTCTCCGCAATAAGCCGCTTCCACAGATCCAGCCCCCCGGGCAGGTGCGGGCGTCCGCCGGCTTCGAGCCGCAGACGCGCCGTTAGCAACAGCATGTCGGTGTTCGACTGGAACACCGGCCGCGCCGGCCCCGGACTGGTCACGCGTCCCCGAATCGCCAGGTAGAACCGCCGCAGGCGCTCGGGCTCGGTGAGATAGTCTTGCACGGGGCCGTGAAGCCGGGCCAGGGCGTCGAAATAGCTGGCCAGCCAGCCGTCGTCGCGCGATACCAGCCGCTCCACGAACCGCGCCCCTTGGCTTGGAGGCGCCCCGGCCAGCTCTTCCCATACCCGCTCGGCCCGCGCCCCGCCGGGCACCACCGCGCGGCCGTCCCGGATCTGGAGCATGCCTCCAAAGAAATCCAACACGTGGGCAAACGCCCGCAGACGTTCCATGGGGATGCCCTTCCGCAACTCCTCTGCGGTCGCCGGATCGGGCTTCGACAATCCCAGGTAAAGCCGGCACAGCGTGGGGTCCGCCAAAAACGCGTCCAGGAAGTCCGTCGACTTGTCTCGTGGATTCAGCAACGAAGCCGGATCGAACGCCATCGGCAACTCGGCCGGCGCATACGGGACCACAAACGGACGGTTGGTTCGAAGCGCCTGCTCCAATTCGGCAAGCGGAAAGCCGGAGTCGATGGTGAGGAAGGCTCGCGAGGCGTTTACGGTCTCAAGCACCACTTCACTGCCGCATCCGCCGCGCATGCGGTAGCCGAGCACCCTCAGCAGGTCGCCCGCCCGCGCCGACTCGCAGGCATCCACGTGGATGGCGCCTGCCGGGCCGGCGAGCTTGGTCAGTTCCCGCGCCTGCGAAAGGTACCGGACCAGCAGCTTCAGGTACTCGGTTTGGACCAGTCCTTCCTTGCCGGAACCCGCCTGGTAGCCGGTCATGACGACGTTCTTCGCCAGAAAAGGCAGAACGTCCTCGGGCGCGACGTCTTCGGACACGGCCGCCATCCGGCGGAACGAATCGAGCGGGCCCGGAATCGACAAGGTGTGCGCGCGAGGCAAGGCGGCCTGTCCCGCCCAGGGGGCTTCAGTCCACTCGGTCCCACCCAAGGCGCGATACCCGGCCAGAAACCGCTCGGTGGAAGCCTTGTCTCCCGCGGCGAGCGAAAGAAGCACCAGCCGCCGCGCGGCCGAAAGGCGAACGTCGCGGTTGGCGGGAGCGCCCGGCGCATCCAGGAGGCGTTCGTAGGCAGAACGCGCCTCCGGGCGCCCATAGGAATCCAGCAATTCGGCGTACGCCCGAAGCGTCTCAAAGGAGGCCCCGGGCTGTGATGCCGCCGCGTGAAGCACACGTTCGGCGCTCGCAGGCTCTCCGCGTGATTCCAGCCGGCGCGCTTCCCGAACCGCTTCCTGCCCCTCCGCGGCGCCGCTAAAGACGATACACCCCAGCACAACCAGGAACGTCTTCATGGTTTGCTCCGACGGTCTGGTTACTTACTCTAGCACGCCGGCTTGGGCAGAACGGCAGTACGCAAATGTAACTTTGCGCGGTTGCCTCAGAGCATCCCGAGCGGCACATCCCTGGTGGGCGCCGGCATCGCGCGGTTGACCATATCTTCTTCTTCCGGAGACAGGGTCCAGCCGGCGCCGCCGGCGTTTTCCTTCATATGCTCCGCGCGGGAGGCCTTGGGAATCGTGAACACCCCGTCGAGCTTCGTCAGGAAGTTCAGCGCCACCTGGCGCGGCGTCTTTGTCTGGCGGCGCCCGGCATCGGCCAACGCCTTGCCTTCGCGACTGGCCGGGGAGGGGAAGTCCCCATGCCCGTACGGACTGTATCCGACAACCGCAATCCCCTGGGACTGGCAGTAGGGGATCAGCTTCCGTTCAATGCCGCGATCGCCCAGGTGGTACAGCACCTGGTTGGCCGCCAGCCGGACCGTCGTCAAGGCCGCCTGCGCTTCGCGCACGTCGTTGGTGTCGAAGTTGCTCACGCCCACGAAGCGGACCTTGCCCGCCTGCACCAGTTCTTCCATGGCGCGCATCGTGTCGCGCAGACGATATTGCCCGCGCCAGTGCAACAGGTACAGGTCGAGGTAGTCTGTGTTCAGCCGCCGCAGGCTGCGTTCGCAGGCGCGCAGTGTGCCGTCGTAGGAGGCATTGGACGGCAGCACCTTGCTCACCAAAAACACCTCTTCCCGGCGGCCGGCGATCGCTTCGCCCACCAGTTCCTCGCTTCGTCCGTTGCCGTACATCTCGGCCGTGTCGATGTGCGTCATGCCGAGGTCCAGCCCCGCGCGGAGTGTTGCGACCGCCCGTTTTTCGGCCTCGCGATTGCCTTCGATCATCCAGGTTCCCTGCCCGATCACGGGAACCTGCACGCCGGTCCAACCGAACGCTTTCGTCACCATAAGGATTCCGATCCGGGGCCGCGCGCCCCAGCGACTCACTTCTCCAGCCGGTCGGCCGCCAGCCCACTGAGAAGTTTGGGATAAAAATCGGTTGACATCTGTGGCATCACACCACCGGAGAACGCCACCCGCCCGACGTCGGCGATGGCGGTGGGCTCCAATAGAAACGCCAGCGCCGCCTCGCCCCGGGCGACCTCCTCCACCGCCGCCTCCGCGCCCCGGATGTAGCGGATGCGCTTCTCGTCGCGCACCTCTTCGGCGCCGATCGCGAGCCGGTCCCGCAGAATCCGCTCGTGCAGGAAGGGAACGTCGAGTTGCCCGGGCTCCCGCGCCGCCTCCACCAGCCACAACTTGCCCGCGCCCGCCACGCCCAGGCGAATCCGGCCGTCGTGCGGCTCGCGCCACGCCTCTCGTAACGCGTCCAGGCCGTCCAGTTCCCGCACGCGAAAGGCGGCCTGAAGGGTACTCACGAGTCCGTCCACGTCGGCCTTGTCCACAAGACGGTGCGTGGCCAGAATCCGCAAGCCGGGCGAGTCCATGTTCACGAATGTCATCATCACGCGCCGGGCATCGGCCAGTCCGGGATTCTCATTGCGAAATGCCAGCGCCGTTTCGTAGCGGTGATGTCCGTCGGCGATGATCAGTCTCTTCGCCGCCATCGACTGCCGGATCGCCGCCACCTGCGCCGGGCCGGCGATTCGCCACAGGCGATGGATCGCCCCGTATTCGTCGGTCACCTCCGCTAGCGGCGCTTCCAGCGCGGCGGCGTCCAGGATCGCGTCCACGCGCCCTTCGGGATCGGGATACAGCATGAAGATCTGGCCGAAGTGGGTGCGCACGTGGCGCAGCAGTTCCAGGCGGTCGGCCTTCGGGCCGCTCAGCGTCTGCTCGTGCCGGTGCACGATACCCGCCGAGTAGTCTTCCACCGCTCCCAACCCGATGAACCCCTTACGCAACAGCCGCTCGCTCGTGTCGGGCTCGGTGAATTCCTGGAAGTAGGCAAAAAACGCCGGCTCGGCCTCCTGTTCCAGGATTCCGGCTTTGAACCATTCATCCAGGTGCCGTGCGGCGCGGGTGTAGACGTTATCGTCCGCCGAGTCCGACGGCGTCTTCTCGCCCAGAATCACGCGCACCAGGTTGTGCGGGCTCAGCGCCAAGTAGCGCTGCCGCATCGCCGGGCTGATCTTGTCGTAGGGCTGAGTAACCAGGGTTTCGAGCTTGCCAGCTTGGGAGCTGTAGCGATAAGCGCGGAAGGGGGATACGTCTGCCATGAGGGTAGGTATTCAGGATAACAGACGCCGCGCGGCGGGCCGGGGGCACGATGGCGCGAGGCCATCGCCGTGTGTGGCTTGCGGGACCGGCAAACGACGAACTACGATCGCCTGCCCCACATAGCGCCGCCACAACGCTCTGGACTTCTGCCTTCGAGGTGCCGGATTCCGGCCTACGTCACTTTCCCTGGGCCGGCGCGGCCGAGCGCGCGAAGAACTTGTCCGCCCAAGGGATGAAGTACTTCCAGTTCGGACCGTCGGTGTGCCCGCCGTCGTGCTGCCGCCAAGCGAGTTCGCCCTCGAGCAATCCCACATTTACCGGCGGCATCTTCTCCTTCATGTAGTCGTCCGAGGTGCCCAGGTCCTTCGCGCCGAGCAGCCGGAACACCGGACCCGCCGCTACCGCCGCCATGAAGCTCCCCTGTTGATCGAGCCACCGTGCATCGCCCTTCTCGGGGATGCCGTAGCTTATGAACGTAAGCCGAGGCGCGCACAACGCGATGAGCTGGTGCGCGTCCACCGGGATGTCGCCGGCGTTCTTGCTGCCGAAGACCGCTTCCGACGCGCCGTACTTCAGGAAATTCCCGGCCATCCAGTGGTACTCGCCCGAACCGGTCAGGTTCTCAACGGCTTCCCCGAAGTTGCGGCGGTGCAGTTTGGCTCCGCCCTCGCCCGAGGACCCCACCAGCACCACGGCGAATCGCGTGTCGTAGGCCATCGTGATCAGCGCCGCCTTGCCGTAGCGCGACACGCCTTCGATGCCCACACGCTTGGCATCCACCGCTGCGTCGGTCTCCAGATAGTCCAAACCGCGTGACGCGCCCCAGGCCCACGCGCGCAACGCCCCCCAATCCTCCGGCTTGCGCAGCTGTCCCTTGTTCACAAGTCCGATGATGCCTTTGGTCAAGCCCGCGCCGTTGTCGGCCTGGATGCTGGCCGGGGTGATTGTGGCGAAGCCCCAGCCCGCGGCGATCAACTGCTCGGTGGCCGGTGGATCGCCGCCCGCCGGAGGTGCAAATCCCGCCGGCGGCCCGCCGGCGCGCGCCGCGCCTTGCCCCGCCAGCGGCGCTCCGAACCCGCGCCCGGCTCCGGCTCCGCCAGGTGGCGCCAGTTCCGGCAGCGTGCGCCCGCCGAACATCATCATCACGGGTACCGGCCCTTTGGCATCGGCCGGCGTCACCAGCGTCATCTGGATCTCGACGGTGATCTCCGGGTAGGCCGAGTTGTCCACGCGCCCGGCCAGCGCCTTCCCGACGACCGGCCGCCCGGCCACGGTGGCCTCCACCTTTTTGGTGACCGTCCAGGCTACCCTCGGGACGTTCTTCGGCACGCGGCCCAGCACCTCCCGGTCGAACTCCTCGACGATCTCCGGCCGCCGCTGATTCCACCACATCTCCGGAGTGGTGACCTTCCTTCCGTTTTTCAGCGTTAGCGCCTCGGGGAGATTCGGGAAGGGATTGGCCAGGGCCTCGTCGTAGTTGGCGTGATCCGGCGCCGATTCGTTGCCGCTCGGCCCCGGGCGCAGGGCCTTGATGCCGAGCTGGTCCATCATATTCTTGTGGTCATCGGCCGTAGTCCAGTTCACCGCCGGCGGCGCCGCCGCGGATTGACCGTAAAGGATTCCAACCACGGCCGAAGCCAGCGCGAGACTCGCGAAAACCACCATCCGAAACATCGTGCGCTTCATGATGTTCTCCTGACTCCCGTGCTTGATGCCGAGCGCCGCTACCGGCTCACCGTGAACACGTAGCTGCCGGACTCCAGCGTGTAGGCCACCTTGCCATTTTCACTCTTGACGAACTTGACGCCTCTCGCCGAGCCCGCGTCCCTTCCGCCTTCCTTCACCGCCCCCGGCCCGTTCGCCGGCAGATACAGCGTCGCCGTGGTGTTCGCCGGAACCACCGCGCGGTAGGTCAGCGCCCCGCCTTCCATCTTCCACGCGCTTGCAATCCGGCCGTACATCGAATCGTAGTAGCCCTCGGCGCTGGTCATCGCGCCGGTCGGGTCGGGCTCCGGTTGAAGGATGAATCTCTGGAAGCCCGGCTCGTCGCGCTGGATGCCGAGCGAGTAGGCCATCATCCACTGGCCCACTGCGCCGAACGAGTAGTGGTTGAACGAGTTCATACTGTTGTTGCCGCCGAATCCGTCTTCCACCGTGTAGCCGTTCAGCCGCTCCCAAATCGTCGTCGCCCCCTGATCGATGGCGTACAGCCACGAAGGGTACTGGTTGTTCTGCAACAGCCTGTAGGCCATTTCGCTGAGTCCGTGGTCCGAGAGCGCCTTACTGATCCACGCTGTTCCGATAAAGCCGGTCATCAGCGAGTACTTCGGCCGCGTCACGCCCGAGTCGTCCTTGTTTTCCCGCTCGACAGCGTTTCTCAGGTTCCTGACCATATGCGGGACGTTCTCATCGCTGAACAAGCCCATGCCCAGACCCACCGCGTAGGAGGTTTGCGAATCGGCCACGCGGAACTCCTGCGCCGCTCCGCCTCGCGGGCCGCCGAACCCGCCGCTGCCGACGCCCAGCGTCTTCTTTTCGCCGTTCACAAACGTCGAATTGAAGAACGCCTTGCGCTTCTCGTACATCTCGCGGTACCTCGCCGCGTCCCCTGCCTTGCCTAACACCGCCGCGGCCTTGGATAGGATCTCCAGGCTGTAGGCGTGATACGCCGTCGCCAGGAATGCCGATCCCAGCAGGTTGTTTTGCGGCCCCAGCCAGTCGCCCAGTTGCGCGTCCGTGCTCAGACCGGTCTTGGGGTCGATGGTCGTTTCCAGGTAGTCGATGTACCTCACCATCGCCGGATAGTGCTGCTCCAGCAGGCCCACGTCGTGGTATTGCACGTAAGTTTCCCAGGGCACCACGATTCCCGCGCTGCCCCACAGCAGGCCGCCGAAGCCACCGCCCACCGGCGCCACGTCCGTGAAACGCCCGTTGGGCGCCTGCACGTCGCGCATCGCGTACATGTGCCGCGTCAGAAACTGATTGGCGTTGGATACATAGGTTGCCGTGCGCGAGAACACGTTGATATCGCCGCTCCAGCCCATGCGCTCGTTGCGCTGCGGACAGTCGGTGGGAATGGAGAGGAAGTTGTCGACATTC
>CAZVIK010000083.1:0-16134 GCA_964627045.1 uncultured Solibacteraceae bacterium | reverse complement strand
CGAATCGAGACCTGCACGAGCCGTGAATCGTACTTGGATTCAATGCCCCGAGTGAGTCTGAGCGAAACGAGCAGCGCCAAGGATTCCTGGTACATCGAAACGCTCTCAATCCTGCCCACGGAGTAGATGGACGGCCCCCGGCAGCCATTTCAGCCGCGTTCAGTCCAGTAATGGTATAGAATCGGACTGGCAAATCCGATGGCAACTAAAAAGAAATCTACCACCGCGCCGGCGTCGCGCACGCCAAAAGCGCCGGACAAGCGGGTCTATTTCAAGCAGGCCGATTTTCCTCAGACGAATTTGCAGCAGGCTCAGAAGATAGCCTCGGCGCTGGTCGATAACTTCGCGGGTAAACAGGGCTCGCCGCCCGATGTGGCATTGGCGATTGAGATAAGCCCGACCAGCAGCGCATGGCCCGCTATTGCCGGAAGCTCGATCGCGTATGGATTGACTGAAGGCGGTGTAAACGCAGACGCCATTAAGCTCACACAACTCGGTCGGAGGCTAGTGGCGCCGGAGGAAGAGGGTGCTGATATAGTGGCGCGCCGCGAAGCAATCCTGAAGCCTCGGATCTCCAAGGAATTCTTCGAACGCTATCGAAGGGCGAAGTTTCCGAACGATGCGATTGCTGGAAACGTGCTCAGCAGCCTTGGAATTCCCCAAGATCGCACCAAGTCGGCGATAGAAATCCTGAAAGCCAACGGACGTTACGCGGGTATCATCCGTGAGACGCCGACGGGGCCGTTCATCAATCTCGAATCCCCCGGCATACCGGCTCCCATGGCAACGCCAGAATTGCCAGAGCATGAGGAAGAGACGCACGGCGAAGGCCGAACACCTGAGCGGAGTCCAACGTCCGTTCCCGTTTCGTCGCCAGCGGTTCCCAGTCGGATTGATTCCCCGCCCGCCTTCGATCCAAAGAGCAATCGTGTCTTTATCTCTCACGGAAAGCAAAGGACAATAGCTCTACAGATCAAGGAACTCTTGTCGTTTGGCAACTTCGATCCGGTCGTATCCGTGGATCGCGAAGCTACGGCGATTCCTGTTCCCGAAAAGGTGTTCGAGGACATGCGTTCCTGTGGCGCTGGCGTAATCCACGTAGGTGCCGAAGGGAAGTACCTCGACAAGGACGGCAATGAGCACACAAACATCAACGACAACGTCCTAATTGAGATTGGCGCCGCCATGGCCCTCTACGGCAAGAAAGTTATTCTCCTTGTTGAGCGAGGCGTCAACCTGCCATCAAATCTCCAGGGACTGTACAGATGCGACTTTGAGGGAGAACGCTTAGACTACGATGCGACGATGAAGCTACTGAAGACGTTCAGCCAGTTTCGGTAGCTCCGCCAAAACGTGGCGCGTATCGGTCCCTGGACCGTCGCAGTACGAACTCAGTACGAGCGCTTTTATATTGTGCATATTGGGAAACCGGAAACCGGGAAACCGGGACAGTGCATTCAAACACGATTCTGTGAGAACGAGCCGCCCGGCTCTACGCTAATGGATTGATGTCCCGCATCGCGCGCGTTTTGCTCCCCGCCGTTCCCTGTCATCGCATCGTCGGCCGTCGCTTCGTTTGGCTGAGGTCGGAGAACGGGAAGTTGAGGACTACTGCATTGCCCTTTACAAATTGGCCCAGGCTGCATCCTCCTCAGGGGTCAGCCAGTCCTTGGCAAGCGCCGACTCGGCGGCAAGCGTTGGCACGGCGTTTTCGGCGTGAGCATCCTTTGGGGATCGCAGCAGTGGTGGCGCCGGCGCTTTCGCCTGCGTTTGGGCGGTCGTAGGGATGCTTTTTTGCAGACGCTTCGATGTCCGAGACACTTGGCGAAGGCCGAAGGTATACTTGGTGAAATCTGGGACAGAAGCGTGGTTGCTGATAAGAAGCGAGGACGAACATGAAGATGGATCGCAGGGTGTTCACCAAAGGACTTGCTGCGGCGCTGGCGCTGCCCTCCTGGACAACAAAGGCATCCGCTGCAAAGCTGCCGGTCAATCGCGTAACAAAGATCCGCTGCTATTATCCGCCGAACTACCAGCCCAACGGTCCGCAGGCTTTCCCGCAGAGCAACATGGTCGTGCTTGTCGATACGGAAGCCGGCATCACCGGCATCGGTCAAGGCGGATCGCCGGATACCGTGCGGAATATGGCGCGCAGTGTGATCGGCAAGAACGCCTTCGATACGGAATTCATCTGGCAGCACGGTTTCATGGATGGGTTCTACTCGCCAGGCAAAGAACGATTGCATGCCCTTGGCGCGATCGATCTGGCGCTCTGGGACATCAAGGGCAAGGCGCTCGAAGCCCCTCTCTTCGAGTTGTTCGGCGGCAAGGCGCGCCAGCACATCGAACTTTACGCGACCAGCGGCGTACCGCAGGGCGCGGTCCCGCAAGCCGATTTGCAGCGAATGAGTCTGAAGGAGCGCGCCGCCGCGACCATGGCGGCTGGCTACCGGGTGTTCCGGGTGGACAGCGCGATTAGGCCAACACCCGCCGGTGGACCGCCCGCGGGAGGCAGGGGCGGCGCGGGTCGCGCGGCTCCTTCGCCGAATGCGCCTGTCGGCGTGGCGGGCCGCGGCATTTTCAACTCGCGCTCACGCATCCGCGAAATCGCCGAAGCGGCGGCACAGATTCGCGAAGGCGTCGGGCCGGATGGTGACTGGATGATTGACCTTCACCAGAGCTTCGATTTCTCCGAATCGGTCGAGGTCTGCAATCTGATCGCGCCCGCGCGACCGTTTTGCGTGGAAGATCCTCTGAGGGAGGAACAATTTCGCACGCAACTCCCCAAGCTGCGCCTGATGACTCCGGTTCCTTTGGCGCCGGGAGAAGAATGGGGGACCCGCGCGGATTTCGCTCCGCTCGTCGAACAGCGCGATATCGACTTTGCACGAGCCTCCCTGCCAAACGTCGGGGGGATTACCGAGATGCTCAAGATCATGGCGCTCTGCGACCTGCACAAAGTCGGGATTGTGCCGCACTTCACCGGCCCGATCGCGACGGCTGGCCACATGCATACAATGATGGCGTTCCCCGGTCAGGTGCTGATGGAATACAACCAGGGCGAACGGCCTGTGCCGTATCTGCCCGAATTCCTGGAGTGCCGAAACGGCAAGGTGTGGCCTAACGACAGACCCGGACTGGGCATCTCGGTGGATGAGAGGCAACTCACCCATATCGAAACAGTCACGGAAGCAGGTCCCGGCCCGACGTATCTGCGTCCGGACGGCTCGCCCACGCACTGGTAAGAAGCGCTGGCCAGGCAAACCGGGAGAGCCGCTTGAGGCGCCTCAGCGTGAGCGGCGTTACATGGCGAATGGCGCCTCACAGGGAGGTCGAAGTGACGCTGCCCTGTCCTCCACCGACAGGTAGGTGAGATCGACCTCCACCGAGAGGCGCGGCATGTGGCGCACCAAGAGATTGATGGCCGTGCCGCCCTGAAGCGCGAAGTATTTCTCTTCGGCCACGAGCTCAGCGGACCAACACTTCCGGTCCTTTCGCCGCTCTTACGGGAGCGCCTTAGCCGGTGGGGAGCATCTTGGCGATGTCGTTGTAGATCACAAACGCCATCACCATCAGAAGGAACACAAAGCCGAACTTGAAGACCGTTTCCTTGACCTGCATGCTGAGGTCGCGCCGGATCAGCATCTCGATCAACCGCGTCAGGACCACGCCGCCCGGGGTTCGGTGGGACTCAGGGCTTCGCGCCCAGAACCCGCGGGAAGCCCGGGTGAAGATCGAGGCACGGTCCGAAGCGCAAAACCCGTAGTGACGGCCGACGCCGCAACCCCTTTCCGGCGCGGGTTCCAGACATATTTGACAAGCTCAATAGAGGCTAATATAATGCAAAGCGCGCTTATCAAGTAGTTGGGAATTTTGGGAAGACAGGGCTCGCCCTGACCTTACAGGCGCTCGCGTCGTTGGTGGTTTGCGCAGGACGGAGAGAACAGGTGGCAAAAGACGGGATTTCTCGAAGGCACTTTTTCTACGGGTCACTGTTGAGCGGTGTCGTGCCGTCCGGAGGTTTCGGGTCGGTCGCATCGTTAAAGGCGGCGGGCTACAAATCGCCGAATGAGCGGTTGAGCATCGCGAGCATCGGGTCAGTCGGCCGTCCATTCGAGGTGATGGCGGGCTGTGCCGGAGAGGATATTGTGGCCATTGCGGACGTCGACGACCGGGTGGCGGCGCCGGCCTATGCGAAGTACGAGAAGGCCGCGCGATACCGCGACTTCCGCCGGATGTTGGACAAGGAAGGGAAGACCATCGACGCGGTGATCGTGGGCTGCCCCGACCATATGCACGGCATGGCGGCGATGTGGTCGATCGAACGAGGCAAGCACGTCTACGTCGAGAAGCCGCTGACGCGCACTGTGGCCGAGGCCAGGATGCTCACCGAAGCCGCCGCCAGGTACGGCGTGGCCAGCCAGATGGGCAACCAGGGCTACTCCAACGAAGGGGCGCGTGTGGCGGCGGAGATCCTTTGGTCCGGCGAGATCGGAAACGTGCGCGAAGTGCATGCCTGGACCAGCCGTCCTATCTGGCCGCAGGGTCTGACCGAGATTCCGCCGCCCGAGCCGGTTCCTTCCTCGATCGACTGGGACCTGTGGCTGGGCATCGCCGCATTCCGCCCCTACACCTCCGGCGGCGAAGCGTACGCCAACAATTTCAGCCGCACCTACGGAAACACCGCCTCGCAGGGGTTCTACCTGCCGTTCAACTGGCGGGGCTTCTTTGACTTCGGTACCGGCCCTCTGGGGGACATGGCTTGCCACATTCTGGGCGCGCCGCACATGGCGCTACGGCTCACAGCGCCCACCAGCGTGGAGTGCATAAAAAAAGAAGGCATCAGCCCGATCCAGTTTCCCAAAAAGACCGTTACGCGGTTTGAATTTCCGGCGCGCGGCGCCATGCCACCGGTGACACTCTACTGGTACGACGCTGCGGCGGGTCCGATGTACACGCCTCCCGGATTGGGGCCAGACGAGCCGCTGATCGGCGGGCAGGGCGCCTTCGGACGGCCCATGTTGATCGGCAACCCGCCCCCGCGCGCCGCGGGCGGCGCTGCCCCGGCCGCGCCCGCGCGAGCGGCGATCCTGGCTCCGGGCAATGCCGGTGGTCCGCCGCGGGCCGGCGGTCCCGGTGCTCGGGAAGGCGTGGTATATGTCGGCGAGAAGGGCTATATGACGACCGACGGGTACGGTGCGAGCGTGCGCCTGTTGCCGCTGGCCCGCCACGAGGCCTACCAACTTCCGCCGCAAACGCTGACGCGCTCCCCGGGCCATCAGCGCGATTGGATCCGTGCGTGCAAAGGGGGAGAGCCGGCTTGTTCCAATTTCAGCGTGGCCGGGCCTTTCGCCGAGTGGATCGCGATGGCCGTTATCGCCGCCCGAGTAGAGGGGAAACTGGAGTGGGATAGCGCCCGGATGAGATTCACCAACAGCGCCGAGGCGAACCGGCTTGTCCGGCCGGAGGTTCGCAAGGGTTGGAGCTTGACCTGATGGCGTCGACGGCCGGCGGGAGCGGCGGCGCTCCTCCGGTGGGCCGTTCCGAGGGAGGCGAGCGATGAACACCAGACGCCGGTTCCTGCATGCCACCATGGGGGCGGGGGCCGCATTCCGCCTTCGGGCGGCCGGCGACGATCCCGCCGGGCGGGCGCGCGCCACCGAGGCCGTGCTCGCGGCGGTGCCGTCGGCCGAATCCGATCCGGAACGGCCGGTTTACCACTTCCGGCCTCCGGCGAACTGGACGAACGACCCCAACGGGACGTTCTTCTACCGGGGGTGGCACCACCTTTTCTACCAGCTCAACCCGTTTGCTGCGAACCTCGGCAACCAGCACTGGGGCCACGCGCGCAGCCGGGACCTGGTGAATTGGGAGCACCTTCCGATCGCGCTCTGGCCGTCGGTTTCGAAGGGCGAACGAGCCTTGTTTTCGGGCGGCGCCGTCATCGCCAAGGACGGACGGCCGAGGGTCCTGTACACGAGCATCGGGCAGCCGCAGCCCGAACAGTGGCTCGCCATCCCGTCCGACGAGGAATGTCTGGAATGGCGGAAGTACGACGGCAACCCCGTGCTCACGGTCGCGGCCCACGGCGACACCCAGGTTGACCAATGGCGCGATCCGTTTCTGTTCACCGACGGCGGCCGGACTTACATGGTCTGCGGGGGCAATATTCCCGTCCACCGCCGCGGCGGCGAAGGCGCCGTGTTTCTCTACCAGGCGCAGGACGACGCCCTCACCAAGTGGAAGTACCTTGGGCCGGTCTACCGCTATCGCGACCGCGCCACGTACAACATCGAGTGTCCCAACCTTTTTAGGCTGGATGGCCGGTGGGTCCTGCTGATCTCTCCGCACCGGCCGTGCGAGTATTTCATCGGGGACCTGGACTTGGACCGGGTGAGGTTCACTCCTGAAGTCCACGGCGTGCTGGACCCCGGCGATTCCTATGCGAGCAACATCTCGGCCGATGACAAGGGGCGCACGATTCTGTGGCTTTGGGGACGCACCAACACGGCCCCGGGAAAGGGCTGGGGCAGTGTGATCGCAATGCCGCGGATTCTGTCGATCGGACCGGACGGCTTCCTGCGGCAGCGCGTGCCGGAGGAGTTCGCGTCGCTGCGGGGCACCCCGGTCACCGCGCCGCCGGTGGATCTCTCGGCCCAACCCCACGTCATCCAGGGGATTCAAGGCGACACGCTGGAGATCGAAGCGGAGTTCACGCCGGGGACCGCGGGCGCTTTCGGGCTGGAATTGCGGCGGGCCGATTCGGGAGCGGCCGGATTGACGGTGGCCGTCCGGCGCGGCACGCTCACCGTCGGGAGCGTGCAGACCTACATCGGGATGGCCGAGCGGTGTAAGCTGCGCGTGTTTCTGGACCGGCGCGCGGTGGAGGTGTACGCCGACGATGGGTTGGCCGCCGTCTATACGACGGTAAGCGCGGGGCTGAAGGACCTGGGGATCGCGGCGGTGGCGCCGGCGGTCCCCGGCCGGGGCGGCCCCCCGGGTCCAAGGGGCAACGCATCCCCGCGTCCGGCGCGATTGGAGTCGATGACGGTCTGGCCGATGAGGCCGGCTCGGATGGACATGGCCGGATTTCGCGCCTGAAGGGCGGGTGCGCGGCCTGTGTTGGAACCAGAATAAGGAGAAGGCGCGAGATGGGGAACTCGACATATGACGTGAGGCGCGGCGCACGAAGGGTGGCCGGCGCGATCTGCGGCGTGGTTCTGTGCCTGGTGGGCTCCTCGGCCGCCGCGCAACAGGGCAAGCCCGCGGCGGCGGGGTACCGGCGCATTCCGGACGCGGAGATCCGCAAGTACGTGGACCGCGACTGGGTGCGCAAGAGCGCGGTGAGCGATCTGCTCGACTACTGGGTGAAGGCCGCGGTCATGCCGAACGGGTTCATCCAGGAGAACCTCGACCGCGAATGGAAGCCCTGGGGCGAACAGCGCGAGGCGAGCGTCAATGGCCAGGGCCGCGTGCTCTACACTCTGGCGATCGGCTACGAGATGAGCGGAGGAGAAAAACGTTACCTGGACGCCATCGACCGCGCCGCCGGCTTTCTGCTGAAGATGCGCGACGAGAAGTACGGCGGCTACTACAACCGCACCACGCCGGATCTTAAGGTCATCGACGACAGCAAGACCGGCTTCCAGAGCTTCGTGATCTTCTCGTTGGCGCATGCCGCCCGCGTGACCAAGAACGAAGCCTACGCGAAGGCCGCCCTGGAAGCGTTCCGTGAGTTGAAAGCCAAGATGGCCGACGGGCCTTTCATCGGCGGCAACTTCAACCGCGAGTTCAGCGGACCGGCCGCGAGAGGCATGGGGGCCGGCGGCGCGCGCGGTGCGGGCGCGGCGGCGGGCCGCGGTCTTCCGCAGGGCGCGGCTCCCAGGGGCGGTGGTTTCCAGATGACGCCCGGCAGCCGGATGCTGAACCTGCACATGTTCGAGGCGCTGCTCGGCCTGTACGAGGCTACGCGGTCCAAAGAGGTTTGGGAGAGCATCAGCGCCCAGTTGGATGTCATCGCCAAGGTCTTCAACTACGACGAGGGTTATCTCGCCGAGATGTACGACGCGGACTGGAAGCCGATCGGCAACCCGCTGTCCAACCCCGGCCATCTCTTCGAATGGGCTTCCCTGTTGAGCCGCGCCGTCAAGTTGGGCGCCGACCCGAAGTTCATCGAACTGGGCAGCCGCAACCTCGACATGGGCCTGAAGGCGTACAACAAGGAGATCGGCGGGCTGGGCGGCCGGAACGCCGCCGGAGAGCCGGTGAATATGCTGTGGTGGCCGCAGTGCGAGGTCATCAAGGCCACCGCGCACTACGCGATCCTCCGAGGCCGCTCCGACCTGTGGCCCTACTATAGGCAGACGCTGGATTTCGTTAAGAAGACGTACCTGGACACGCAGCACGGCGGCTGGTTCGAGGGCTACATTCCCGGGGCGCCGCGGGAAGCGCTTGGCGAACGAGCCTACATCAAGGGCGCCGTAGACGGCCCGGAGTTGAGCCCCTATCATCAGATTTCGATGTTTCACGATCTGTGGCGCATCTCGGACCCGAAGTACCGGCCGGAAGCCGGAAGGTAAGAGCCAGGCCGGCGGCGCGTCCGGTGGCGCCTGAGGCCTCTCCACGAATCCCGACATGAAGAACCAGACTCAGCTCATCACTTACGCCGACCGGCTCTCGGGCGGCGGATTCCGCGCCCTGGAGGCCCTGCTTACCGGGCCGCTCGACGGCGTGTTCGGCGGCGTGCACGTGTTGCCGTTCTACCACCCGATCGACGGCGCCGACGCCGGCTTCGACCCGATCGATCACACGGTGGTCGACCCGCGCCTCGGAAGCTGGGAGGACGTGCGGTCGCTTGGCGCGCGGCTGGAGATCGTGGCCGACCTGATCGTCAACCACATGTCGTCGGACTCGCCGCAATTCCTGGATTGGTCGCGGCGCGGTTCGGATTCGCCGTACGCCGGGATGTTCCTCACCTACGACCGGGTCTTTCCGGAAGGTGCGCGGGAGTGCGATCTGCTGTCCATTTACCGGCCGCGCCCGACGCTGCCGTTCAGCCTGGCCACGATGCAATCGGGCGAGAAGCGCATGCTGTGGACCACGTTTAACCCGCAGCAGGTCGATGTCGATGTGCGCCACCCGGCAACCGAGGGGTACCTGAATACGATCCTGGAGATGTTTCACCACGCCGGGATCGGGATGGCGCGGCTGGACGCGGTGGGCTACGCCATCAAGAAACCCGGAACCAGTTGTTTCATGATCCCGGAGACGTTCGATTTCATAGCGGAGTTGACGGCCAAGGCGCGCGCCCTCGGCGTCGAGATCCTCGTCGAGATTCACAGCCATTACCTGAAACAGATCGAGATCGCGCGGCAGGTGGATTGGGTCTACGATTTCGCGCTGCCGCCGCTGGTGCTGCACGCGCTGTTCAAACGCGACGCCCGGCCGCTGGCGCGCTGGCTGCGCATCAGCCCTCGGAATGCGGTGACGGTGCTGGACACCCACGACGGCATCGGGGTGATCGACGTGGGCGCCGACGCGGGAGGCGAACCCGGCCTGCTTCCGCCGCGGGATATCGACGAACTGGTGGAGACGATCCACTTGCGCAGCGAAGGGCAAAGCCGGCAGGCGACCGGCGCCGCCGCCAGTAATCTGGATCTCTACCAGGTGAACTGCACCTTCTACGATGCGCTCGGCCGGCGCGACACCGATTACCTGATCGCCCGCGCCCTCCAGTTATTCGCGCCGGGCATCCCGCAGGTCTACTACGTCGGGCTTCTGGCCGGCTGCAACGACATGGAGTTGCTGGCCCGCAGCGGAGTCGGCCGCGATATCAACCGGCACTACTACACCGCGGCGGAAGTCGAAACCGCGCTCCGGCGGCCGGTGGTGCGGGCTCAGATCGACCTCATGCGGTTCCGCAACACCCACCCGGCCTTCGGCGGCGAGTTCCGCGTGGAGACGCTCGCGGACAGCCGGATCGTGCTTGCCTGGCGAAAAGGCGAAGACGCGGCAAGCCTGGAAGTGGACCTGTCGGCGCCGGGCGCCTGGATCGATTGCACCAGCCCGGGCGGCGCGAAGCGGTACGCGGTGGCGCCGGAACCGGGCGGCATCGGCGCCTGGGACGCGCGAAGCTAAGGAGACCATTCGATGGCGGCGCCACACACACCTAGCGGCAACCTGACGGTCATCAAGTACCTGACCTTCGTGATGTTCATGATGTTCGCCATGACCACCGACTCGGTCGGAGTCATCATCCCCGAGGTCAGCAAGGAGTTCAACCTCAGCATGACGGCGGCCGGCGCGTTCCACTACGCCAACATGACCGCTATCGCGCTGGCGGGGATCTTCCTCGGCTATCTGGCGGACAAACTCGGGCGCAAGCGGACCATCATCACGGGCCTGGTCTTGTTCGCCCTCAGTTCCTGCCTGTTCGCGGTGGGGAACTCCTTCGTGTTTTTCCTGGGACTGCTTGTGCTGTCGGGAGCGTCGATCGGGATCTTCAAGACCGGCGCCCTGGCGCTGGTGGGCGACATCTCCCGTTCGACGACCGAGCACACCTCCACGATGAACACGGTGGAGGGGTTTTTCGGCGTCGGAGCGATTATCGGCCCGGCGGTCGTGACCCGTCTGCTGGTCTCCGGGATGTCCTGGAAATGGCTTTACCTGTTTGCGTCGGCCATCTGCGGGCTGCTGATCCTGACGGCGATGCTGGTCCGCTACCCGAAGACGGTTAAGACCGGCGATGAGCCGATCAACCTGAAGCGCACGATGACGATGATGAAGAGCCCCTATGCCCTCGGCTTTTCTTCGGCCATCTTCCTGTACGTCGTGGTCGAGTGCGCCATCTATGTATGGATGCCCACGCTGTTGGCAGCCGATCCGGGCCATGCCGGGTTCCTGGCGGCCTACGCGCTCTCGGTGTTCTTCGTGCTCCGTGCCGCGGGGCGGTTTCTCGGTGCGTGGGTCATCTCCCGTTGGAACTGGGCGGCCGTCATGGTGGTCTTCAGCCTGGCGATCTTCGCCTGCTTGGCAGGCAGCCTGGCCGGCGGCGCGCCGGCGGCGACCTACCTGTTGCCGCTGTCCGGCCTGTTCATGTCGATGATCTACCCGACGCTGAACTCCAAAGGCATCAGTTGCTACCCGAAGTCGGAACACGGCGCGGTGGCGGGAGTGATTCTGTTTTTCACGTGTGCCGCCGCGGCGTTGGGACCATTGGCGATGGGGGCGGTGAGCGACGCCTTCGGACACCCCAAGTACGGATTCGTCCTGGCGGCCAGCGCCGCCGGCCTTCTGTTTGCGGGAATGCTGGCCAACTGGCGGCTGAATCCCGCGCGTCAACGGCTCCTCGACCTGAACTCGAGCGAATACGAAACAGCGGTGCGGGACTAGCGGCAGGGCGCCGCAAGTAGCGGCAGACGGCTTGGGCACAAGACGCCGCCCGCCGTGCGGGCGGAGCAGCACGGCCGGCGGACCCGGCGCGGCGAGTCACATATTGTCCTTGAATACCTTGGAGATAACCTGTATGATCAGGTTATGGGTGGAGCAACTCCGAAATACCGCACGATCATCCAGACGCTGCGCAGCGCTATTGACAACGGCACCTACGGGGTTGGATCCCGGCTTCCCAGTGAGCACGAACTGGTGAGGAGTTTTGGGGCCTCCCGCGTGACCGTGATCCGCGCGTTGCAGGAACTCCGCTCGCAAGGATACATCGACCGACGCGCCGGTTCCGGCACGTTTGTGAGCGACTCCCGGGCTAAGCGGTTTACCTTCGGCCTGCTGATCCCCGATCTCGGCGAGACCGAGATCTTCGAGCCGATCTGCCGATCCATGGCCTCGACCCAGCACACCGAGAGCCACAGCTTGATCTGGGGGAAGACCCTGTCGAGCGTTTCCACGACCGAAGCTGAAGCCAGGGAGGTTTGCGGCCGCCTGATTTCCAGCCGCGTGTCGGGCGTGTTCTTCGCGCCCCTGGAGGGTAATCCGGAGAAGGACGCGATCAACTCCTCCATTGCGGAGGCGTTGACCGCGGCCGGGGTCCCGGTTGTGCTGCTTGACAGGGACATCTACGACTACCCCCGCCGGAGCGAGTTTGACGTGGTGGGAATCGACAACCGGCGCGCCGGGTTCATGGCCACGCAGCATCTCATCGATGCGGGGTGCCGGAGGGTGGCGTTTTTTGGCCGCCCCTACATGGCCCCCAGTTGCGCCGCACGCTCGCGCGGTTACCGTGACGCTGTCGCCGGGTCTTCGGAGACTCTGGCGCCGCCGCTGGCGGATCACTTCGATCCGTCCGACACCACCCGGCTTGCCGGGATCATGCAGTCCTACGACCCGGACGGAATCGTGTGCTCCAACGACCGGCTGGCGGCGGTCCTGATGAGAACTCTCGCCGGGATGGGAATCCCGGTGCCGGAGCGTGTGAAGTTGGTCTCCTTCGACGACGTCCAATACGCGAGCCTGGTCACGGTGCCCCTGACGACGGTCCGTCAGCCGTGCGACCAGATCGGCGCGGCGGCAATCCGCGCCATGCACGGCCGGATTGCGAACCCGGATTTGCCGGCCCGCGATATCCTGCTGAATTTCCGGCTGGTCGTGCGCGAGTCCAGCGGATCGGCCGTAGACGCCATGGCGCAAGCCGAACTCTGCGCCGTCTAGCCCGGGCGTCTTGGGCGATTCCTAATCCGGCGTGGCGGCGTGGCGGCGGAGCTTCGTGCGCAACGCCAGGTTCACCCCTACGATGGCCAAAGAGGCGGCCGGCAAGACCAGCAGCCCGTTGCCGATGCCCTGCGGGTCCGGCCCGGACAGCCAACCGATGACTGGCGAACTCAGTGTAAGGCCGGAGAATCCGCAGGTGATTGCAAATCCGATGGCCGTGGCGGTCCCGCTCCTGAAATAGTCTCCGATCATCGCGATGGTGGTAGGGAACACCGGCGCCATCGCAAGGCCGCCGCAAAAGACGACGAACGCCGCGGCGCGCACGTCGGAAGTCCGCAACATCGCGTACGTCGTCAGGGCCATGAGTGCGGCCGCCACCAGCGTAACCGTGAGGGGTGAGACTTTGATCAGAACCGGCGCCACCACCACGCGGCCAAGCAAGAGGCCGAGCGCGAAGCCGAGCGATAGAATGGTCAGCGCGGTGGCCTCCGGTACGCCGCGGGCGATCAAATACTTCGGCAGCCAGTTCCACACTCCGAATTCGCAGGCGGTGTAAAGAAACGTGATCGACGCGAACAGGTAGAGCACCGGCTGGCGGAACACGTCGCCGGAGCGAACGCGAGCGCCACCGGCGGGCCGCGGAGCCGGGATCTTCAGCAGCGCGTGGATGAGAAAGGCTGCAATGGCGAGGAACGCCGCCCCGTAAGCCACTCGCACCGAGTCCCCGGCCAAGAGGTTGCCGGCGACAAACGGCGTGACCAGCCCGCCAAGTCCGACGAAGACATTGAGGAAGTTCAGCACGGTCGCACGCCTGGACTCGCTGACGTCGCTCCCCAGCGCGTTTGCGCCCGTCAGCGTGATGCCCCCGCCAACCCCCATGACGAGCATGGCGGCGACGATCCCGCCATAGCCCGGCGCGTTGGCCAGCGCCAGCATCGCCGCGCCCACCAGCCCCAGGCCCAGCAGCAGTCCCACCTTCTTGCCCCGCCGGTCGATCAGCGGCCCCACCGAAACCGAAGCGATGGTCAGCCCGATCCCCTGCGCGAGCGCCATGTAGCCCGTCTGAACGTTATCGAGCCGGAACTTCTCGGCGAGGCCGGGGTTGATCGTCCCCAGCATCGACGCCACCATCCCATACACGAAGACCGCCAGGCATGCCGCGAAAATCAGCATCAAAGGCCTCCCCTTGCCAAACCGATGTAGCTGCCCAACGGCATGGCGAATTGCCAACTACCTGTATTGACAGAAATCCCGGAAGTGATAGTATACAGCTTTCGCACCGCAATGCCAGCCCACGGTATTTCCGTACCCCAACGTTCGATGGACGGCGGAGTTGAAGGCGATCGATGATTCGGCAACTGGGCGGTGGGTGGACTCTGCCGTATGGACCGCAGGCTACTTCGCCGGGGAGGGGTGGCAGCGGTTTGCGTCCGGACGCAGCGCGCAGGCGGCCCGTTCATTTGTCCTATCATTTAGTTTTGTTTTTGTGCGCAGTTGGCACATCAATATAGCGGTAAATAGATTGACATCGGGAGCGGACACGTGGCATAATCCCTCGCGGGTAGCTTGCTCTCGGGGCGGCGGCGCAGTTGGGCTCGCCGCCCGTTCTTCGGAAGGGTATCAAATGTCGTGCACCAGAAGAGACTTCTCCCGGGCCGCGCTGCTGGGCCTGCCGCTGGCACGGACATCGAGCGCCGTGAATTCCACGTTCCACGGGGTGCGTATCGGCGCGCAGTCGGCGAGTTTCACTTTCAGTGGACTCGCCCTTGACGAAATCATCCGGACGTTGGCGGAGGTGGGGCTCGCCGAAGCCGACGTGATGTCGGAGCACGTGGAGAACTACCTGGGCGCGCCGGTGGCTCTGCCGGGCGCGGGACGCAGCGGCCCATGGACGAGGGCGGCTCAGGCACCCGCGCCGGATCGCGGGGCGGCGCCGCCGGTCCGCGCGGGCGCCCCCGGCCGCGGGCCCGACCCGGCGGCCCGCGAAGCGCTTCGGCAGTGGCGCATGAAGGCCCCCTTGGAAGGGTTCCGCGGCGTCGGCAAGAAGTTCGAAGACGCGGGCCTGCGGTTCTTCTCTTACAACCTGAGTTTTCGGGACGACTTTACCGCCGAGGAGATCGACCGGGGATTCCAGATGACGCTGGCTCTCGGCACCCGGATCATCACAGCCTCGTCGCCGGTGAGCGTCTTCCCGCGGCTGGCCCCGTTTGCCGAGCGCTACGGCGTCAGGGTGGCGCTCCACAACCACACCGGCGGGCCGGAGGATTTTTCGAAGGTGATGTCTATGTCGGAGCAGTTCTGGGTGAACCTGGACGCCGGGCACTTTTTCGCTTCCGGGTTCGACCCTCTGGCTTACATCCGGGAGAACCACGCCCGGATCACCAACATCCACCTGAAGGACCGAATGCGGAACAACGGTCCGGAGATGGAGTTGGGGCGGGGCGAAACGCCGCTGCGGGAGATCTTGCAGCTGATGAAGAAGGAAAGATACGGGTTCCCGGCGCACATCGAGTACGTCGGCCCGGCGGGCCCACGCGTGGAGCTGGCGCGATGTCTGGAGTTTTGCAGGTCCGCGCTCGCATGACGGAGGGACGGCCCGCCCGGGGCCAGGGAGGAAGGGCGGCACCGGCCGGGGCTGACAGGCAGTTGGGCGGATTCCAGGGAGTATTGCCGTGAAAATGATACTAAACGGGAAGTTGGCCGATTCGACGACGGGGCGCACCTTCGCGGTGCGCAACCCGGCCACCGGGGACATCATCGACACAGTCCCGCAAGCCGGCGCCGAGGACGTCAGCGCGGCGATCGAGGTGGCCAGGCGCGGAAAGGCCATCATGGCGGCGCTGCCGGCCCACCAACGCAGCGACATCCTGAAAAGGGCAGCGGACCTGATCGGCCGGGAGGAGGAGGATCTCTCCCGGCTGTTAACGCGGGAAAACGGGAAGACCATCCGGCAATGCCGCGCGGAAATGGCGACCACCCGGCGCCTGTTCGTCGATTTCGCCGAAGAGTCCAAGCGGATTCGCGGCCAGTATCTCCCCATGGACAACGTCCCCGGGCTGGAGAGAATGCTGGCCTACACGGTGCGCCATCCGGTGGGCATCGTCGTGGGGATCGTGCCTTTCAATTACCCCGCCGAGCTGTTCGCCCACAAGATCCCCGGCGCGCTCGGCTCGGGCAACGCGGTCATCGTGAAGCTGCCCGAGCAGTGTCCGCTCACGGTGCTGCGGATCGGGGAACTGCTGCTGGAGGCGGGCCTTCCGCCCGAAGGGATGCAGATGCTCACCGGGTTTCCCCGGGACCTTGGCGACGAACTGCTCACCCACCCCGACGTCGCCATGATCAGTTTCACCGGGAGCGTCGAGGCGGCCAAGGGGATCGCCGCCAAGGCCAGCGCGGGCGTGAAACGCCTGGCCTTCGAGTTGGGCGGGACCGACGCGTTGATCGTGTTGGACGACGCCAACCTGCCGGCCGCCG
>CAZVIK010000082.1:0-16137 GCA_964627045.1 uncultured Solibacteraceae bacterium | reverse complement strand
CGGGGGGAACCGGCCGTTTTCTGTTTCTGGAGGAGGCCGTTTTCTACCTCGATCTGTAACCACAATGGAGGACCATGCCGGCGACGGGGTGGTTACTCGCTGCTTCGCAACTTCGGGGCTAGAACGTAGACATAGATCAAGATCGCCAAACCGGCCAAGACAGGGATCAGGCCCAATAGGTAGTAGGGCTCTTCGGGTTTCAGGCCGGCCAAAACGACACCCAGACCGATGCCCGCCATCAGGGCCACCAGCCCACCGAGACGCAGACTCTCCCGCTGCTGCACCCTCATCTCGTGGCGTGCAGCTTTCTCCTCCGCTAAATACCGGGCGAGCATGTCCGGTTGGTTGCCTTCTGGACCCGCTGTTCCCGCCGTCCTTTGCTCTATGGGAATAGGTTTTCTAGCCAACGCGGAGGGTTCAGTCGCAAGGGCGACTCCCCCGGCGATTACCAACTCCTGGCCTGGGAGGAAGCGAAAGGGGCGCTGACCAACACCCGGCATTTGTCACGAAGTACGCCGGCAGCGCCGAACTGCCGTCGCGGAAGCTGGACGGCCGCAGAGGGATGCAGGTGAAAGCGATTCCGGCCGAGGTTCTTCGCTAGGCTGCCGGGCTAACGCCTGGGCTGCGGGAGAAGCTCGATCCACCAGGTGCCCTTCTCTTCAGGGTCCCCCTCGAATGGGACCTTCACAGTAACCGGGCGGCTGTTCATCAGGCTCTGCCAGGGGACTTCGAACTCCGCTTCCATGCTGGACAAGACGTTGGAACCGATCTTGGAGTACCACTGGAGATCCGTCAGCCCGAAATGAGCCATGAACCGGAGACGCACGCTCCCAGGAACCAACGGGACGAGCGGGATGTCGCCGTCGGCAGCCGGAGTGCGCCCGGGACGGCGCAACGGGACAACGGGGTCGTCGGCAAGAACCAACCCCGCCTCGAATTCCTTGGGCCAAGGCTTGGTGACCCAGGGGCGATGACGGTCGCCGTCGTCGTTGACCTCGTTGAACTCGCGGGCGGTGAGCCACAGCCTGCCGGTCGGGGCGTCCACGAGCGGGCCGGTTCGCGGGTTCCAGCGGAACACGACGTTCTTAAACGTCGCGCTGAAGGCGAGGGCGGCGAAGCTCATCCGGCCGTCGGGCACGTAGGGCGAACTCATGTCGAGCGCCACCATCACGTTGTAGGGAGAAGATTCGGAAGGCGGTCGGGTTTGGGCGACGGCTGCGGAAAAGGCGAGGACGGTTGCCGCTACCAGGACGATGCGCGGGGCCGTTCGGCGGCAGCAGTTGCCGCGTTTCATGGCGCCTCCTCGGAGGCCGATGCTCCCGGAATCTGGCACCAGCCTCCCGGACGGTTGAAGTATACACCACGATGCGCGGGGACGTAAATGGCTCGCCGGCCCTGGCACACGGCTGTCCGCAAGGACTACTGGGGCGGCCCACCCACTTCGTGCTCCGCTGCCGGTGTTTCCGGCTTGAGATGCACATCGCGCTGCGGATAAGGGATGCTGATGCCGTGGCGGCGGAACACGTCGAGTATGGCGAAGTTAAGATCGCTGATTAGCTTTCCCTTCCTTTGGATGAGCGTCGTCGTCCAGGCACGCAGCTCAATGTGCAACCCGCTGTCGCCGAATTCCAGAAAGCGGACAACCGGTGCAGGCTCCTCGAGCACATCGGGATTGAACCGCGCCACATCAAGTAATAACCTCTCGACCAACCGGACATCGCTGCCGTATCCCACAGAAACCGGAATCCGGAACCGCACCTTGGGGTCGGAGTAGCTCCAGTTGATAATCTCTTCCGTGATGAAACGGGAGTTTGGAATAATTACAGCGATGTTATCGTTAGTCAACATCGTGGTGCTGCGAGCCCGGATCTCGACCACCTGCCCCTCTGTGCCCGCCAGTTCGATCCGGTCACCGATTTTGATGGGCCGCTCCAGCAGCACGATCAACCCACTTACGAGGTTGTTGGCAATGTTCTGCAATCCGAAGCCGATGCCGAGGCCCAACCCGCCAGCGGCCACGCTTAACCCCGTCACGTCGATCCCCGAGGCCTGCAGGATCACAAGAAACCCGAGCACGACCAGGCTGTATTGCAGCAGTGATCCTACCGCCTGCCGTCCGCTCGCATCGAGCTTCGTTCTCGCCAATAGCCTTCCCGCTACCCACTTCCTCAACCTCCCTGCCACGATGAACAACAGCAGCAACAACAACAACAACTGCAGCAGGGCGCTTAGCGACAGGCCCGAGGTCCCCAGCGGCAACAGCGGCCTGACGAACCATTCACGGACATGTGACCACCACTCTTGAGGCATCTCAACACCCTCCCACTTTCGGAATCAGGGATGAAACGGCCAATATCGCGGGATGAAGATCGTAGCGAGGATCCAAAATATCAGGTTCAGCGGCGTCCCCACTTTTAGAAAATCTTTGAAACGGTACGCCCCTGGACCGAAAATCAGTGTGTTTGTCTGGTAGCCCACCGGGGTCATGAAGCTGGATGAGGCGGCGAACATTACCGCTACCAGGAACGGCCGGCTATCCACGCCCATGGCCAGCGCGCTGCTGATGGCGATGGGCGTGAGGAGGACCGCCGTCGCCGAATTCGACATCACCTCGGTCAGCAGCGAGGTGCACAAGTAGAGCACCGCGAGAAACACGAACGGTCCGAGCCAGCCGAACGCCGCGACGATGAATCGCGACAGCGTGCCTGCCAGACCAGTGGTTTCAATGGCGGTTCCCAGCGGGATCAGGCCCGCCAGCATCAGGATCACCTTCCAGTCCACAGCGGGATAAACCTCTTCGGGCTTCAAGCATCCAGTGACCACCATCAGCGCCGCGCCGGCCATCGCCGCCACCACGATCGGAGCGATCTTCAGCGCGCTCAATGCAACCACCCCGCCGACGATCGCTACGGCCAGCAACGATTTTCGGGCCCGGTAGCGCGCCATCACCTTGCGCGTCACCAGGACAAAGGCGGGATTCCGCGCGACCGATTCCAGCCGTTCCCGCGGCACACTCAGCAGCAGCGTGTCGCCGGCGTGGAGCGGCACGCTATCCAACTTCGACTGGGCCAACTGCCCGTGGTGCCGGATCGCAAGCGCCTTGGCGCCGTAGGCATCCCTGAACTGAAGCGATTTGAGCGTCTCCCCGACCAAGGAGGAGTTCGGCGCCACTACCGCTTCCACCAGTTCCAGGTTGTCGCCCTCCAGGTCATGGTCCCGCCAACCGAGATGCGAAATCAGGCTCACGCCGAAGCGGGTCTGGAGCTTTTCAAGCCGCGGCGTGTCGCAATTGAGACGGACCACGTCGCCCGCCTCGAGGACAATCTGCTCGGGAGGCTCGGCCAGCCGCTGGCCATTGCGGAACACGGCCAGAATCTCGACGCCAAGATCCGTCGCGAGAGGAGAATGCGCCGCCACTGTACCTACGGACTTCGCCTGCGATCCCATTACGACATCGGTCAGGTACCGCCCCATGTCGAAAACCTCAGTCAGATCAGTTCCCGTGCGCCGCTGCTCGATCAGACGTATCCCGATGATGAACATGTAAGCCATTCCGGCGGCCGCCATGATCAGCCCCAGGCGCGAGGGCTCAAACATCGAGAATGGGGGAAGTCCGTGCTTCTCTGCGATCGAACTCACCAGGATGTTGGTCGACGTGCCGATCACGGTGCACACGCCCCCGAACATGGACGCAAACGACAACGGCATCAGCAGTCGCGACGGGCTCAGCTTTGCCTCCCGGCCCATTTCGAGCGCAACTGGCAACAACACGGCCACCACGGCGGTGTTGTTGATAAACGCCGACGCCGCACCCGCCGCGACCATCGTCACCAGCACGGCTAGCCAGGGCGCCCACTTCGCCAGTTTGAACAACAGCGTGGTCGCAGCGTTCAGCGCGCCGGTGCGCGAAAGGCCCGCGCTGAGGACGAACATTGCCGCCACCGTGACCGTCGCCGAATTGCCGAATCCGGAGAGCCCCTGTTCTGGCGTCAGCACCCGCGTTGCGATCAGCGCGATGGAGACGAAGATCGCCGCCAGGTCGACCCGCAACTTCTCGGTCACCAGCACGTACACGCAGCCCGCGGTCAGAAGCAGGACGACGGCGATGTCCATAGCGCCAGTGTATTCCAACGCGGTGGAGCGCTGGCCTCGCTAACCCACGCTCCACTCCCCTTCCTTCCTTCCTTCCTTCCTTCCTTCCTTCCTTCCTTTGTTTGTTTCCCGTCCGACCGGTGGCAAACCTGCTCCTGCCGGCTCCGTTTCGACCGCGCTCGGGCTGCCAGAAAACGTCGTGACGCCCGGTGGCGCCCAAATCGTCAGCAATAGATGAGGAATCCGGCACGACGATGCAGGGCGGAGACAAACTCGGGCCCTTGCCGGTCGCCGGCAGCGCCGATAAAAAACCAATCGGGAATTGCTTCGCCAAGCCGCGTCCGGCGAAGCTGCGATCGGCGCGCGAGGAACCGCCATTTGGTGCGGTTTTCTACAAAGGAACGTGCCGGACGGAGCTAAAGTAGGATAGGTGGACGACGGCCGCCCGGCCCGAAGAGCAGTGCGGGCTCGCTTGCGTCACGGCGGCGCCGGCACGATAGGAGGAAGTCCAAGATGCGATTCAATCCGATGATGTTGGGTCTCATGTTGAGTGCGTTGGCCTTCGGGCAGCCGCCTGGCGACTCCAGGCCGGCCATCACCAACCTGATGAACGCGCAGTACCCGCGGGTCCACGCCGACGGCCGCGTGACGTTCCGGCTGGTGGCGCCGAACGCGGCCAACGTGCAGCTTGCCGGGGCCATCGTCGCCAAACCCGTGGACATGGCCAAAGGAGAGGACGGTGCGTGGGTGGTCACGATTCCCGCGCCGCCGGTCGGGTTCCACTACTACTGGTTCACCGTGGACGGGCTGCAAGTCAACGACCCGGGCAGCGATACCTACATGGGATACAGCCGGCCCACCAGCGGCATCGATCTGCCCGCGGCGGGAGAGGACTTCTACTTCCCGAAAGATGTGCCGCATGGCCAGGTCCGCATGCAGTGGTATTTCTCCAAGACCACGGGCGCCTGGCGCCGCGCCATGGTTTACACGCCGCCGGGCTACGACGCGGACCTGAAGACGCGCTACCCGGTGCTGTATCTCCAGCACGGCGCGGGTGAAGACGAAACCGGCTGGACCAAGCAGGGCGGCGCCAATTTCATTCTCGACAACTTGCTGGCGGCGAAGAGGCTCAAGCCGATGATCGTCGTGATGGAAAAAGGTTACGCCACGCGCCCCGGCGAAGTCCCCGTCGGCCCGGGCGGAGCGCGAGCGCCGCAGGCCGCCGCACCAGGTGCCCCCGGCGCAGCGCGCGCGCCGTCCGCGGCTCCGGCCGCCAGGGGCGCCGCCGGTGGGATGTTTACCTCGATCCCCTCGACTCCCTCCACCTTTGAACTGGTGGTCATCAACGATCTGATCCCCATGATCGACCGCACCTTCCGCACGCTCACCGATCGCGACCACCGCGCCATGGCCGGGCTATCGATGGGAAGCGCGCAGTGCATGCAGATCACGCTCCGGAATCTGGATAAGTTCTCCTGGATAGGGTTCTTCAGCGGGGCGACGATCAACGGCGACCTGGACACCGGTTACAACGGCGTGTTCAAGGATGCGGCCGACTTCAACAAGCGCGTGCATCTCTTATGGATGGGGGCAGGCACAGCCGAAGAGCGGTTGATGACGTCGCTGAAGGAGTCCGGTGAGCTTCTCTCCAAGCGGGGGATTAAGCACGTCATCTACACGTCGGAAGGCACGGCGCACGAGTGGCACTCCTGGCGGCGGCATCTGAACGACTTCGCGCCCAGACTGTTCCAGTAGACGCGCACGATCCGGCCCGGCGCCGCGACGGTTGACCGGACCGGCCGTCTCACAGCGGATGGCGGGGTGAGCGCGAAACGCGCATATGCGGGCGCTCCCGTGTTCGCCGCGTGCCGGTGCCGGAAGCGGTGAAGCGACATTCTCATCCGATATAGTGGAGGTTACGTCGCCCATGCCCAGCGCCTCCGCGATCATCATCTCGCCCGACGGTTACGCCACCGTACGCCGGCTCGTCGCTCGACTCCGCGCGCAGGAAAACGCTTCGGGCCTGGAGTTGGTGTTCGTCTTTCCCTCGGCGGCGCCGGAGGGGATTCCGGCCGCCGAAGTAGACGGCTTCCACTCGCACCAGGTGGTTCAGGTCGGCGACATGGCGTCTACGGCCCATGCCCGCGCCGCCGGCGTCCGCGCGGCCCGCGCGCCGGTTGTGCTGATGACGGAAGACCACTCGCTCCCGGAGGCGGGCTGGCTCCGGGCGCTGCTGGCCGCGCACGCGCAAGGGTGCGCGGTGGCGGGTCCGGCGGTCGCCAACGGGAACCCGTCGTTGTTGTCCTGGGCCAATCTCGCCATCGAGTACAACGAATGGCTGCATCCGGCCCAGGCGGGCCCCGTATCGCACTTGCCCGGGCACAATTCCTCCTACAACCGGGACCTGCTGCTCTCGCTCGGCGACGGGCTGGAGGACTGGCTGGAATCGGAATCCGTCCTCCATTGGCACTTGGGCGCGCTCGGGCACAGGCTGGTGCTCGTTCCCACGGCGGTTACGCGGCACCACAATTTCTCTTTGTGGCGCGAGTCGCTGGCGCTACGCTACGACGCGGGGCGCCAGTTTGCGGGCTCCTGCCGGCAGCGTTGGACCCTGGCGCGGCGCGTGTTGTACCTTGGCGGTTCCCCTTTGATTCCATTGGTGCGGGTGGCGCGCATCACCCGCCAGTTCCTCCGCCCCGGCCGTCCCGCGCGCCTGTTGCCTGCTCTCGTCCCCATCTGCCTGTTCTTGCTGACGGTCGAAGCGGCCGGCGCTTTCGCTGGATACCTCGCGGGCCCAGGCGCCTCGTCAAGCCGCATCGCGCGGATCGACTTCCACCGCGAGGAATACATGAATCGCGGCGACCGCAGGCGTTATTTGGCATGAGCGGCCCGGCGATCACCGCAGTCATCCCGACATTCAACCGGCCGGTTCAGCTCCAGGCGTGCCTGAATTCGCTGGCGGCGCAGTCGCTCGACCGGTCGCGCTTCGAGGTGATTGTCGTTGACGACGGCGGCCAACCACCGGCGCGGCCGGTGCCGAACGGGTTGCGCCTGGAAGTGCTTCGCCAGCCAAACCGGGGCCCCGCCGCCGCGAGGAACCTGGCTGCCGGTCACGCCCGGTCCCCTATTCTCGCCTTCACGGACGACGACTGCCGGCCGGGGGCGGCGTGGCTTCAATCGCTGCTCGACGCCGCTGAGCGCCGTCCGGGGGCGCTGCTTGGCGGCGCCACGCGCAACGGGCTTCCGGACAACCCATACGCGATCGCTTCGCAGTTGATCCAGGACATTGCCTACCGCTGGTACAACTCCGGCCCCGAGGGGGCTGGGTTCTTCGCCTCCAACAACCTGGCTCTGCCGAGGGAGGCGTTTCTCGATCTCGGCGGCTTCCACCCCGGGTTCCGCACCGCCGAGGACCGCGACCTCTGCGACCGCTGGCGGGCCGCCGGGCACCCGCTCCATCACGTCCCCGAAGCCGAGGTCGTCCATGCGCACCCTCTGACGTTGCGGTCGTTTGCGCGCCAGCATTTCGACTACGGGCGCGGCGCGCGCCGTTACCAACTGGCTCACCGCGCCCGCACCGGCCGTTCGTCCATCGATCCCCGCTTCTACTGGTCCATTCTCGTTGGGTTGCCGGGGACCCTGGCCAGTAAGCGCCGGCCGCTGGCCGTCGCAGCTTCGCTGGCGGTGTGGCAGGCGGCCAACACGGCCGGGTTCGTGGCGGAGATGCTTCGCCCGGAGGTTGATCGTGCTCCGCGGTGAACGGGCCAGAGCGATTTTTCGCGCGCCGCTGCTGGCGTGGCGTCTCGCGGTGGAAGGCCGTTACGACTTCACCTACGACCAGATGCCCATCCGGCTGCGCCGGATGAGTTGGGCCAAACGCGCGAACCTGACGCGGTCCGGGCTGAACCTGCTCCATCGCCGCCTCCAGCCCTGGGCCATGCCTCTTCACATGCAGTTCGAACTGGCCAACTACTGCACCCTCCGTTGTCCGGTTTGCGTGACCGGCCGGCGTGAACTCCGGCGAGCCGCCGCGGCGATGACGCCGGAGTTGTTCTCGGGGGTGATGGGCGAAGCCGGGCGGTATCTTCTCACGGCCTCGCTCTGGGCATGGGGCGAATCTCTACTGAACCCGCACCTTGCCGAGATTCTCGGCATTGCGGAACGCTATCCCGTCGTCACGTTCCTCTCCACCAACGGCCAACAGCTCGACCGCGAGCCGGTGATCGATGCGATCCTCGCGCACCCGCCGTCATACCTGATCGTGGCGCTTGATGGTTTGTCCGACGAAACGAATTCGCAGTATCGCGTGGGCGCGCGCCTGGCGCCGGCGCTGGAAGGCGTCCGCCGGCTGGCTGCGTTGCGGAAAGAGCGCCGCCAGCAACTCCCCATCCTCCACATGCGCTTCCTCGTGATGCGCCACAATGAGCATGAGCTCGCGCAAGCTCCCTCCTTTGCGCAGAGCCACGGATTCGACATGTTGACGACGCGCATGCTCTCGTTGGTGGATTCCCCTCAGGCCCGGCAATCGCACGCCGCTTTCATGCCGGAGCAGCAGGAGTACCGGGCCGGCCGCTTCGCCGAAGCCCAGCGCCACTTCGTGTGCATGCACCCCTTCTGGTTCCCGTCGGTGTACGCCGACGGGACGCTCGTGATGTGCGAGCAGGACGTTCAGGGGAGCGCTCCGACCGGCGTGCTCGGCCCCGATGTTTCTTTTTCGATGGCATGGCGCTCGGCCCAGGCGGCCCATGTTCGCCGCACCATCCGCGATAACCCGGCGGCGCTGTCCTTCTGCGCCACTTGTCCCGCGTGCGACCGCGCCGCCACCAACAGCAGCCAGCAAGTCCATTTTTTGCGGCCTGGCTTCGCCAATCCACTCATCGTCGAGCCATGACCACCCACAACCCCATCCGTCTGGGCATTATCGGCTACGGCCGAGCCACGCGGGTTCACCATCTGCCCGCGTTGCGCCGGCTTCCGCAGTTTGAAGTTGCCGCTCTGGCCGACATCGACCCGGAGGCGCGCATCGAGGGCTTCCGGTTCTTCACCGATCCGCGGGAAATGATCGCTCAAGTGGACGCGGTGGCCGTGGCCACGCCCACGACGACACATCTGCCTCTGGCGATCGCCGCCCTGGAAGCCGGCCGCCCGCTGTTTCTGGAAAAACCCGCGGCTATGAGCGCCGCCGAATGCGACCGGATCGCCGAAGCCCAAGCGCGCGCGGGCCAGCCGGTTCTGGTCGCTCACAACTCGCGCTGGCACGGTCTCGTCCGGGAAGCCAAGACGCTCATCGAGCAGGGGCGTCTTGGGAAGATCGTGGCTGTTCGCAGCACTTACACCCATGCCCACTCGAAGCCCGAAGACCACTGGCACCGTCGCAGGGCCGAGGGCGGGGGTGTGCTGGTCAACGACGCCATCCACCACTTCGATCTCTGGCGATTCCTCACCGGCATGGAGATCGAGATCCTCCATACCGCCGCTGTCGATTCGGACCGTTTTGAGGACGACACGGCCGCCGTGGTGGCGCGGTTTTCCAACGACGCGCTGGCAACGGCAATCCTCACTTTCGACAGCACCAACCAGAGCGAGATTGAGATCCACGGCGACCGCGCCACACTCCTGCTGAACCTCTACCGCTTCGACGGACTGCATATTCTGGAAAGGGCGGAATTCCCCGGTGCTCTGAAGACACGCGTGCGGGAAGCCTGGAACTTCTTCCGGCGTCTGCCGGCGCGCTCCTGCTTCGACGCGAGTTACCAGGCTATGTGGGCTCACTTCGCCGACTGTGTTCACGGGCGATCCGTCCCGCTCTGTACCCTCCAGGACGCCCGTGCCGTCGTGGTTGACCGGCGGCGGTTGCCCTAATCCCCCTCCGCTCCAGCCGCACCCCCGCGAGAGGCAAAATTGCCGGCGCGTTCCGGGGCGGGTGGGTGTACAATCAGACGTGCTTCGCGCGGCCGGGAAGGGGGCGCGGCGGAGTCCGGCCCCCATGTATGGATACGGAGTCTTTTCCCGCCGTGGGACGAGCATGCGAAATCACCCCTGGGGCCGTGCCGGCGATTTCGCGGGAAGCCTGCCGCTGCGGCGCGCGGGCCGGATGCCGGTTGTCAGATTGTGAGGCTTCAATGAACGATACCCGTTTTTCGAGACGCTATTTCTTCTATGGATCCCTTTTGGCCGGAGCCATTCCGGCTGGAGGCTTCGGCAGCCAGCCGTCGCTCACGGCCCTGGGATTCAAATCCTATAACGAAAAGCTGAACGTCGCCTGCATCGGTCTGGGGATGAGAGGGCCGCAGATCCTGCCGGGCGTGGCGGCCAGCGAGAATGTCGTCGCGCTGTGCGACTGCGATGACAGCCGCGGCGCGGCGACCTACGCGCTCCATCCCAAGGCGAACAAGTACAAGGATTTCCGGAAGATGCTCGACGCCGAGGGCAAAAACCTCGACGCCGTGATGGTGGCCGTGCCCGACCACTGGCACACCCACATGTGCATGGAGATCATGCGGCGCGGCAAGCACGTCTACTGCGAGAAGCCGTTGACGCGTACCTATTGGGAAACCAAGTTGCTCGCCGACGCGGCGCTCAAGTACAAGGTCGCCACGCAGATGGGCAACCAGGGCTTCAGCCATGAAGGCACCCGGACGGCGTGCGAGATCCTGTGGTCCGGCGACATCGGCGAAGTCCGCGAGGTGCATTCCTGGACTGGCGGCGGCGCGGGAGACCGCAAGTACCCGCCCGGCGGTCCGCCGGCGCAACCGGTGCCCGAAGGCTTCGATTGGGACATGTGGCTGGGGCCCGCCTTGCCGCGCGCCTACAACGCGGACATGCGCGGCTGGCGCAGCTTCATCGACTTCTCCTGCGGCGGAACGCTGGGCGACTGGCTGGTGCACTGCCTCGGTCCGGCCCACCTGGCGCTGCGGCTCGATCTGGCGGCGCCCATCAGCGTCGAGGCCGTCCACGTGGTCGAGAAGAACGACTACCGCTGGCCGTTGAGCGACGAAGTCATCTACGAATTCCCGGCACGCGGCAACATGCCGCCGGTGACCGTGCACGCCTACCAGGCCATGCGGGGTTCTTTCCAGAATCCTCCGGGAATGGCCCCCGACGAACGGTTGCTGCCCCCGATGGACAACTTGGCTCAGGACAAGAATCGTCCGTTCCCCGGAACGGGCGACGGGATGCTCCTGGTGGGCGACCAGTTGGATGTGAAGGGACAGCGGGCTCCCACGCCCGCGCGTGCCGCCGGGGCGGCCGGGGGTCGCGCTCCCATCGGCGCGGGCGGGCCGGGTGGTCCGGGCGGCATGCCTGGTGGCCAGGCGCGCGCGGGCGCGCCGCCGAGAGCGGCCGGGGACCGCGGGCCGGGCAACGGCACGGTGTTCGTCGGGTCCAAGGGCTATATGGCCACCTCCGGGCGCGGCGAAGGTACCTGGCTGCTGCCGGCATCCCGTTGGGCCGACTACCGCCTGCCGCCGCAGATGCTGCCGCGTGGTGTGAACCACCAGCAGGATTGGATCCGCGCCTGCAAGGGCGGAACGCCGGGCGTTTCGGAGTTCGCCATCGCCTGCAAGTACATGGAGTGGCTGGTGCTGGGCGCGGTTGCGTTGCGCGTTCCGGGCAAGCTCCTTTGGGACGCCAAGAAAGGGCGCTTCACCAATAACGAGGAAGCCAACAAGCTCCTCCGGCCCGACATCCGGAAGGGCTGGGAGCTGAAGCTGTAGCCGCCACCGCGCGGCGATTCGCCGCGCCCGGCTAAGTGCCGTCTGCTGTGCGAAGGCCCGGTTTGACCGCCGGGCCTTTCGCGTTTCTTGGGGAGGACAACGGCGCTGCGGCCGGCGGCGTCATTCCTTGCGGGTGCGCCCGCTGGCCTCGTGGGCGTCGGCGAGCCGGCGACTCAGCGTCCATGTGGACGGGTTCCACGCGCCGGCCTTCGCTGGCGCCGCATTTGCCATTCGCCAGATTCCACGCGCGCCATCCAGCGCATTTCCGTGCAGCGCATCGTGAGCGGCAATTCTCGGAAGACAGCCAGCGGCCTTCTGGGTTAAGATTAGGCCACGTCCCTCAAGGAGTTGCCATGATGGAGCATAAGAAACCATCCGGAGTTCCGCAGAGACCACTCGACCCCTTTGGCAATGGCCCGCTCGGACTCATCGACCGGCGATCGTTCCTCGACGGCGCGCGCCGGTTCGCTGTCGGGGGAATTGCGGCCGGCGCCGTGTTCGAAACGGCGCGGCCCGACCATCTATGGGCCCAGGGGAAGCCGGAGCCCCACCCGGCTTCCGCCCGCCTCGTCAATCAGTTCAGAACACGCTTCACCTTCCAAATCTCCGTCGACGTGGGAAACCTGCGGCAGGGCCTCGAGGTTGCCACGGCGGCGCTGGCGGGCGGCGTCGACATCCTCGAAATGGGGACGCCGCTGCTCAAGACCGAAGGCGTCGCAAACGTCGTGCCGGCCTTCCGTACACAGTTTCCCAAGGCGATCCTCCTGGCTGATATGAAGACCATGGACGGCGGTGGGGGCGAGGCGCGCACCGTCTATGCGGCCGGGGGCAACATCGTGGACTTCCTCGCGCTCGCGGGCGTGGAGACGGCCAAATCGGTCTGTGCCGTACGCGATGAGTTTAGGCGCAAGGACCCCGGACTCGCGCGGCTAGCCTTTGCCGATATCCTCTTGCCGCACCAGGGCCCCGGCGGGCCGGCCTCCGAGGTAGCGGTCCGTATGCTCGAGGCCGGCGTGGATTCGGTCGGTATTCACCTCCAAGTGGACGCCCGGCGCGCCGACCCCAAGCTCATCGAGAACGACTATCTCGGGGAAGTAGCCCGCGCCGTCTTCGACCGGATCGGCAAGACGGCCCCGGTACAGGTAGTCGGCGGGCTTCACGGCGCGCAAGCGAAGAGGCTGGCGCGCGCGGGGTTGCGCTCCTTCGTCATCAGCGGCAATCTCGGGCAGGCGGACGGCGTCAGCCGCTACAACCTGCCAGCGGCTCAGATCGAGAAACTCATCGCCGGCTTCATCGCCGAGGTTTCAGGCGCCTAAGTCGCATCACTGTGATTCAGTCGTCCTTAAAATGACGCCCGCCGGCCGACAGGGCCTTCGTCCTCGCCCTGCCATCGCGCACCAGATGCGAACGCGCGCCGGGGAAGCCACACTTACCACCTCACCCGGAGACAGCCCAGAGGCGTTCTTGCCATGTCCCATTTCCCGCCCCTCCGGTAACGTCGCCGCCCCTACCGGTCGTCTCCACTAAGGCAGGTAGTCTCTCCCATCTGTGCAGAAAGGAAACCCGCAAAGTGCAAGACGCCGATGCCGGAATCACACCCAAATGGAGCGTTCCATCTCCGCCCAGCCGCCGGGAGACCCTGAAGCAGACCTTATTGGCCGGCCTGTTCCTTCCCCAGGCATTTGGGCAACGCGGGTGGGGCGGGCGAGGCAGAGGCTTCAACGTGGACCCATCCCAGATTCCCGCGTACCGCTACAGAACGCTGCCGGTAAGCAGGTTTCGGGAACTCCAGGCGGAGTATGACAAGTCGCTCGCCAGCCAGTACTATACCCGGGCGAAGGCCTTTCGCGACCAGGTCGCGAGCCTGAGTTTCAAAGTCCCGGCGGATTTCCCGGCTGCCAAGTCCGTCGTCGTCGTGGCGGCATTCACCAAGGCCATGTATGCGCGGTTCACGTTGGACGGGACGCAATTTCGGCTCCTCGTCCCGCCCCAGTATTACGCCGATGACATGAATGAGGCGAAGCTCCGGGGCATTGTGCAGAAGGAGATCATCAAGAACACGAAAAGCCGGATCGTTGATATTTCCAACAGCGTGCCACTGAAGCTCTTGGCGGCCCGCAGCGGCCTCGGCCTTTATGGCAAGAACAACCTGATCTTCGTCGACGGCATGGGCAACTACAACCTGCTCTACGCATTTCTCACCGATCATGCTTTCGCCGAAGATAACTGGACGCAACTGGACATCCTGGGCCGTTGCCGGCGCTGCGACCACTGTGTCCGGAGTTGCCCCACGGACTGCTTTTTGAACGGGGTTCTCCCCTTTAACATCGACAGGTGCGTCACGCTCTATAACGAGCGGCCGGGAGCGTTTCCGAACTGGATGATGCGCAGCAGTCACACCGCGTTGATGGGCTGCCTGCGCTGCCAGGACTCCTGCCCCGAAAACGGCGGGTATTCCAGACTCTCGGAGATGCTCGAAGACGTTTCCGAGGAGGAAACCCGAAAGATTCTCAACGGGATGGCCGATGATGCGCTGTTGAAGTCGCTGCAGCGCAAGCTCCGTCAGTTTCCGGCTACCGCCTCCAAAGAGACGTTTCCGATTCTGACCCGGAACCTGTCCGTCCTGACGCGATCCTAGCGTGGACCACACCGTGCCCGGAACCGCGAAACCGGAGGACGCAAAGTCGTCCCGTTTTATGAGCCGGATGCGATTCGTCCGGATCGTTTGCCAGGCTTCGTTCTTCGCCCTGTTCCTCGCCGGGTTGCTCTGGACGCGTTCGTCGGGCGCGGACACCATCGGAGCAGTGGAGCGTTTCTTTCACTTCGATCCGCTGCTAGGCCTCGCCGCGATCGCAGCTTCACGGACCTTCCAAGCGGCGTTTGGGTTTGCGCTTATCACTGTCGTGGTAACAGTCCTTTTCGGCCGCTACGTCTGCGGCTGGGTGTGCCCGCTGGGGTCCCTGCTCCAGTTCTTCACCTTTCTGTTCGCGAAATTGCGGTGGATCAAACCGAGGTTGGAACAAGCCCGGCACCTCCGCTGGAAGTACTTGATCCTGGTCTCAGTCTTGGCGGCAAGCGTCTTCACCCTTAATCTCGCCGGGTATCTCGATCCACTCTCGTTCCTCTACCGCTCTTTCTCCACGGCCGTACTTCCCGTGGCCTCCAATTCGGCTGGCGCCGCAGCGGACCTTCTCCGCCGTACCGGTGCTCCGTTCCCCGGCGAGCGCCTGACGGCCTTCTTTCAGGGCTTGATGATCCAAACCACATTCCGTCAGGGAGTGGTCATCGGGCTGGCTTTTCTCGGCGTCATCCTTCTCGGTCTCGTGCGGCCGCGCTTCTGGTGCCGGTATCTGTGTCCGGCCGGGGCCCTGCTTGGCGTCCTGGCCCGTTGGCATCCGGCCAAGCTCAAGATCGCCGAAGACAAGTGCAACGGCTGCAAGCTCTGTTCTCTCCACTGCCCGTCGCAGGCAGGCCCCTATCCCGGCGACAAATGGAAGAAGGCCGAGTGTTTCCACTGCTACAACTGCGCCGCCGATTGCCCGCAGGACGCGGTCCGTTTTCCGATGACGGCGGCGAAGCAGTCGCCCGCGATCGACCCGTCGCGCCGTGAGCTTGTTCTGGCTTCCACGCTGGGCATCGTGGCCGCTCCTTTGCTGAGCGTGTCCGCCGCCGAGCGTCCTTCGGCCAGACTCATCCGGCCTCCCGGCGCACTTGCGGAGCCTCAATTCCTGTCGAAGTGCGTTCGGTGCGGGGAATGCATGAAGGTGTGTCCCACCAATGGCCTCCAATACGCTTTCGACGAGGGCAGTACGCAGGCCCTTTGGACTCCGGTGCTCGTGCCCCGGATCGGGGGTTGCGACTATTACTGCTCGCTCTGTGGCCAGGTCTGCCCGACGGAAGCCATCCGGGAATTGACCGTGAAGGCGAAACAGGAAGTCAGGATCGGCGCGGCCTGGATTCGGCGGGACCGTTGTCTGCCGCATTCCATGGGCGAGCCGTGCCGCGTCTGCGAGCAGAAATGCCCGACCGCTCCGAAATCGATTGTGATGGTGGAAAGCGAGTTCTCCACGCCGGAGGGGAAGATCCCGATTCAGGTGCCGCTAGTGGATCCGACGTTGTGCATCGGGTGCGGCATTTGTGAAAACCGGTGTCCGGTGGAGGATGAACCAGGGATCTACTGCACCAGCTACGGCGAGTCCCGCTCGGAAAAGCGCTTGGACTTGCCGCAGTACGGCAAGTAGCGGGTTGCGGCGTCCCACTTCGTACCCCACGCCACCGCCGGCCGTTGTAGGGGCTTGGCATCGCCAAGCCCACTCCGCCAGCGCCCCTT
>CAZVIK010000081.1:8650-16184 GCA_964627045.1 uncultured Solibacteraceae bacterium | reverse complement strand
TGAATTCGCCCACCTGGGAGAATGCGGCACCGACGGGTACGGCGGTTGCGAAGGGGACACCGAGAATACGGACAGTAAGCAGTGCGGCGAGGGGCTTGATGATCACCACGACGATCAGGACCATCGCTATAGGCACCGGGGATTGCACGAGACTCAGCGGATCGAAAAGCATCCCAACCGAGACGAAGAACAGTACGGCGAAGGCGTCGCGCATCGGCACCGCGTCGCTGGCGGCCCGGGCCGCAAACTCGGAGCGTCCGACGGCCAGCCCCGCAAGAAAAGCCCCAAGTTCCATCGACACTCCGAAGAGACTTGCGGAGCCGACTGCGATTCCGACGGCGAGAACCAGCACCGCGAGGGTGAATAGTTCTCGCGAACGGGTCTTCTCGATCCACCCCAATGCCCTGGGAATCACCCAGCGGCCGAGCAATACCACGACCGCCATCAGGCCCACGACCTTCAACCCGGCCATTCCCAGCGCGCCCGGAATGCTCTGGCTCACGCCTCCGTCAGGAACGAAGATGATGGGCAACAGCAGCAGCATGGCCACGGTGAGGATGTCCTCCACCACGGTCCAGCCAATCGCAATGTAACCGATCGGCGCATGCAGGTCGTGCCGCTCCCCAAGCACCATGGCCATCACGACCGTGCTGGCCACCGAGATCGCCATCCCCAGAATGATGCCCGCGGTCCAAGTCCAGCCCAGCAGGTGCAGTAGCACCGCCAGCGCGAGAGTGGACATCGTGCTCTGGATCAGCGCCCCCGGTACGACCACGCGCCACATCGCGATCATCTCGCTGAGGTGAAAACGCAGGCCGATCCCGAAAAGCAGCAGGATGACGCCTATCTCGGCGAACTGCTCAGCGATGGCGCGGTTGGCGACAAACCCCGGAGTGAAGGGCCCGACCGCAATCCCGGCCAAGAGGTAGCCGACAATGGGCGAGAGTTTCAGCCGGTGCGCGAAAAAGCCGAGAATCAGGGCACCGGCCAAGCCGCCGGCGAAGGTAATTAGTACGCTGAGATCGTGCATCGCTAATCCGCCCGCAGCAGAGAATCAGTGCGCTCCTGAGCGGTGCTCTTCCGGCGACGGGCCGGATTGGTATGCCGCCGCACCCTTCCCCACATGTACCGCCAACATGGATATGGACCCGCCATCTACGCCCTCGACCGGGAAAGAGATGGGCTCATCCTCCTGCCTGGTCGCGATCACATATAGCAGCGGAAGGTAGTGATCTGGCGTCGGAATTGACAGCATTGCGTCTTCTCCAAGCTTCGGGTACTCAATGAGCAGGCCATCCTCGCCAGCGAGCATCATCTGCTTTGCCTTCTCTTCAAAACGGACAGCCCAATCGTATGGCTCGGCCATGTGACGGCCCCAAGAATAGGCGTGCAAATTGTGGACCAGGTTGCCGCTGCCCACGATCAAGATGCCCTCATCCCGCAATGTCGCCAGTCTCCGCCCGATCTCGAAGTGAGATGCCGGCGGCTGTGTTTCGTCTATGCTGAGCTGCACGACCGGGATGTGCGCCTCGGGATATACGTGACAGAGCACAGCCCAGGTCCCATGGTCTAGTCCCCACGTATCGTCAAAATGGACTGGTAGCGGTGCTAGCATCGCCTGGACGCGGCGGGCAAGGTCCGGGTCGCCGGGAGCGGGATACTGTACCTGATACAGCTCTCGCGGGAACCCGCCGAAGTCGTGAATTGTCCTCGGCGCGGCGCTGATGGTCACACCGGTTTGAGGGACATACCAATGGGCGGAGACCGCCAGGACGGCTCTCGGAACGGGCGTCCGCTCTCCGATGTGCCGCCAACCCCGGGTGTAGCTGTTGTCCATGAGAGCGTTCATGGGGTTGCCATGTCCGAAAAATAGCGCGGGCAGTCTGTCGACCAATGGGAGCCTCCAGGACACCTTCTCTAAGTATCGCGTGAATTCACGCGGTCTTTGCCCGAAGTCGCGCTGGTCTCCGTGCCGGCCAATCGTGCCGGGATGGGATGGGACGCCGATGGGCACCACGGTGCAACATGCTATACGAGCTGCACTAATCGCCGAAACCAAAGAAAAACTCCGCTCGGTGGCTCGTCCAAACCTGACGACGAGATCCGCATCAGAGGTGACGCAGTCACGATAGTGGTCCGATCCGCCCTTGATGATTGCCGTGCTGGCCTGCTGATCATCGGTATGGCGATGGCCTTCGCCGTGTTCTGGATTCAGCGTGCCGCCGCGTACTACAATTCAAGCCTGGGGTGAGCGGAAGAGAGGAAGGACCTGGTGATCTTCAAGAAAGTGCTATTCCCCGTGGACTTTTCGGCTCCTTGCCTCCTGATGGCGCCGACGATTGTGGCGGTCGCTCTCCGCACCCACGCAGCAGTGGACTTATTGCACGTGCTGGAGTTGCCACCCGGCGTCCGTCGCGAGGCCCCTGGGTATCTGAATCTCGGTGACATCACTTCGTTTCGTAGTCAGGCCGAACAGGAACTGCGCCGCTCCTTTTCTGGAGTGTTCGACGGCATCAGCACGTCCTTCTGCGTTGGCGAAGGAGACCCGGGCGGGATCATCGCACAGTACGCGAGGGAGAATCAGATCGACCTCGTCTGCATGCCTACCCGCGGCTGGGGACCCTTTCGTCGCCTGCTCCTGGGCTCAGTCACTGCGAAGGTGCTCAACGATCTCGACCTTCCTGTTCTTACGGGTGCACACTATGAGAACGAGACCTCTCAATCGAGCACGGTCTTCAAGAGCGTTCTGTGCTGCATTGATCTGTCGGAAGACAGCACCCGGGTTGTGCAGTGGGGCGCTCGTGTCGCGCACCAGTTTGAGGCGGATCTGCGGGTCATGCATGCGCTTCCCGCGGTCGAGGAACCAACCGAGAATCGAGGCGTGCTCGAGGTGAACCGGTACCACAAAGAGAAGGCAACCCAGCGTTATGCGGACATTCGAGATCAGGCCGGCTTTGACGGAGTCCTGCACCTGGTAGGCGGGTCTGTCGCACACGCCGCCCGCCAGACGGCGATCGAACAGAACGCGGACTTGATCGTCATTGGGAGGGGCGTCATGCGCGAACACCTCGGCCGCATGAGAACAAACACATATGCGATCATTCGCGAGTCCCCATGTCCGGTTCTCAGTGTCTGATCGGCGGTCACGGGCTTACGGAAGGACGCCTGCGCGGCGAACTCGACGATGATGTCAACCGCCGAGCGGAGTCAGCTCAAGATGGGTAATAGAGTCGGGTTCAAGCTGATCCATTGAGTAGACCTCGCATGGCTGACGCGCTTCCGACAGTCTTTTTTGGACAGGGTGATCGCGTGAACGCCTTGCTGAATGACGGCTACAGGCAGGCGTGGCGGCGCATCGGAGATCATGCTTCCCGTCGAGGGCACTGATGGCGGATCCATATCGATGCGGGCGGTCCAGGCAGAGGGGTCCGGGAATACGGCGCAGAAGTGAAATGCTGGCCGGAGGTTGCACGCCTGCGGCTGAGAATGGCGGTCAGGAATGAAAGCAGTACGATTCGTTGGCGTCGGGCATCCTGCTCACATCGCTGATGTCCCGAAACCGGAGCCTGGCCCCGGCCAGGTCCTGATTGAAATCGGCGGCGCTGGCGTATGCCACTCCGACCTGCACGTGATGGAAGAAGATCTCGGTTTTCGCGGCGAATTTACCCTCGGACACGAAAACGCGGGGTGGGTGGCAAAGCTAGGGGCCGGCGCCACGGGCTTCAGAGAAGGCGATGCCGTCGCCGTATATGGGCCGTGGGGTTGTGGGCATTGCCACGCCTGCCAACTTTCCATGGAGAACTACTGTGAAAACTGGGCTGCGCTTGGAGGATTCGGAGGCGGACTTGGATTCGACGGTGGAATGGCGGAATACATGCTAGTCCCTTCCGCCCGGTTCCTCGTGCCGCTGGGAAACTTAGGTCCGGCCAGAGCCGCTCCCTTGACCGACGCTGCGCTCACTCCCTATCACGCCATCAGGCGAGCCCTGCCGCTTCTCACGCCCGACGCCGCAGCCGTGGTGGTAGGCGTAGGCGGACTCGGCCATATGGCGGTGCAGTTGCTCCGCGTGCTTGCTCCCGTGCGCATCATCGCGGCCGATGTCGACCCGACAAAGCTCGCGCCGGCAAAGGCGCTCGGCGCTGACGATCTTGTCGATACGCGTGACGTGAACGCAGCCGCCGAGCAGATCCGCAAGATCGTTGGCCCTCGCGGAGCTGGTTTGGTGTTGGACTGCATAGGGGTGCAGCCGACCCTCGACTTGGGCGCCAGGATACTTGGCCGCAATAGCGTTTGGACCATCGTCGGCCTTGGCGGGGGCCACCACGATTTTCACCACGGCAGCACGCCTTACGGTTGCGTAATGAGCATCCCTTACTGGGGATCGCGTGCGGAATTGATGGAGGTTATCGCGATGGCTCGCGATGGGCGCATCCACGCGGAAGTCACCGAGTTCCCGTTGGACCAAGCCGTGGGAGTTTACGCCAAGCTCAAGGCCGGGCAAATCAGAGGCCGCGCTGTGCTGGTACCAGACCTTGCGTAGACGTCGCTACGGGATCCCCAGACGTCCTGCAGCCGCGGACCTTGGGTACGCAAATCGGGAGCGAACTACGGCTGATTCTCCAACGCCTTCTTGATTGCGATCAGGGCCTTCTCCTGCGCGGAGCGCGTCTTGCCTACCACTGCCATTCTCAGGAGCGAACCTCGAATCCCGGTAAGACCTTGCTGCGTCGAGCCCCTCAGACTGATGAGGTAGAAACCTTGAGCACGAGAACCCGCCCGGACGCACGCGGTGAGGTCCAGTGCGAGTTGAAAGTAGTGGCTCGCGTACAGTTGTTTCACCATGATCACATCTGCGGATGCTCTGGGACCTGCTGAGCCGTAAGCGATCGCATGATTAATGCGAAGGGTCGGCTTCAAGCCGAAGTCAACCTTCTCCCAATAGAACGATGATTCGAACTCAGCAGGGGAGACGTTCGGGTAATCCAGTAGATACCTGCTCAGCTCCGGAAAGTGAACGGGAAGCGCATCCGACCAGGTTACCCACGATTGAAGCTGCGCACGCACGTCAAACGGATGCTCTTGATCGTGATAGGTTCCGAGCGCGCTGTTGCCCTCTCTCTGATACCGCCGCAGGAAATCCAGGGCTATCCTCCTGGCTTTGTCATTCACTTGAGAAGCGACATCGGATCTGGACCAGTCGACCGTCTGTCGAAGCTCCCGCATCGCTGTTGCTGGCAACTGCACGGCGCACCTGCCCGGCCTGCAACTTTTCAGATCCCTGATGTCCTCCGGCTCGAGCGAGAAACCTTCGAGATCACTCAACACTGGGGGACTGTTGAAACGGCGGACGCCCAGGTAGCTTGGCAACTTCTTGAGGCGGTCTACGTCTAAAGCGAGCTTCGTGTATTCTTCTGCTGCGACGTTAACGAATACCGCGCCGAAGACCACGATCTCAGCCGGTGTCCTGGAAGAAAGGGTCTTCGCGACGGCTGTGCCGCGAGCAACCGCGGCCACTTGACTATCATTCAGTTGCATCGGTCCTCGCAAAAACGTGCGAAGTCCCTCTGGCATGTCCTCGGCAAGAACCGAAGCGCCTGATGCCAGGATGCCGGCGAGCAGGATTCTTCTCAAGCATGCGTCCGCTTGATTCATCGAGTCACCGCACGCCGGATTGCCTTCTCGGCTTCCCGAAGCCAGAAAACCGAACTGGCGACCATGGTGCACAGCAGCCAATCGCTCAAGTCCAGCGCCACGGTCGAAAACGCCTGCTGCAGTCCCGCCACGTGAACCACTGCGATCTGTAGTGCGAGGGACATGCCCACAGCCAGCCACAACCACTGGTTTCTGAATAGCCCGATGAAGGCGCTCCACTCGTCGGACCGGGAGTTGAAGAGGTTGAACATTTGAAACAGCATCAGCGTCGTGAACGCCATTGTCTGCGCATAGCGCATCCCACCCGAACCGTCAATGAAGCCGCCGGGCAGGCCGGCGTCCAGCACGAGCAATGTCCCTGTTGCCATCACCACTCCAATGAAGACAATACCCCGCCACATGCGGCCCGTGATCACCCTCTCTCCGCGTGGACGAGGGGCCCTGTCCATGACGCCGGAGTCCGCTGGGTCGAGGCCCAGGGCCAATGCAGGAGCGCCGTCGGTTACGAGGTTGATCCACAGAATCTGGGTGGCCATCAAGGGCAACGCCAGACCACCCTCCGTAGCCTTCAATCCCAGGAACCGCGCCAGCAGTACCCCGAAGAACATCGTCATGACCTCGCCGATGTTGGATGACAGGAGAAAACGAAGGAATTTTCGGATGTTGCAGAAGATGGACCGGCCTTCCTCGACTGCGGCGACTATGGTTGCGAAATTGTCGTCAGCCAGCACCATGTCAGCGACTTCCTTGGACACACCCGTCCCAGTAATTCCCATCGCGATGCCGATGTCGGCGGTCTTTAGTGCGGGGGCATCGTTCACACCGTCTCCGGTCATGCCCACCACGGCGCCGTCCCTCTGGAGGGATCGCACGATTCGGAGCTTGTGTTCGGGGTTGACCCGAGCGTACACGGAGACTTCCTGCACCACACCGGATAACTCGTCGTCCGACATTCGTTCGAGTTCTGCTCCCGTCACGGCGCGCCGGTTCTCGGCGATGCCAAGTTCGGCCGCGATCACAGCAGCAGTCCGAGGATGGTCCCCGGTAATCATGACCGGCCGGATTCCAGCTCTCTTGGCGCGAGCGACCGCCTGTTTGGCCTCTTCCCGCGGCGGATCTATCATCCCCACCAAGCCTGCAAACACGAGATCGCGCTCTATGCTCTCGTCGTCGCCGCGGTTCTCATGCGCATCCTTGGGCAGAGTGCGGTAGGCTACGCCGAGGGTGCGCAGAGCTTCGTCGGCGAGCGCATCGGTTGCCCTCATGATCTCCGCTCGTCGCTCGTCCGTGAGCGGTCTATGATCGGGCGCCACATATTCACGGGAGCAGCGAGCGAGCAGCACGTCCGGCGCGCCCTTGGTGAAGACCAGGGTGCGCTCTTGACCTTCGGACTCGCTGTGGATTGTGGTCATCAGTTTACGCTCGGAGGAGAATGGGATCTCCCCAACCCTGATGAAGTGCGATTCAAGTCGTTCGGGGTCCAGCCCGATCTTCCGGGCGGCCACCAGCAGCGCGCCTTCTGTGGGATCGCCCTGTACGGCCCAGCGTCCGCCGTCTTGCTGGAGCACAGCATTGTTTGCCCGGTCGGCTACAGTTAACGCCCGCTCCAATTCGGAGCGAACGGCGTCGTTGATGGGTCCTCCGGACCCGCCGGTAGCCCTGCCTTCGGGAGCATAGCCCGTACCTGCGAGATGCACCGAGCCGCTTGCCGTGACGACCTTCCGAACGGTCATCTCGTTTTTCGTCAGCGTCCCTGTCTTATCCGACGCAATCACATCCGCGGAGCCAATTTAAAAAACGCCTCCTTGTTCCCGAAAATGGGGGTCCGGCTGCCCAAACGCGGCCCCCCCACCGAAATACCGGGGGCCCCAAATGGGGCAAA
>CAZVIK010000081.1:0-8640 GCA_964627045.1 uncultured Solibacteraceae bacterium | reverse complement strand
GTATATCGTTTTTCGTCATCGTACCTGGATTTTCCGCCGCAATCACATCCGCGGCGCCAAGAGTCTCTACGGCTGCGAGGTGCCGGACAATGGCGTTCCGCTTCGCCATACGCTGCACTCCCAAGGACAGAACGGCGGTCACCACAGCGGGCAAACCCTCGGGCACAGCGGCGACGGCCAGGGGCACTCCAAAAATGAGAACATCCACGATTGCCGACAAGCCCGTTACATGCTCGGTGAGGATAATGGTTACGATCATCACGACTGCGATCGCGATGACCATCAGCCCCAGTAGTTTGCCGGTGCGGTCGAGTTGTTTCTGGAGTGGAGTCGTTTCGGCCGGAGCTTGCTCCAACATCCCGGCGATGCGTCCCATCTCGGTCTGCATGCCTGTGGCCACAACGATAGCCTTTGCGCGTCCGTAGGTTGCCACAGTGTCGCTGAAGACCATGTTCTGGCGGTCGCCCAACGACACTTCCTCTTCAATAACCGCAGGGTCTTTCGATACGGGCAGGCTCTCTCCCGTCAGAGCCGCCTCTGCTGTCTTGAGAACTGTGGTTTCGATCAGGCGCGCATCCGCGGCGATCGTATCCCCTTCTTCAACTAACATCACATCGCCTGGAACCAGCTCGCTCGCCGGAAGTTTGACCCGTTCGCCGTCGCGGACCACAGTTGCCTCGGCCGGTGACATCGCTCGTAGCGACGCGATCGCCCGTTCCGCTCGGGTTGTCTGCACGTATCCCATCACGGCGTTCAGCAACACGATGGCGAAGATGGCGATGGCCTCGAAGGGCATTGCCGCATCGCGCTCGTAGAGCCACAAGGCAAATGAAATCGCTGCGGCAACGAGGAGCAGAACCACAAGCACATCCTCGAACTGGCGGAGGAACTTCCGCCAGGCGGGCACGGGCTTCTCGGAGACGATTTCGTTCTTCCCGTAGCGCTCCAGCCGTGCGCGCGCTTCGGCGGTGCTGAGGCCGCTTAGCGAATCTGTTGCCAGCGCCGCCACCACCTCCTCAATGGACCGGCGGTATGCGGTTGTGGGGTTGTCCTGTGCGGGCACAATCATCGAACGTTTCTCCTGTGTCCTTGGCTGGCATTCTAAGGATAGCCATTGTCTGCAACCGTCAGCGCTTGCACCTCGGTTGACCGGCGTTCCTGTTACCATACTGGGAGCAGAGGCCTGATTTCGGAGTGTCACGATGCTTCGCGTACTCAAGATCGCGATCGTGAGCCTTAGCGGAATCGCGCTCCTCGGCTGTTCGGCGACCGCCCCGGATCCGAGGACACAAGGGAGCGCTTCCCTCCGCCTGAAGCCGGTCACAACCCCACTCGCGCCGTCGGCAATTCGGCAGACGGTCTATGTTCCAGTGTATTCCAGCATCTATTGGGGCCTTGGCAGCAAACAGAGTCTAGTGGAATTGGCCGCCACAGTCAGCGTTCGCAATGTCAGTCCGCGCTATCCGCTGGTGCTGGAGTCGGTCCGCTACTATGACTCCGCGGGCAAGCAGGTACGCGAATACGTCAGCGTTCCATCCGAGCTTGGGCCCTTGGCAACCGTCGAATTCGTCATTCAGCAAAGAGATGCGACTGGTGGTCCGGGTGCGAACTTCCTGGTGCGGTGGTCAGGTTCTCCCAGTATGAATGAGCCCTTGATTGAGGCCGTCATGGTCGGCCAAACTGGGAACGCGGGCATCTCCTTCACCAGCGCAGGGAGAGTGCTGAAAGATGAGCCAGTGCCATAGATCCTTCCTCGCGGGGCTCCGCTGAAGACAGGCCCGCGAGTGGCCCAAGCAAGTAGAAACTCAACACACTCGTCCTCTCGTTTACCGGCAGTTCCGTCGGAAGCTCGAGGCACGGGCTGGACACACGTCACAGTGGTTCGCTCGTAGGGACCTCCGGGCCACTGCGGCTCCTGGCCGCCGCATGTGGGCCTAAAGTGGGTCTGGGAATGCGCTCGGTTGCTCGTAACCGATTGAAAAGGTTGGTTGCGGGGGTAGGATTTGAACCTACGACCTTTGGGTTATGAGAACTACTATGACTTGTGCTGCGTCCACGCTGGTTCATGTTTTTCAGAGGCTTACGTCATGGAGGTTTCTCTTGTTTCAGCCTGATTCAGGCTGGTTTCTGGTGGATTTGGTAGCAAGTGTGGTAGCACTCGGATTGCTACTCAGAAGTCCCACGGGAGGCTTTTCTTCAGAGTATACTGCAGAGTGATGGATCTCATTGCGCTTTTGCAGCGACGGGAAGGTAAGACCCTTGAGTACAAGCGCGATCTCTCCACACCAGATGGCCTCTTGAAGACGCTGGTGGCGTTCGCGAACACGGCCGGCGGCGTGCTGCTCGTCGGAGTCGAGGATGCATCGCGGCGCGTGATCGGCGTTCCCGATGTCTCGGCAGCCGAAGAACGGCTGTCCAACATGGTCGTGGACTCCATCCTTCCGCGTTTGGTGCCTGACATCGAGATCGTACCCTGGCGAAAGACCCACGTTCTGGTCGTTCAGGTCTATCCCAGCGCCGCCCGCCCACACTACCTCGCTCGCCTGGGACCGGATGCCGGCGTTTTCGTCAGGGTGGGCTCCACAACTCGGCGTGCCGACACTGCGCAGGTCGAGGAAATGAGGCGGTTTGGGCAGGTCGGCTCGTTCGATGAGCAACCCATCCCCGAAATGAACTCGGAAGTACTCGACTTCCGAGCTGCTTCCGAGTTGTTTGCCCCGGTACGGAAGCTAACACCCACCGCGTTCCGAAGTCTCCGCATCACAACGAAGTACCAAGGCCGCGACGCCCCGACCGTGGGCGGATACCTCCTCTTCGGCAAGGATCGGTTTGACCGTTTTCCTGACGCCTGGGTTCATGCCGGGCGGTTCACTGGCAAGGACCGATCCAGGCTCGCCGACAGCACCCAAATCCGGAGCCACCTGCCCCAGGCTGCTGAGGAGGCCATCGAATTCGTTCAAAAGCACATGTCGCGCGAAGCGGTGATCGGGCCGGTACATCGTACGGATCGTTGGACAGTGCCGCTCGTGGCTCTGCGCGAAGCGATCATCAACGCCATAGTCCACGCAGACTACGCCGAGCGTGGATCTCCCATTCGCGTCGCCGTATTCGACGACCGCATCGAGGTTGAGAACCCGGGTCTGCTTCCATTGGGATTGACGATTGACGACATCCGAAAGGGCGTGTCCAAACTCAGGAACCGGGTGATCGGCCGCGTGTTTCACGAACTCGGCCTCATCGAGCAATGGGGAAGTGGAATCCAGCGCATGACCGCCGCTTGCCAGGAGGCAGGTTTGCCAACTCCGATCCTGGAGGAGGTTGGCGCACATTTCCGGGCGGTCCTTTCCACAGTTCCGACTGGGCCGGTTCTACTTGACGAGAAGGACCAGACAATCCTCCGCCTCCTCGGAGATGGTCGAGGCCGCTCGACGGCTCAGATCGCAAGGGCGGTCGCTCTATCTGCACGCGCGACGAGGACCCGCCTCGCGGAATTGGTGCAGCGAGGCCTTGTCGTCGAAGTAGGCAGTGGCCCCCAGGATCCTCGGCGTCAGTACTTTCGGAGTGAGAGTAGCAGGATTGACTAGACCGGAATGAGGCGGTTCTGTCCGCCGCATTCCGCCCTTTCGTCCGTAGCCGCGGCGCTCCCAGAACTGAGACATGCTGAGAGCACAGCCCGGCTTGGTCTGGCAGATCCCGCATCCGAGTTGCACCCGTCCGGTCGTTGATGGTATGGGCTGTCGCCAGCTCCGTATGGCTGCGAGTTGGACTGTAGTTACAAACCCACTTGAATGCCCCTCCGCGGCACTCTTCTATGGCAACCGACATGATGATCCTGAACCGCCACACCGTGTGTTTCGCCAATTCGCGCCGAGGATCGGCATCTGACTCGGCATTGGACGGGGCTATGATTGGTGCTGCCGGCGCTGTCCTTCCACAAGGCCATTGAAAGCGCTGCTCGGAGGATCCTCACCTGAGCCATCTCGGCGAGTTCGGGATGGTTGTGATAGCTGTGGGCACCCGAATGCTGTGGCATCGGTCGGAGGTGATGCCGCTATCTTCCGTGTTAGCGAGATCGAGGCTCAATCCGGCACGGTCGTGATTGTGGACGGCCCATTCGTCGGGGACCACGTTCGAGTCACTGAGGACTGCTGTTCCCGGGCTTTGGCGGCCGGAGCGCGTCTTTCCGTTTTATTGAGGGACGTTTCTGCGATCGATGACGCCGGACGCGATTTGCTCTGCCGCCTTGCCGGGCACGGGGTCCGCCTGCACGCGTCCCGTGTTTACATCTCACACCTCGTTAAGGCGATCCAGTACGCGGCCAATAATCCAGGCCCGGCTGAATCGGTCGCGAAGGTCCGACGAGGACAACCGCCAGGGTAGGCATGAGCTCGACACAGCCGACGCACTGCACTCCGGCCGGAAGCGGGCTCTTCATCCTGGTCGTGACGGACGTTCTTGCCCTCGATCGCGCCATCCGCTGGGTCACCTTCGAAGAAGCCGGGCATGCACCCCGCTGGGTCTCGCGCGACGTGGCGAATGGCAGGATTTGGGTTGGCGCCAGCAGTTGCGGTGACGAACTGCTGGACCCGCTCGTACTCGTTCTTGCGGAACGACGTGACGAGATCTATGGTCACGGCAGCGTCGCGCGTCCCTTACGCTTCTTAATCCTGGCCTACGACGGCTTGATTCAGATTGCGGCTCGGTGCGGATCGGACTCCCACATCAATGTGGTCAATGTCGGAATCGATCCCGCTGCCGACCTGTACACATTGGCTGCGAAGCTGGCGAGCCTAGCGGCGGCGTGGAGTTATGTCGAGTGAACAGCATGGAAATGTATCAGCATGACAGCGCCCGCGTGTTCCGATTCGTGCTTCGAGGTGCGCTCGAGGGGCGGTGGGTTCAGGAACTCCATCCGTGCTGCCTCAAGACAGTTTGCGACAAGCTCGCCGCTACTGCAGGACGCGGCAGTTCTTGGGCCGTGTCGATGCTTGGAGCCGCAGTGAGAGAATAGCGGCGACACATCACGTCCGTTCACCCTCCGTCGCATGCGCAGGGGTCTGGCTCGGAGCGTCGCGGTGCCGAATTTAGCCAATGCCGATGGCAAGTGCTGAGTTTTCGGCAGCGGCAAGGGCGCGATTCGGACCCTCGGGTGGCCAATCGAATTTGCGGAACTCAGGCTAATCGTCGGGGAGGTCCCCATCGTCCGCGCAAAGGTACTTCCTTTGCTGCGGCCTGATGGTGGCGAGCAGTTCCCTCCGGCTCTTCACGCGGAGCGGCCTGCCGACATAGATCTTACCCATGCGCTCCATGAGTCGTTCAGGGACGGCATTGGCGAACAGCAGCAGCGGCCAGGTAAAGGCCGGTCCATTCAGACGGCGCAGCTTGTAAAGCCACAAGGCGATGGCACCCAGCCTCCAGACGGTGGGACCCCACCAACTGTGCAGGCCCGGGCTTAGATTCATGCTCCAACACTTCATCATCAGTTGCCACTGCAACGGCGAGAGGTCACGTGTCTGGGTCACGCCCGTCTCAGTTTCCATACGGGTGTCGTGAAGCGGGGTAAAGATGGAAGGGACTAGAAACGCAAACAGCCCTCGCCTTTCGATCTCGTAGACCAGGTCGAGCGTCGCCATCACGTCTTCGTCCGTCTCTCCGGGGCTGCCGATCATCAGTGTCATTACCGGGAACCAGTTGTTGCGATTCAGGACGGTCAGGCCCTGGATCACGACACTCGGCCAGTCATCTATCGAGAACGGAACCGCCTTACTCGGCATGATGGCGCGGGCCATTCGAACGGACCCGGTCTCCAGGCCAATCAGCGGGCTCAAGATCTTCTTTCGCGGGTGGCTGCTATGCGCCGGCAGGTGGATGGGACTTTTGTCTAGCAGGACCTCCGACAGTTTTTCGATCAACAGCGGATCGACCACTGCCGGGGCGATGGTTGCGTGGCTGAGCAGATGTTGCTCCAGACCCGGCTTATTCGCAATCTCCGAGAAAAGGTCGAGCAGCGCTTCGCGGTTGGGAAAGTAGAAAGGCACACCCGTGCGCACCTGGCCCCAGATGAACACATCCTCGGTGGCTAGCGAGATCTGCTTATTCCCCTGGCGGATATTGGCCTCGACGGCCCGCATGATCTTCTCTTTGGGCACGTCGAGTTGTGGGCTGAGGTCCGGCACACAAAAGTGGCAGCGGCGGCCGCAGCCGGTGGTCATCTCGACTACGCCGAAGGTGGTCCGTTTTTCTGACACCAGGATGGCGTCCCTGTCCTTCGGATGTCCGGCCACCAGGTGCCGGGGCAGCGGCTCCCCGCGGATCGCCTGCCGGACAAGCTCAATTGTATCGGGGGACTCGCCCCGCCCCTCCACCACGCAGTCGACGCCAAGTTGGCTGTAGCTATCCGTCTGGATGATTTGCCATCCTCCCGATCCGCCCACGATGACCTTGAAGCCCGGCCGGTGGGGGTTCGACTTAATGCGGTCGAAGAGTTGCCTTGCGTAGTGCGAGTTGATCGGTTCCTGTGAGGAGCCGAAGATCGAGGCGTACACGCCAGCCGCGAACGTAACCCCGAGCGGGTTATGCGTGGACACGGCCACCAGCCGGGTCCTGGGGCCGACGAATCTCTCCAGGTCATTCGGGTAGCAGGCAACGATCTCCTCTGGCGGATACTCCCGAAGAAGCGCGGCTTCCAGCGTGCGCAGGCCGGCCGGCATGTAGCGCGCGGAGCCGTCCTCGTTGCGCTCCACCTCCTTCCAGTTGGGGTACTTCGAATTAAAGATGCTCTCCAGCCGCTTGGGCATGGAGGCCACGCCCATCTGGATAAAGAAGCCTGCATAGTCAACGGCTTCGGTAAGGGGAGCTGCAAGTACAATCAGCTTGCCACCGTCCGCAAGTTGTTGTACATGCTCCAATGATCTCGATGCTGGCAGTCCATCATCAGAACTGAACGTGCAGTCTGAGGTCCGCTCTCGAAACGTCGCTGTCTTACGCATGGGTGTTCGTTTTCCTCGATTCGCATGCCTGAGCCGTGCGCATCTTCTGTCAGCTCGCCGATGTCGTGCAGGTCAAGCCGCTTGGTACAGATGTTGAGGAAGACGGCAGGGCTGCAGACATGTCGCCTCCAGATCAGGTTCTGCGAAGCCGGCCGGATCGGGTCAGGCCGTTTCCTCAGTTCCTTCCGGCCGCTAATTGAAGCGGCGGCGAGGGTCGCCGCCTCGCCGTCATCGCCAACCCGGTTGATCGAGCCGCGGACTGCGTCCTCGGGCATCCCCTTTGCAGGGGGCTCGCCGGATGGCAGCAGTGCTGCCGCTCTGGGACGTGGCGTGAGGAAGCTGTCCATGGCGCTGTGCATCCGCGGACTATGCTATCGGACCACCTCGTTCGGTTAAGATCTCGTTCAACCCTCTTTCGCCGTTCCGGTGGTCCGGCTTGGAGGCTGTTCCATGCACGGCGCGTGCCAGAGCGCGCCGGACTGAGTCCGCAGTGCGTTCCCGGCTCTGTAGCCGGGTGTTTGTGGCCCCATACCTGCATCTGCCTGCGGAGGGGGTGATTTCGCGTCTTCTACATCGACCAAACAGATGGGAAGCTGGGAACCAGCCTCGTCATCGACGGTGAACTGGCCGGGGACTACGTGTCTGTCGCCGAGACGTGTTGTGCCCGGGTTTTGGCGGCCGGTCAAGAACTGTGCGTTTTCCTCCGCGACGTATCTTCGATCGATGAAGGCGGTCGCCGGTTGTTGTCAGGTCTTCTGGAGAAAGGGGTCCAATTACGAGGTTCGGGCCTGTACACCATGCATGTCGTGCGGCAATTGCAGAATGCTCTGGCCACACGTCGCCCGACAGGCCGGTGAGCACGATGGACATTCACCACGAGAGTGTCGCGAGCGGCCGGTTCGTGCTTAGGGGGACCCTCATGGGGGCCTGCGTAGACGAACTTGAGCGCGCTTGGGTAACCGCAGTCTCAGCGACGAACGGAACTCAACCGGTACTGGACATCTCAGGCCTTACCGGCGCTGATCAGTCTGGACTCGACCTGCTGTCACGCATGCGGACTTCAGGGGTCCGCTTCACGGCACCAACGCCGCCGGTATCTCGGGACCTCATGAGATCACTGGGCATCCCGGCGGCGTCGGGCCTTCACCCCGTTCGTCAGCGCGCGCGGCGGAGGCTTCCGAGCTGGCTCCTGCGGTTCTTGAGTCTCATCAGCTAGTACCCAGTCGAAGCAGCATCCGTGATTGCATCGGGCACGCAGGTTGCCATTCCACGATTTGGAGAAGACCCTCAGCAAGTCACAGGAACTGCGCTATCCGGGCCGGGTTCCGCTGCAAGCCCGGGAACGGATCTCAGGGCCTGAAAGATCCAACGGCGCCCCTGTCCCGACGAAAGCCAAAGGACAGCGCACCGCCAGGCCCCCCTACTGTGCCCCTCCGCCCAACACCTTGTACAGGGTAACGAGATTGCTCAGATGGGCCCGACGGAGATTGACCAGGCCCTGCTGGGCGCCGTACAGCGACCGTTGAGCAACCAGAACGCTCAAGTAGCTGTCGATGCCGGCCTTGTAGCGAGCCTCCGAGAGTCGGCAAGTCTCCTCCAAGGTAGTCACCAGGGCCTGTTGGGCTTCCTGTTGTTCCAGCAGCCGGGTCCT
>CAZVIK010000080.1:0-16210 GCA_964627045.1 uncultured Solibacteraceae bacterium | reverse complement strand
TGGTTCGGGAGGGCCGCGTGTGATCCACGGTGCGGTACGCCGAAGGCCAGGCGGCCGAAACCGACCAGCACGGCGACTTCAACAACCAGCATTACAAGCCGCGAAAGCAGAAACGAAAGCAGGTAGTAGTGCCGCGGCATGGGCGTGGCGATGAGCCGCTTGAGAAGCTTCTTGCGGCGGGCGTCCACGACGGAGAAGCCCAGGCCCCACATGCCGCTGCCCATCATATTCATGCCGAGCAGGCCGGGGATCAGGAAGTCGATGTAGCGCGAACCGGGCTCGCGTTGCAGCCGGTCGCGGCCGGGGACGGGATCGGCGCGGCCGGCGGCGCGCTGGACGGCGGCATCGGCGAGCAGGCGGGCCGAACGCCCGTCGGGATTGGTGTCGTCGTACCAATAGGCCACTCCGCCGCCGGCATCGGGCACGGCGACAAGCGTCACCTTTCCGGTTTCCAGGGCCCGCCGCGCGGCGGACTCGGCGAGCGATTGCACCTGGAGCAGGGGCTCGCGCTTCAGGGCCTGCACGAGCTGGGGCGCGGTGGCGGCGACTTTCAGCACCTCGGGCGGGCGGTTGCGGAAGGCGAGCCCGAGGCCGGCGGCCAGCAGAATGGGGAAGATGAAGGTCCAGAAGACGGCCTCCGGCTCGCGGACGAACTCGCGGAACCGGGCGAGCGTCAACTGCCACAGCGGGCTATAGAGCAGACCGCGCCCGCCGGCGGCCGAAGACCGCGGGGCGCTGGGATCATTCATCGCGGAGGTGCCTCCCGGTCAGGGTGACGAAGACGTCTTCCAAGGTGGCCGAGTGCGTGCGGAGTTCAGTGATGCCGATGCCCCTCCGGGCCAGTTCGTCCAGAAGCGCGGGCACGGCGCGGTGGAGTTCCTCGACCTGAACCTGCACGCTACCATTCCCGGCGCGCAACCCAAGAACCCCGTCGATATACCGGAGGGAGTCCCACGCGTCGCCGGGCGCGCCGGCGAGGGTGAACTCGACCAGGTGTTCCGTGCCGATGGAGGATATCAGCGCCTTGGGGGTATTCTCGGCGATTACCTTGCCGTGATCCATGATGGCGACGCGGTCGCAGAGCCGCTCGGCTTCGTCCATGTAGTGGGTGGTCAGCAGAATCGTACGTCCGGCTTTCTTGAACTCGTCGATCAGGTCCCAAAGCTGGCGGCGCGCCTGGGGGTCGAGACCGGTGGTTGGTTCATCGAGGAACAAGAGGTCGGGGTCTCCCACCAGGGCGCAGGCCAGGGCGAGCCGCTGCTTCTGGCCGCCGGAAAGGCCGCCGACCCGGGCCCGGCTTTTTTCGCTAAGCTGCACTAAATCGAGGACTTCTTTGGCCGAGGGGCCGGCACGGAAGAAGCTGCGGAACAGGCGGGTGGTCTCGAGAACGGTGTGCTTTTCCGCGAGTTGCGTCTCCTGAAGCTGGATGCCCAGGCGCTGGCGCAACTCCCTGGCGTGGCGGTCCCAGCGCAGGCCGAGGACCTCGACTTCGCCCGAATCGGGCCGGTTGAGCCCTTCGCAGATCTCGATGGTGGTGGTCTTGCCAGCACCGTTCGGCCCCAGGAGCCCGAAACACTCGCCCGTGCAAACGTGCAAGTCCAAGCCGTTCACCGCGACGACATCCTTGTAGGTTTTCCGCAGGTTGCGCACCCGCAGCGCGGCCGGAGATGTCGAAGGCGGCATATCTTACAGTATCGCGTCCCGTACTCCCGAGCGCCAAATCCGGGCCGGGAAGGCCGATGAGGGCGTGCCGTTCAATCCCGATTCGGCCACCCTCAACACCGAAATCCGGCCGTTCGGAGGGAGGTGGCAACAATCGGGCTTGTCCTTAGGTATCATCGGTTTAAATGGGCATCAACATCGGACTGGACATTGGCGCGATCAGTCTGAAGCTGGCCGCCCTCGGCAAGCCCGAGGATCGCAACCTGCTTCAGGGGCTGTGCCTCGCGAAACCCTCGTTCCGGATGCACCCGGGACCGGGCGCGGCGGCACTTGGGCCGCTGGTCCTTTCCGACTACCGGCGCATCTCCGGCAGCCCCATTCAGGCGACCTTCGACCTGCTACAGGAGTTCTACGAGGTCGTCCCGGAAAAGAGGATCGAGGGGATACGGGTGACCGGCTCGGGCAGCCGGACCATCGCCAAGATCCTGGGCATTTATTTCGAGAACGAGTTCAAGGCCGTCGCCCGGATGATCGGGACGTTCTACCCGCAGGTCCGGACGGTGTTCGAGCTGGGAGGGGAAAGCTCGAAGTACATCCGGCTGGAGCCGCAAGACGACGGGCAGGCAGGGATCGCCGACTACGACCGCAGCGGCGAGTGCGCGGCCGGCACGGGCAGCTTCCTGGACCAGCAGGCGCTGCGCATGAACTACTCGGTGGAAGAGGTGGGCTCCATCGTGTGCACGGCGAGTTGCGCGGCGCGGATCGCGGGGCGCTGCTCGGTGTTCGCCAAGTCCGACATGATCCACGCGCAGCAGAAGGGCTACACGCCGCCCGAGATTCTGCGCGGGCTGTGCGATGCGGTGGCGCGGAATTTCAAGAGCAGCATCGTGAAGGGCCGCAAGGTCATCGCGCCGGCGGCGCTGATCGGCGCGGTGTCGCAGAACGCCGGCGTGACGGCGGCCATTCGCGAAGCGTTTGGGCTAAAGGAAGACGAGTTGTTCGTGCCGGATCTTTACGCGTGGTGCGGCGCGGTGGGCACGGCGATCCTGGAGGCCGAAGAACGGCGCAAGCGGAACTTCCGCGACATCCACCGGTTGAGCCAGCACGAATCCGAACTGGGCGCGCAGGACACCAAGCCGCTGTCGATGGAGAACGTAGTGCTGCTGCGCAACGGCGTCCCGAAGTACGTCCCGCCGCCCGGCCACGAGCCGATTCCGGCGTACCTCGGCATCGACATCGGATCGGTGTCGACCAACGTGGTCGCTACCGACGAGTACGGACAGGTGATTCACGACGTCTACCTGCGCACGGCGGGGCGTCCGGTGGAAGCGGTGCAGCAGGGACTGGCGGAGTTGGAGAAGGAGTGGGGCGACCGGCTGGTGATCGAGGGCGTCGGCACAACCGGATCGGGCCGCGAGTTGATCGCAGAACTGGTGGGTGCCGACGTGGTGAACGACGAAATCACGGCGCACAAGACGGGCGCACACCACATCAGTTCGGCGCAGGGATCGGCGCCCGTGGATACGATCTTCGAGATCGGCGGGCAGGATTCCAAGTTCATCTCGATCGAAAACGGCGTAGTGGTGGATTTCGCCATGAACGAGGCGTGCGCGGCGGGCACCGGATCGTTCCTGGAAGAACAGGCCGAAAAGCTGGGCATCAGCATCAAGGGCGAGTTCGCGCAACTGGCGTTGTCTTCGGCGGCGCCCACGCGCCTCGGCGAGCGATGCACGGTCTTCATGGAGCGCGACGTCACCGGGTGGATGCTCAAGGGCGAGACCGTTCCCAACCTGGTGGCGGGGTTGTCCTACTCGATCGCGCTGAACTACCTGAACCGGGTGGTGCGCGGGCGGAAGATCGGCGACCAGATCTACTTCCAGGGGGGCACGGCTTACAACGACGCGGTGGCCGCGGCGTTCGCCAGCCTCCTGGGCAAGAAGGTCACCGTCCCGCCGTATAACGGCGTGATGGGCGCGGTGGGCATGGCGCTGATCGCGCAGCAGTGGAAGAAGGCCACACGCGGAGTGACGAAGTTCCGCGGATACGACCTATCGCGGCTGTCGATGTCTTCGCGCGACTTCGTCTGCAAAGCCTGTTCGAACTACTGCGACATCAAGGAGTTCACCATCGAGGGCCAGAAGAGCTTCTGGGGCGACAAGTGCTCGGACAAGTTCCGCAAACCCTCGACGACGGGCCGCAAGCCGGTGATCGAAGACCTATTCGAGTTCCGGGAGAAGCAGATCGAGGCGGCTACGGCGGCGGCGCGCCCGCAGAGTGGCTCGAAGTTCCGCATCGGGCTGCCGAAGGCGATGTCGATGATCGACCGGCTGCCGTTCTGGCAGACCTACTTCGGGGAGTTGGGATTCGAGACCGTGGTGTCGCCGTCCACGGATCACAAGATCGCCTCCGACGGCGTGGACCTGGCGCTGGCGCAACCCTGCTACCCGATCCAGGTGGCGCACGGGCACGTGTTGGCGTTGATCCGGCAGGGCGTGGACTACATTCTGCTGCCGAACATTTTGAACTCGGAGTCCGACGAATCCTACGGGTGTACGGCGCACCTGTGCCCGTGGAACCAGACGCTGCCGTATGTCATCCGCACGGCGCCGCAACTGGACGAGCACCAGCACAAGTACCTGATTCCGACGCTGCACTTCCAGTTGGGCCGCGACCTGGTGAAAAAGGGCATGGCCGAGGCGATGCAGAAACTGGGAGTGTCGCGGCGGGCGAGCGACCGCGCCGTCGATGCCGCCTACACCGCACAGCGCGCCTTCCAGGACAGCCTGTTGGAGGCCGGCCGCCGGGCGCTCGAGAAGCTGGACGAAGCCGGGGAGCCGGGCCTGGTGCTGGTGGGGCGCGGTTACAACATCTACGACCGTAACGTGAATTGCGATATTCCGAGGAAGTTGCGGCACCGTTACGGGGCCAACGTCATCCCGATCGACTTCCTGGTGACCGGCAAGGAGAACATTGGCGACCTTCACTCGAACATGTACTGGAGCTCGGGCATGAAGATCCTGGCGGCGGCGCGCCTGATCGCCGGGCGGCCCAATCTGCACCTGGTCTACATCTCGAACTTCAAATGCGGGCCGGACTCCTACATCAAACACTTCACGCGCGAGGCCGCCGGAGCGCCGCTCCTGGTGCTGCAATTCGACGGGCACGGCAACGACGCCGGTTACATGACGCGTTGCGAAGCCTACCTCGACAGTAAAGGGATTCTGCGATGTTATCAATCGGGGCAGGAAACGAAAGCCATCTCCCAGACCGCCCACTAGCCGGAAAGAAAGTCTACATCCCACCCATGGCGTACGGCAGCGGCCGTGCGTTCGCCTCGGCGTTCCGCGCGGTTGGGGTGGACGCCGACATCGTTCCGCCGTCGGACGACCGTACGCGGGAACTGGGCGCGCGGCACACCTCGGGCGACGAGTGCTATCCGGCCAAGGTGACCGTCGGGGACTTCATGAAGGTGCTCGAGGACCCCAACGTCGATCCCGACCGCGTGCTGCTGTTCATGCCGACCGCGGACGGGCCGTGCCGGTTTGGGCAGTATGCTCCGTACCTGAAGCAGATCCTCGCGGCAAACGGCTACCATCAGACCGAGGTTCTCTCGCCCACCAGCAGCAACTCCTACGGCGGACTGGGCGAACTGGCCGGACCGTTCCTGCGGACCGGATTCCGGGCGCTGGTGGCGGCGGACCTGCTCCAGAAGATGCTGCTGCGTTACCGGCCGCACGAGGTGGAGAAGGGCTCGGTGGACGCGGTGCACGAGGAGTGCCTGAATGATTTCTGCAACACGGTGGAGAAGTCGCCGACCGAGCCTTCCGCGCAGCTCAAGGCGATGCACGACAGCCTGGTGAGGTGCCGCGACCGTTACCACGCCGTGCGCATCAGCCGCGATCCGTCGCTGCCGCTGATCGGCGTGGTGGGCGAGATTTTCTGCCGCCTGAACACGTTTTCCAACGACGACCTGGTGCGGAGGCTGGAAGAGTACGGCGGGCAGGCGTGGCTGAGCGATCTGACCGAATGGCTGTGGTACACCAACGCGGAGACCTTCCGGAAGCTGAGACTGGCGGGGCGGCTGATTTCGAAGGACGGCCTGATGGCCTGGATTCGCGACAAGGTGCAGCACCGCGACGAGCACACGCTGCTGGAACCGTTCAAAGAAGAGTTCGCCGATTGCATGGAACCGGATGTGAACGAGATCCTGGAGTTGGCCAAGCCGTATCTGCCGCAAGACGGCGCATTCGGCGAGATGGTGTTGAGCGTGGGCAAGGCGGTGTACCTGGCCCGCAAGGGCGCCGACGGGATCATCGACATCAGTCCGTTCACCTGCATGAACGGGATCGTGAGCGAGGCGATCTACCCGAAGGTGAGCCGCGACCACGGCGGAATTCCGATTCGCAATTTCTACTTCGACGGGACGCAATCCGACTTGGACCGCGACCTGGGCGTGTACATCGAACTGGCGCGGAGTTACCAGAAGCGGAAGAGGCCGACGGCGAGTTAGCGGGGACTGCCTGATGGGGCGCGCGGAAGGCCCGGGGCGCGGACCGCCCACGCGCCATGCTTTGCTCTACTACCCCTTATAGTTCGTAAACTGTTTGAGCAGGATTTCGGCGGTCCAGGAGGCGATGCGGCCGACCACTTCCGTGCACTTGCCGTCCACCTTGGGACGGATCTCGTTGCACAGCACGCTGCCCCAGGTTTCGGCGATACGGTCCGATAGCGGCGTGATTAACTCGCCCGGAAGCGGCGCCTTCCCGCCGAAGTTCGCGCGCGTGCGGCCGCAAAGACTGCCGATCACCAGCCCGCTTCCACTGAACGCGCCGCAACTCGCCGTGCGCGTGCGCGTGGCCCCGCCGCTCAAGGGACTCGCCGCCATGAAGACCATTTCGTCTTTGGGGACGAATGGAATACTGTCTTGCAAGGCCGCCACCGAGGTCTGCGCGCAGTTTCCGTACTTGGTGTGATACTCGACGCCAAGCTGGTACGCCTTCTTGATAATCTCGGGGCCGCTGGAGCCAATGTCGACCTTGTCCTTGGCGGTCCAGGATTTCACACCCTCGGCCGCCGCGGCAGGCAGGCACGTGCCCGCGCACACACCGGCCGTGCAGCCCGTCAGGATTCCCAAAAAGCCGCGTCTCCCTTTCGAGTCCATTCCCTCTCCCCTGTTTCACTGCCGTGGCGAACACGGCCCGTGGGCGGAATGCCACGGCGTCCGGCCGGCAGATTCAGTTGTTCATTATATGAACCCGGACCGGCTGGGCTCAAGGGCGGCCGGGAGGACACGGATCAGGAAAAAAATCGTGTGTCACCGGCCGGCGGCGAATGCATCCGCAGAGTTCCGGGTCCGAATCTGTTGAAACCGGGCTCTGGGCAAGTTCGGTGCGGACCCGGACAATTTCCAGCAACGGCCAGGAGGGCGAGCATGTTTCGGGCGGTTCAAGAGAGCGCCTTTTTCGTTGATGGGGCAGGCCTTACGGGGGGATTCCGGTGAAACGGTACGTCCCTCTTGTTCTGGTCGCGGCGGCGGTGTTTGCCATCCTGGTGGCCGGTTCGTCCCAGCGCCAGCCGGGGATGTTAGCGCCGGTGCGGGAGCTCAAGGCCAAATTGCAGAACAAGCCCAAGCGCCCGGTGGACCACGCCAAATTGCCCGCGCTTCAGAAGAACTTCGCCACGCCACAGCAGGTCACCGAAACGTGCATTTCCTGCCATACCGAACGGCACAAGGAAGTCATGAACACGGCCCATTGGACCTGGTCGCGGGTCGAACACGTCCCCGGAAAGGGCGTCCGGGCAGCCGGGAAGAAGAATGTTATCAATAACTTCTGTATCGGCACGACCAGCAACCTGAAGGGCTGCGACCAGTGCCACGCGGGCTACGGGTACACCGACGGGAACTATGATTTCTCGGTGGCGAAAAACGTCGATTGCCTGGTCTGCCATGACAATAGTGATACCTATTCGAAGACGGTCGCCGGAGCGCCGGCGCCGACGGTCGATCTCAAAGCCGTGGCGCAGCGCGTGGGCAAGCCGCAGCGGGCCAATTGCGGTTATTGCCATTTCTCGGGAGGCGGCGGGAACAACGTTAAGCACGGCGACCTGGAGACGGCGTTGATTTCGACGACGCGGGAGGTTGACGTGCACATGGGCACCGATGGCGGCGACCTGGATTGTACGGCCTGCCATACGGCGCAGAATCACCAGATTCGAGGAAAGCTGTACTCAGTTTCGTCGATGAACCGCAACCGCGCCACCTGCGAGCAGTGCCACGGAGCGGCTCCGCATGCCGACGGCGTGCTCGACGAGCACACGGCCCGGGTGGCGTGCCAGACGTGCCACATTCCGGAGTACGCGAAGGTCAACGCCACCAAGATGAACTGGGACTGGTCGACGGCGGGCCGGCTCAAGGACGGCGAGCCGTTCGAGATCAAGAACGAAGACAGGGAGGCCTCCTACCTCTCCATCAAAGGGTCGTTCACCTGGGAGAAGAACGTCAAGCCGGAGTACATCTGGTTCAACGGCACGGCGGATCACTACCTCCTGGGGGACCAGGTTCCCGCCGCGCGGCCGGTGCAGATCAACACGCTGTTCGGTTCGGTGAACGACCCGGCGGCGAAGATCGTTCCGGTCAAGATCCATCGCGGCAAGCAGCCGTACGATCCGGAGACGCGCCTTCTGATCCAACCGAAGCTCTATGCGGCACAGAAGGGCGAGGGCGGCCTTTGGAAGGATTTCGACTGGAACCGGGCCGCAGAAGAAGGGATGAACGAGGCGGGGCTCCCCTACAGCGGCCGCCTCGACTTCGTGGCAACCGAGATGTACTGGCCGGTGAACCATATGGTGGCGCCGAAGGAGAAATCGGTGGGCTGCGCCGAGTGCCACAGGCGCGCGGATTCGCGGCTGGCCGGGCTCGGCGGATTCTACATGCCGGGCCGGGACCGCAGCCGGGTGTTGGACGCGCTGGGGGCGATCGCAATCGCCGGCTCGCTGGAAGGCGTGGCCATTCACGCCCTGGCGCGAGCCGCCGCCGCCCGGAGAAAGAGGGCGGAAGCATGACGCGCCGCCGAACCTACGTCTACAAAGCGTTCGAGAGGTTCTGGCACTGGACGCAGGCGGTGTTGATCGGACTGCTGGCTCTGACCGGCTTCGAGATCCACGGGACATTCGAGCTGTTGGGGTACCGCGAGGCCGTCGCCTATCACAACGCGGCGGCGTTAGGGTTTCTGGTGTTGATCGCGTTCGCGGTGTTCTGGCACTTCACCACGGGCGAGTGGCGGCAGTACGTGCCAACGCGGGAGTTTCTGCGCGCTCAAGTCGGGTACTACCTGATCGGGATCTTTCGCGGCGCGCCGCACCCGACGCGCAAGACGGCGTTGCGCAAGTTGAATCCGCTGCAAAAACTGGTCTACCTCGGGCTAAAGGTCCTGGTGATCCCGGTAATGGCGCTCTCCGGGCTGCTGTACATGTTTTACCGGCAACCGGAGGGGCAAGGCATCGGGGCGGCAGGGGTAACGGACCTGCAATCGATCGCCTTGATCCACACGGCGGGGGCGTTCGCCGTGGTTGCGTTCGTAATCGGTCACATCTACTTGACGACCACCGGACACAGCCTGTTCTCGAACCTGAAGGCGATGATCACCGGATACGAAGAGATCGAGGCAGAGGCGATGGAACCGGCGGCGGGCGGCGCGGACGGCGAGCCGGAAGCGATGGAGGCGGGTGTATGACCAACCGGTACATGAATCCCTACCTTGCGGGATTTTTGCTGGGGCTGGTGTTGCTGGCGACGATCTACATCAGCGGCAGGGGACTGGGCGCGAGCGGCGCGGTGAAAGGCGTGGTCGCGGGCACGGTGTCCGCGGTGGCGCCGGCGCACGCCTCGTCGAACTTGTTCTATGCGGGTGCGCACTCGGAGGGAAAAAGCCCGCTGAAGGACTGGCTGGTGTTCGAGGTGGCCGGCGTGTTGCTGGGAGCGTTTCTTTCCGGGGTGATTTCCGACCGGTTGCGGTTCACGGTCGAGCGCGGCCCGCGCGTGACGAGCCGGCGGCGGCTGGTAGCGGCGTTGATCGGAGGGGCGCTGTTCGGGATTGGCGCGCAGTTCGGACGCGGATGTACGAGCGGCGCGGCGCTGAGCGGCATGGCGGTGCTGTCGGCCGCCGGGTTCCTGACGATGATGGCCATCTTCGGTTCCGCCTATGGCGTCGCCTACTTCTTCCGGAAGCTCTGGACCTAGAGGAGGCCACACGATGGGACCCCTTGTACCGGATGTCATCAGCAACCAGATGAACCTGATCGTGGCGCTATTGCTTGGAATCGCGTTCGGGTTCGTGCTGGAGCAGGCGGGCTTCTCTTCCTCGAGAAAACTGACGGGCCTGTTCTACGGCACGGATTTCACGGTGCTGCGCGTGTTCTTCACGGCGGGTGTCACGGCGATGTCGGGAGTGCTGATCCTCAGCCAGTTCGGGCTGCTGGACACGGGCCTGATCTTCGTCAACCCGACGTTCCTGCATTCGGCGATCCTGGGCGGCGTCATCATGGGCGCCGGTTTCGTCGTGGGCGGCTACTGCCCCGGCACCAGTTTCTGCGGCGCGGCCGTGGGAAAGATCGACGGGATGGTCTTCGTGCTCGGCGGCGCGCTGGGCACGTTCGGATTCGCCGAGTTGTACCCGCACGTACAGGGGTTCTACAAGGCCGGATCGCTTGGGGAACTGATGGTGTACACGCCGCTTGGCATCACAGCAGGGCAATTCGCATTGGCGTTAATCGCGGTGGCTATCGGCGCGTTCGTGATGGTGGGGCGAATCGAGCGCAAGGTCAACCCGAACACCCCGTCGCGGCACTTCCCCGCCCGGCTGCATCGCGCCGCCGCCGTCTTGTTGTTGGTTCTGGGCGTCGCGCTGGCGGCTACGCCGGACCGCAAGACGCGCCTGATGGCCCGGGCGTCGGAGGCCGGCTCCAGGCCCAGTCATACGGCCGAGCGCGTGACCGCAGACGAAGCGGCCTTCGCGGTACTCGACCGCGACCCGCGCGTGTTGTTCGTCGATGTGCGCAGCGCCGCCGGCTTCGCCAAGGCGAGCCTGCCGGGCGCGGTGAACCTGCCCATCGACACGCTGGGCGACAAAGAGGCGCGGCTGACGCTCGCGGATCGAGGCGTTCGGAAGGTCTTCTTCGCCGAGGACGATGCCGCAAGCGCACGGGCCGCAGCGTACGCGGGGCTGCTCGGGTATACCAACGTGGCAGCGCTCGACGGCGGGTGGCGTGGGTTCGAGAAGTCCATCCTGGCGCCGTCCGGCGACGCGGCCGGCGGTGTGGGGCCCGATGCCCGGGTGTTCCGGCAGAGCGCCGGACCGCAGATCGCGGCGCTGATCCGGGAGCGTGGCGCGCCGAAGCCGGTGAAGGTGTTGAAGCGAGTGCAGGGCGGCTGCGGCAGCTAGGGCGGCGCAGAATCGAAGGGACGCTTCGGGAGAAACCGTCAGCCGGCGGCAAGCAGGGAGCAGGATTCGCAGCGTGTCATGCGAAAGTGGCAACTGATGCGAGGGCAGCAAACGGTCTTGCCCTCCAACGCCAGGCCGATTCGCTCGAGGCGTTGATCGCTGCGGCCTTTGATCAAAACGACGTCGCCGGGCCTCAGTTCGGCTCTGAGAATCTCGACGGCCTTGCGGTAATCCGACCCCACGTCGCGGACGCACTCCGACGGCAAGCCCCCTTGCCGCAGACCGCCTTTATACTCCTTGTACCCGCCGACAATCACGGCAAGCTGCGCCATCCGGCCGATCCGCCGCGCCACCTCCCGGCAGTGCGTCAACTTCGGCCCATAGGCGTCGGCGACCGGACCGATGACGACGATCTTCCGCGCCGCCGGAATCTGCTCCAGGACATCCAGGGCGGCGTCGATGGTCTCCAGGGTGTTTTTGAAATCGTCGGCCAGAAGCAGCGCACCGCCTGGCAGCGGCCGCAACGCCATGCGGCTCGCCGTGGGGACCAGTTCCGCCAGGCGCGGCAGCACATCGTCCAAGGCGTGACCCTCCTCCAGGGCGACGGCGACGGCCGCCAGAGCCGCATAAACCATGTGGCGGCCGAGCAGCCGCACGCTCGCGTCGCGTTCGACGCCCGCTACGTGCAGACGGAACCGCGTGCCCTCCGGCCACGCGATGCGCGCCTGGGTTGCACGGACACGGTTGGCTTCCCCGAACCCAAAGGTCACCACACGGGCGCGCGTCTGGGATGCCATCCAGAGCACGTTGGGATCGTCGCCGTTCAGGATGGCGGCTCCCGACGGCGGCAGCACCCGCACCGCCTCGGCCTTCTCCTGGCGAGTTGCCTCCAGCGACCCGAAAGACCGGCTGTGTTCGCTCGCAATCGAGGTAACGACGACGATGTCGGGATGGACGGGGCGCATGATCGGCGCCATCTGCCCGGGGCCGTCGATGCCGACTTCGAGCACGCCCGTCCTCTGGGAAGGAGGGATCGCAAGCAGACACAACGGAACCGTGGCCGCGCCGTTCCACTCCACCTTCGGGTCGGGGCCGGAGCCGAGCGCGGCCATGATGGCCCGTGTGGTGGTAGTCTTTCCAAGGCTCCCCACGACCACGACGAGGTTCGTCTTCCGCAACCACAGGCGTTGGTAGAGGCGCGCCACGGCCGAGGTCAAGGGCCGGAGGTAGTGCAGGAGAACGAAAGCGGCCTCCCGCCGGCCGGAATGGCTGCGCAACAACGCGAGGGCGTCCGGCAGGTTGTAGCGCGTGAATTTGATTCTGGCGAGGAAGCGGTAGATCGGCATCTTGGGGCGGCTCCCATAGGATACAATGGTCCGCCGAGAGGGTGTCATGGACAACGCCAAGCTATCCAGAAGGTCTTTCCTGAGCAGATCCACGGCCGCGGGTGTGAGCGCGTCGGCCTTCACCATCATTCAGCCGGAACTCGTGCGTGGAGCGGGCAAGGAGATGATCCGCGCGGGCCTCATCGGCTGCGGCGGCCGGGGCACGCAGGCGTCGGTAAACTTGTTGAGCGGCGACCCCAACGTGGAACTGGTGGCGGTGGGCGACCTGATGCCGGACCGCATGGAAGACTGCCTGTCGCAGTTGAAGAACCCGAAATACGTGCTCTCCAACGTCGGCCGGGTGTCGAAGGTCACCAAGCAGAACGTGGACGAACTGGGGAAGTCCGTGATGGACCGGGTGAAGGTGGACCCCGAGCACCGCTTCACGGGTTTCGACGCCTATAAGAAGGTGATCGCTTCCGAGATCGACCTGGTCCTGTTGTGCGCGCCGCCGGTGTACCGGCCGATTCATCTGGAGGCGGCGGTGGACGCGGGCAAGCACCTCTTCGTCGAGAAGCCGTTTGGGACCGACCCGGTGGGGACAAGGCGCTCGATGGCGGCGGTGCGCAAGTCGGAAGAGAAGAAGTTGACGCTCGTGACCGGCGCACAGCGGCGCTTCCAGAAGGAATACGTGGAGACGGTCGCCAAGATCAAAGACGGCGCGCTCGGCGACATCCTCGCGACCTACGCGTATTGGGTGGGCAGCCCGGTACTTCAGTTCCAGGGTGCGAACTGGCCCGGGCCCAAGGGCAAGCGCGACCCGAAATGGTCCGACATGGTATTCCAGAACCGCTCCTGGTATTCGTTTGTGTGGATCTGCGGCGATCAGATCGTCGAACAGCACATGCACAACATCGACGTGTGCAACTGGGTGATGGGAACGCACCCGGTGCGCGTCACGGCTTCGGGCGGCGCGGCGTGGCGGCCTCGGGAAGAGGAATACGGGAACATCTACGATCACCTGTTCGCCGACTTCGTGTACGCCAACGGCGTCCACATGACCAGCCACTGCCGGCAGTATCCCTCGGGAAGCTATCAAAACACCGCGGAGCTGATTATTGGCACCAAGGGCCGCAGCGACTGCAAGGACATGGCGCCTGTGGGGCTTGACCCCTACGTGCAGGAGCACATCGATCTGCTCAAGAGCATTCGCGGCGACGGGCCGTACATCAACCAGGGTATGGCTGTCGCCGAAAGCACGATGACGTGCATCATGGGGCGCGAGGCGGCCTATTCGGGCCAGGAGATCACCTGGGACATGATTATGGCGTCCCAACAGGATTTGACGCCGAAGTCCTTCGACATGGGGATGAAGCTGGACACCCCGCCGCTGCCGGTGCCCGGGAAGTACAAGTTCATCTGATGCCGCCGCCGACGGACCCCCCCGGCCGGCGCGAAATGACCGTGAAGGCGGTCGCGCTTGGCCTGTTGCTGGCCTTCGTGTTCGGCGCGGCCAACGCGTACCTGGGGATGCGCGCGGGGCAGACGGTGGCGGCCACCATTCCCGCAGCCGTGATCGCGATGGCCTTGTTCCGGCTGCCGGTGCGCGGGCTTCGCGGCGGCGTTCTGGAACAGAACATCGCGCGTACGGCGGCGTCGGTGGGCGAGGCGCTGGTGGCCGGCGCCATCTTCACGATCCCGGCGTTCGTGATGGTGGAGATCAACGGGGTCCGTTTGTGGCGAGATTTGCGCGCGCACTACTGGGAAGCCGCCTTCGTTCTCCTGGTGGGCGGGCTGATCGGCGTGTTTTTCATCATCCTGCTGCGGAGGCCCTTGTGCGTCGACGCGGGGCTGCCGTGGCCCGAGAGCGTCGCCAGCGTCGAGATCGTGAAGGCGGGCGACCGCTCCGGTGCGGCGTCGCGCCTGATCTTCGGCGCGATGGGCTTCGGCGGGCTCATTCAGGTTCTCAAGAGCGACAAGGGGTTCCAGGTCTTTCGCGATTATCTGGAGGGCTTCGTGCAGTTTCCGAAGTCCGTGGTCCGCCACTTCGATTACGGGAAACAGGCGATCGGCGATGTGACGCACGCCGGGGGGATCGCCTGGTCCACGCCGAGCCTATCGCCCGCCCTGATGGGCATCGGCTACATCATCGGGCCGAGACTGGCGAGCATCAACGTTTCGGGCGGCATCGTCGCATGGTGGCTGCTGATCCCGCTGCTGCTGTTCTTCGATCCGGACCTGCCGGCGCGGCTGGGCGGCGCGTCGCCCGACGTGGCGGCCTACACGGTCTGGTACAACGTGGTCCGCCCGATCGCGGTGGGCACGATGCTGGTGGCGGCCTCCTACACGCTGTTTTCGATGCGCGAGTCGATCGTGCGGTCGCTCAAGGGCGCGTTCAGCGCATCCTCGGCGGCGGCGCGGGAGAAGGCGTCGAAGGACCCCACCGAGCGCGACATCCCGGCGCGATGGGTCCTGATGGGAACGCTCGTGTTGCTGGTGCCGATCACCGCCATCTACTACTACTTCACCAACGGCTGGCTGGCGGCGATCGTATCGGCGGTGGTGATGACGGTGACCGGGTTCCTGCTGTCGGCGGTGGGCGGGTACCTGGTGGGGCTGGTGGGAAGCAGCAACCAGCCGGTATCGGGGCTGACGCTGACGGCGCTGGTGATCGCGGCGTTGGTGCTGCTGGCCATCGGGGTGACGGGAGCGGCGGGCGTGGCGGCGGTGCTGGGCGTGGCCGCGGTGGTGTGCTGCGCGTGCTGCGTGTCCGGCTCGCTGGTGCAGGACTTGAAGGCGGGCCACCTGCTCGGCGGGACTCCCTGGAAGATGCAGGTGGTGGAGATCGCCGCGGTGGCGCTGCTGTCGTTTTTCCTGATGGGACCGATCATCGTGCTGCACGAGGCCAACCTGGCGACAGGCGGAATCGGCGGACGCGCCTTGCCCGCGCCCCAGGCGGGGCTGATGGCCCAGCTTGCCAAGGGCATCGTCGGCGGCGAGATGGCCTGGGGCCTGCTGGGCGCCGGCGCCGCTTTCGGCGTGGCGCTGATCCTGTGCGGGGCGCGCGCTCCCATGCTGGTCGCCGTGGGGATGTACCTGCCGTTCGACACGACCTCCGCCATCTTCGCGGGCGGGCTCTTGAAGGCGCTCACGGATCGTGTGTCACGGCGCTATTCCGATAAGGAAAAGGCGGCGGTGGAGGAGAAGGGCACCCTGATCGCATCCGGCTTGATCGCGGGCGAGGCGATCATGGGCATTCTGCTCGCAGTGCTGTTTGTTTCGGGCGTATCTTCGCTGACGTCGTTGGCCACCGGGGCCGAACAACTCGGCTTCTACCCGAAATGGGGCGCGTGGCTGTCGCTCGCCGGGTTCGCGGCGCTGGCGTACCTATTGGTCCGAATCCCCTCGCGCCGAGGACGCCAAGAGGGCGCCTGACGGACGCTACATGGTGTAGGCGAAGCCGGCCGAGACCTCGTTGATCCTCAGCCAGCCCTTCGGGGCCGTGAGGAACCAATCCGGCTTGGGAGACATGTACTGGCGCACGTCCAGGCGGATGAGGAACCGGTCCGATGTCCGCACCTTCACTCCGGCGCCGTAGTTGATGCCGAACTTGGTGGTGCCGTAGCCGGATGTTACCGAAAGCCCCGGAAACACGAAGTTGCTAAACTGGCCGCCCCCCGCGACAAAAGGCCGGATCTTGGAGCCTTCCGGACGAGCATAGGCCAGCAGGTTGTAGAAACCCGGGTGGGTCGCCATCCCGTAGTCGGTGCCCGCGTAGTCCAT
>CAZVIK010000079.1:0-16388 GCA_964627045.1 uncultured Solibacteraceae bacterium | reverse complement strand
CAAACCTGCGCATATCATCCGTTCAGACAAATTCTTTCAACCGAAAAAAGCCGTCTGTCCCAAGCACATCAAAATATAAAGGCGTGCTTCAACGCAAACATAAATCAAGATGGGAAGCACGGGTGAAGTACAGCGATAAGGCTGTTCATCTCGGAACATTTGATTCAGAGCGGGTCGCCGCGGGCGCGTATAATTACGCCGCAGAGCTGATGTACGGGGAATTTGCGAGAAAAAATGAAGGGATACCGGAACCCCCATCTGATGTAAAGGTCTTGGTATACAGGCGATGCTTGGCTCAGGTATTGAAACGAAACTGGCACCCAGCGACGGGTGCTTTTTCATTACCGGAGAATGCGAGGGCCTCAAATGGGTAAACAGCTGACGCTTTGCTCCCTCTTCGATGGTTCAGGGGGCTTCGCTCTGGGCGCAAAGCTATGCGGCATCAATCCGGTTGCCGCTTCTGAGGTGGAGCCCTTTCCGATCAGGGTGACAACGAAAAGGATCCCTGAAATGCGACATCTTGGCGATATCAACAGGATCGACGGCGCGGAGATCGAACCCGTGGACATCATCACCTTCGGCTCGCCCTGCACCGACATGTCGGTCGCGGGGAAGCGCGCGGGGCTGGGTGGAAACCAGTCCGTCCTTTTCTATCAGGCGATCCGGATCATTACAGAAATGAGGCGCGCGTCCGATGGCAAATACCCAAGATTCATCGTATGGGAGAACGTCCCCGGCGCGTTTTCCTCAAACCAGGGCGCCGATTTCAAAGCCGTGCTCGACGCGGTCGTCGGGATCGCGGAGCCGGGCGCCGAGGTGCCTGCGCCTGACAAGGGCGGATGGCCGTACGCCGACGTACTCGTGGGCGGCGGATGGAGCGTGGCGTACCGAACTCTTGACGCGCAATACTTCGGCGTCGCCCAACGGCGCAAGAGAATCTACCTTGTCGCGGATTTTGGAAGTGAACGCGCCGGAGAGATTCTTTTTGAGCCGGAAGGCGTGTGCCGGGATTTTGCACCGGGCTTCCATGAGGGGGAAGGAACTGCCGGAAGTGCTTCGGGTCGCCCTGGAACAGCAGTCGGCGTAAATCCGGATCCCGGCCATCAGCCAGCCGTAGCCTTCGAGCCGGGTGCGGCATCCCGTCTGGGCGGGCATTGCTGGGAGGAATTTGCGGGGACGCTTCGCGCCGACGCAGGCGACAACCAGACCGCGGTGGTGGTCGAACATCACCCGATGGACAGCCGGGTAAAAGTCCGCGAGGACGGTGTCGTGCAGACGTTGTCAAGCCGGATGGGGACGGGCGGCAACAACGTGCCGCTTGCCATGTCGAAGGCCTATGGTGTTTGCGCACACCATTCGGGCGCCATGCTGTCACCGAACCCACGCGTTGGGTTCTACGAAGCAGACACAGCACGTACGCTCGACCAAAGCGGCGGAAATCCGGCCTGCAACCAGGGCGGCATTGCCATCTGCGTTCAGGGCAGTATGATCGGGCGCGAGGAAAAGAACGGCCCACAGGGCAGCGGCGTACATGAAGGCACGGCGTTCACACTCAACACGGCAGACCGCCATGCCGTCGCTTACACCATGACGACCGGCGGCTTCGCGGAAATCCACGAGGAAATCGCGGCGACGCTTATGGCTCGGGACTACAAAGACCCGCAGGCGGCGTTTGCGCCTCGGGCAGACAGCCAGCCGCGCTATATCGTCCGTAGGCTCACGCCCACTGAGTGCGGCAGGCTCCAGGGGTTCCCGGACGGGTGGTGCGACGGGCTGGAAACACCTAATCCAACAGAAGATGAACTCCGCTTGTGGGCGGCAGTGTTTGAAACACATCGTAAGATCATGGGAACTTCCGCGAAGCCCGCGAGCTTGAAACAGGTTGCGAAATGGCTGAAGAACCCGTACTCCGACAGCGCTGCCTACAAGATGTGGGGCAATGGCGTCGCGCTCCCCTGCGTCTCGTTCATCATGGCGGGCATTGTGTTGTTGACACAAAACGGAGGCTGAGGATTCTCCCGTTTTTGAGGAGATATCGCTTGCTATTCCTGCGCTCTTGAGTGATATATGTACTCACCCAAGAAGCAAAAGGAGGCCTTTCACCGATGAGAATCCACTATAACGTCACGGGCGCGGAACGCAAATCCCTGGTCAACGCAATCAGTCAGGAACTGAACGCCCCGATTAAGTACCTCGGAATGCCCACGGCGGCCTACGAAGTGGGCAACCCGAGCCGGGCCGGCGTCTACCACATCGACAAGACCGGGACGGTCACGGGTCCGGACAATCGCGAACTGGTCGCCGATCTCTGCGGCCTGCACGACTTCAAGGCAGTCAGCGAGGAATACGACGAATACCCCGACATCGACCAGCACCACCCCGGACGGTACGCGGATCCCAACGTACCGCCGACCGAAGCCATGCTAAAGCATGCGGAAGCGTGGATGGAAGGGCAGCCCGAATACGAGGACTTGAACCTCACCGAGCGCGAGGAACTGGGGCTTGGGCGGGAGCGCCGCGAAGACTGGCAGGGCGAGAACGGAATGCAGCCGAGCGACGTTCCCGAGCCCGACCGCCTCACCATCGAAGTGCCGTTGAAGGGGTTTACGCCTGAGAGGCTTGAAAACCTTACCAAATTGGTCAACGCCAAAGCCGCACTCCTGAAAACCGCGCTCGGTGTGGGCGAACTGCCGATTAAAATGACCGAGGAAACGCTGCAGTTCCCCTGGTTCAGCGTGAGCATCGACGCCGATCATTCTGCCGCTTACTCTGCGCTTATCAGCCTTCTCTGTAAGACGGCGCTTGCGAAAAAGCGTGTCACAGCGAAGGAGAAGGATGCCGAGGGAAATCCGAAGTACGCCATGCGGTGCTTCCTGCTTTCCCTCGGCTTTATTGGCGGCGAGTACAAGGCGGCGCGGAAGATTCTGCTTTCGAGGCTGGAGGGCAATTCCAGCTGGAAGAACGGCAAGAGCGAGGAGGCGGCAAGCGATGAAGTTTCCGAGTAAGGAGCAGGTCGAACGGGTGCGGCTGGCGTACCCGATAGGGACGAGGGTCGAGATGGTGGCGATGTCCGACCCCTATACCACCCTCAAACCCGGTGCCCACGGCACGGTGGATTTTGTGGACTCAGCTGGAACGGTCTTCTGCGTTTGGGACGACGGCTCGACCCTCGGCGCGATCTACGGCGTGGACGTGATCCGGCGCGTGGACGAGGGGGATGCGTTATGACCGAAACGATCCGCGCGCAGATCCTCGCCATCCGGGCAAGCGGCGTCACGAACATGTTCGACGTACCAAGGGTACGGCGGGAAGCATATGACCGTGGGTACTACGAACTGGTTCAGTACCTTGAAGAACACACGCCCGCGTACAGTCGCTTCATTATGACGGGGGAAACGGAAGAATCCGAGTAGGGTGGAAGCTGGGGGCCTCTCGCTAAGGCGGAGGCTCTTTTCTATGCCATGAAGGGGGTGACCGTGTCGTGCGCAAACTGAAGAAGTACAAGCCCACCCCCTTCATGGCTGCGGATTCCGTATACGACAAAGCCGCCGCCGACTACGCCGTCGCCTTCATTGAGGCACTTTCCCATACTAAGGGATCCTGGGCAGGAAAGCCATTTGAACTCATCGACTGGCAGGAACAAATTATCCGGGATGTGTTCGGGGTTCTCAAGCCCAGCGGGTACCGCCAATTCAATACGGCTTATGTGGAGATCCCGAAGAAAATGGGCAAGTCAGAGCTTGCAGCGGCGATCGCCCTGCTGCTCACCTGTGGAGACGACGAAGAGCGCGCGGAAGTCTACGGCTGTGCTGCCGACCGCCAGCAGGCGTCTATCGTATTTGAAGTCGCCGCCGACATGGTGCGGATGTGCCCTGCGCTGGCGAAGCGGGTGAAGCTGCTCGCCTCGACGAAGCGGATGATCTATCTGCCGACCAACAGCTTCTACCAGGTGCTCTCGGCGGAGGCGTACTCCAAGCACGGCTTCAACATCCACGGCGTGGTGTTTGATGAGCTTCACACCCAGCCGAACCGAAAGCTCTTTGACGTTATGACCAAAGGTTCCGGCGACGCCCGAACGCAGCCGCTGTACTTCCTGATCACCACAGCGGGTACGGACACCCAGAGCATCTGCTACGAAACACACCGGAAAGCGCTGGATATTCTGGAGGGCCGGAAACACGACGCCACTTTCTATCCGGTCATCTACGGCGCGAGAGATGAAGACGATTGGACGGACCCGAAGGTGTGGAAGAAGGCGAACCCGTCGCTGGGCATCACAGTCGGCGTTGACAAGGTGAAGGCCGCCTGCGAATCGGCAAAGCAGAATCCCGCGGAGGAGAACAGCTTCCGCCAGCTTCGGCTCAACCAGTGGGTAAAGCAGGCGGTGCGCTGGATGCCCATGGCCAAGTGGGACGCTTGCGCTTTTCCGGTTAACCCGGATGGCCTACTCGGGCGTGCCTGTTACGGCGGGCTGGATCTTTCCTCCACCACTGACGTCACTGCGTTCGTGCTAGTGTTCCCGCCCGAGGATGAGGACGGCAAGTTTGAAATCCTGCCATTCTTCTGGATCCCGGAGGATAATATCGACCTGCGCGTCCGGCGTGATCACGTCAACTATGACCTATGGAAGAAGCAGGGGTTTCTGTTGACCACCGAGGGAAACGTGGTGCATTACGGCTTCATCGAGCGGTTCATCGAGGAACTGGGCAAGAAGTACAACATCCGGGAGATTGCATTCGACCGGTGGGGCGCCGTGCAGATGACGCAAAATCTCGAGGGGCTGGGCTTTACCGTCGTGCCTTTCGGGCAGGGGTTCAAGGATATGTCGCCGCCGACAAAAGAACTGATGAAATTGACGCTGGAGCAGAAGCTTGCCCACAGCGGGCATCCGGTGCTCCGCTGGATGATGGACAACATCTTCGTCAAGACCGACCCCGCGGGGAACATCAAGCCCGACAAAGAGAAATCGACGGAGAAGATCGACGGAACCGTCGCCACCATTATGGCGCTGGACCGGGCGATCCGGCATGGTGGCGCGGATGGGTCGGTGTACGATAGCCGAGGGTTGTTGATACTCTAGTTCTCCACAATCGTTTTGACAATACGCATTGAAGCGATCCCCGTTTTCACATAACAGGATGCAGAAGTGAAATATCGGGCGCCAATCGCCTTGGGCAAGTCTTTCTGCACCGACGGTTCGTATCCGAAAGGAGCAAGAATTGTTTTCACCATACGCCCAACCACCGTCCTGGTAAACCCATCCTTAAGGTCAAATGTGGGGGCTTTCTGGTTGTCAAAGTAATCCTCGACGATGATGACGCAGGGGGACAGCGCTGGCTTGCCCGCTTCTGATGCATCCACCATGCTGATTATGCTATCATCCTTGGACAGAAGATCGAAGATGTGCTGGGCGTCAGTATTGTCAGCGTATTTCGTGCAGTTCAAGTTCTCAGCAATGAAATCAGTGAACTTCGCCTTCATTGTAATCGTTCCTCCTTGTATTTGTTTTCACGCATGTATTATAACGCCCGTGAAAATTGTTGTCAATAGATTCCAAAAATTTTCCTGGAGGAAAACGAATGAGCTTCGTTACTCGGTTATTCCACTCACGTGATAAACCTAAAAATGCCCTGAATGGCAATAGCTTTTCGTTTCTTTTCGGCAGTACCTCCAGCGGCAAGGTAGTCAACGAACGCTCCGCCATGCAGATGACTGCCGTGTACGCCTGCGTGCGCATCCTGTCCGAGGCAGTCGCATCGCTCCCGCTGCACGTGTACCTCTACAACGACACGGGTGGAAAGGAAAAAGCCATATCGCATCCACTGTACACGCTGCTGCACGACGAGCCTAACCCGGAGATGTCGGCCTTCTCCTTCCGGGAGACCCTCATGACGCACCTGCTCCTTTGGGGGAATGGCTACGCGCAGGTGATACGAAACGGACGCGGGGAAGCCTTGGCGCTCTACCCGCTCATGCCCGACCGAATGACCGTGGACCGGGACGCCAAAGGGCGCATCGTCTACGAGTACACCCGCTCGGACGGGGACGTGCGGACAATGGGCGGCAAGTCCACCGTGCGGCTCGCGCCTTCAGACGTGCTCCACATTCCGGGTCTGGGCTTTGATGGACTGGTCGGATACTCACCCATCGCCATGGCGAAGCAAGCCATCGGCATGGGGCTGGCCTGTGATGAGTATGGTGCGGCCTTCTTCCAGAATGGCGCACAGCCAGGCGGCGTGCTGGAGCATCCGGGCGTCGTGAAGGATCCCAAGCGCGTCCGCGACTCCTGGAACGCCATCTACCAGGGCAGCGCCAACGCGCACCGTATCGCAGTGCTGGAGGAGGGGATGGCCTACAAACCCATCTCCATCTCCCCAGAGCAGGCGCAGTTCCTCGAGACGCGGAAATTCCAGATCGACGAGATCGCGCGCATCTTCCGGGTCCCACCCCACATGGTGGGCGACTTGGACAAGAGCAGCTTCTCCAACATCGAGCAGCAGTCACTGGAGTTCGTGAAATACACGCTCTCACCATGGATCACCCGCTGGGAGCAGGCGATCTACCGGGCGCTTTTCTCGGAAGCCGAGAAAAAGCGCTTTTTTGTGCGCTTCAATGTGGAGGGCCTTTTGCGCGGGGACTACAAGAGCCGCATGGATGGCTACGCGGTCGCCCGGCAGAACGGCTGGATGAGCGCTAACGATATCCGGGAGCTTGAGAACTTCGACCGCATCCCCGCCGAGGAAGGCGGCGATCTATACCTGATCAACGGCAACATGCTCACGCTTGCGCAAGCGGGCGCGTATGCGGCTAATCAACCAAACAAGGAGGCCCCGAAATGAAAAGATTCTGGCAATGGTCGGAGCCCGATCGGCAGGTACGGGACGAGACCGCGCCGGATGCCCGCACCCTATACCTGGACGGCGTGATTGCCGAAAGCAGCTGGTTCGATGATGATGTGACGCCCGCCGCGTTCAAAGCCGACCTTCTGGCCGGCTCAGGCCCCATCACCATCTGGATCAACTCGCCGGGCGGCGATTGCGTGGCGGCGGCGCAAATTTACAACATGCTCATGGAGTACCCCGGCGACGTGACGGTGAAGATCGACGGAATCGCGGCATCGGCGGCGTCCGTCATCGCTATGGCTGGCACGCGCGTGCTCATGTCGCCGGTCTCAACCATGATGATCCACAACCCGCTCACCGTGGCTATTGGCGACAGCGAAGAAATGCGTAAGGCGATCCAGATGCTCGATGAGTACAAGGAATCGATCATCAACGCCTATGAGATCAAAACGGGCCTCTCCCGCGCGAAGCTGTCTCACCTCATGGATGCCGAGACGTGGATGAACGCGAACAAGGCGCTGGAACTGGGCTTCTGCGATGAGATCTTGTTCAAGGATTCCGCGCCACCCGGCGAAGCGCCGGAAAACAGCTTCTCATTCTCCCGCCGCGCTGTGACCAACAGCCTACTGGACAAGGTGAAGGCCTGGATTTCCCAACCCGAACAACCCCGAATAAAAGCGTCGGACAGGGTGCCGGCCTCCGGCCTCGAACAGAGACTGGCGCTTTTGAAACATTAAGGAGGAAACTATGAACCAGATTCTTACCCTGCGCGAAAAGCGCGCCAAGGCGTGGGACGCGGCCAAAGCGTTCCTGGACACTAAGCGCGGCACGGATGGTATGATCCCCGCCGAGGATGCTGCGACCTACGACAAAATGGAAGCCGATGTGATCGCCCTTGGCCATGAGATCGAGCGCTTGGAGCGCCAAGCCGCACTTGACCGCGAGTTCTCCCTGCCGACCAGCAATCCCTTGACCGAAAAGCCCAGATCTGCCGCTGATAAGGGCAAGTCTGGCCGCGCGTCCGACGAGTACCGGCGCAGCTTCTGGAACATGATGCGCAGCAAAAATCCGTCGTTCGAAGTAATGAACGCGCTTCAGGTGGGCGTGGACAGCGAGGGCGGCGTGTTCGCACCGGACGAGTTCGAGCGCACCCTCATCGAGGCGCTGGAGGAGCAGAACATCTTCCGCGGGCTCGCGAAGTTCATCACCACCTCCAGCGGCGACCGGAAGATCCCCGTGGTCGCGTCGAAGGGAAGCGCCGCATGGATCGACGAGGAGGCAGCCTACCCTGAGAGCGACGACTCCTTTGGGATGATCTCTATCGGCGCGTTCAAGCTGGCGACGATGATCAAGGTGTCGGAAGAACTGCTGAACGACTCGGTGTTTGACGTCGCTTCGTATATCGCGAAGGAATTCGCCCGCCGAACCGGCACCAAGGAGGAAGAGGCGTTCTTCGTGGGAGACGGCAGCGGCAAGCCCACCGGCCTTCTGGCCAATTCCGGCGGCGCGGAGCTGGGTGTGACCGCGGCCTCGGCCACGGCGATCACATTGGACGAGGTCATCGACCTTTTCTACTCGCTCAAATCGCCATACCGCAAGAACGCGGTCTTCCTCATGAACGACACGACGGTGAAAGCGATCCGGAAGCTCAAGGACAACACCGGCAACTACCTCTGGCAGCCGTCAATCACCGCTGGTACGCCCGACACGATCCTCAACCGCCCGGTCTACACCTCGTCCTACGTCCCCGCGCTGGCAGCGGGCGCGAAGGCGATCGCGCTCGGCGATCTGGGATTCTACTGGGTGGCCGACCGCCAGGGTAGAAGCTTCAAGCGTCTGAACGAGTTGTTCGCCGCCACCGGGCAGGTGGGCTTCATCGCCTCCCAGCGCGTGGACGGCAAACTGATCCTGCCCGAAGCGGTAAAGGTTCTTCAGATGAAGGCGGCCTGAGATGGTCTCGCTTTCTGAACTGAAGGCGCACCTCAGGATTGAATCAGGCGAGGAGGACGCACTGCTCTCCTCCCTGATTCAGGCCGCGAAAGCCGCCTGCGAAGCGTTCTGCATGACGACTTTCATGGATCCCACGCCGGAGCCTGTCCGTCTTGCGGTGCTCCTGTTCTGCGGCCATTTCTATGCCAACCGCGAGAGCGGCGACCAGGATGCTTATGACGCCATGATCGCTGCATTTCGCGCGCTGCTCTGGCCGTACCGCGACCCCATGAAACTCTTCTAAAGGAGGCGACCCGCTGTGGCGACAAGCAATACGAAGCCCAAAGCGGGCGACCTCCGGCACCGAATCACAGTGGGGCGGACGGCTACCACGACCAACGAAAACGGTTACCCCGTGGAAGCCGATACCATTGTCTGCAATGTATGGGCTTCTGCCCGCGACGCCGGTCACCGGGAGTTCTTCGAAGCCGCGGCCGGCAACCTGGAGGACGTGGCCAACTTCTCGATCCGGTACCGCCCCGACATTGAGCCCGGCATGTGGGTAGAGTTTAAAGGCCAGCGGAGGGAGATCGTGCAGGTCAACGGGTTCGACCACCTGCGTGATTTCCTTCTGCTCAAGACTGCCCGGCGAAAGGCGGTGAGCGGATGAAGAGCGTGCAGGCCGCGCTTACACCGACTGGAATCCCCGCCTTCGCACATGTCTGGCGCGCAAGCGCCGCATATCCAACCCCTCCCGCCCAGTACCTCACCTACACCACCCTGACCGTAGAAGCCGAGCACCTCGACGACGCTCCGATCTCGTACCGGCACTATGTCTACCTGACGCTCTGGAGTACCGGCGACGTGACGAGCGTCATTCTTGTCGTTCGCGCTGCCATGCGAGCGGCAGGGTTTGGCATGGATGAGGAGCGCACCGACTACGAGGAGGACACGAAGACCTTCCTCGTCATCTGGACGTGGGTGGGCACGGAGGAGGTGTGATCAATGGGCATGCAATTGAACGGCGCGGATGGCCTGAAAAGCGATCTCGCCTCCATAGCGGGCGCGCTTGGTGATGACGGAGCCACGACCACGAAGATCCTGAAGGGCGCCGCGCAGCCGATACTGGATCAGATGATCCAAAACGCCAGCACTGATCCCCATCCCCGGTCCGGCCATCTGAGAGACTCCTTGAAGATCAGAGGAAGTTCCCGCAAACATGGCGCCGCCCTCGTGACCGTTGGTGTGCATTCCGGCGAAGCGGGAGCCGGGTATTCAGTCCCGGTTGAATTCGGCCATGGTGGTCCACATCCCGCGCCGCCGCACCCATTCGTTCGTCCAGCCTTTGATGCCAGGGCGGAAGAAGCCTATGAAGAAATGAAGAAGCTCCTGAACGAAGCCCTCGACAAACGGGGGCTTTTGTGTTTTCGAATCGATAGCTAGGAGGAACATCCATGCCTGAACCGACCGCATCCCCCGCGGTTTCCAGCACCGTTGGCTTGAAAAACGTGGTGCTCGCGCCGCTGACCACCGATACAGAAGCCACGCTCACCTACGGCACGCTGCAGCTTCTCGCCGGCGCCATCGACGCGCAGATCGCCCCGGAGAACGCCGATCCTGAGGTGCAGTACTACGACGACGTCGAGGGCGACGTTGTCTATCCCGACCCCGACGTCAAGCTGACCATGGAGATGGCGGATATCCCGCTGTCCATGCAGGAGATGATCCTGGGCAACACTATTGACGACAATGGCGTGCTTCTCCGCGCTGCGGGGGATTCGCCACCCTATTTCGCACTTGGGTTCAAGAGTGAGAAGGCGGACGGAACCTACCGCTATGTGTGGCTCTTCAAGGGCCGCGCTAAGCCCGCCACCGAGCAGTACCACACGAAGGAAGGCAAAACGCTGACCAGGCAGACGGGTAAGCTTGAGTGGTCCTTCCTCAAGCGCACCAATGACGGGCGCTATCAGGCAATTGCCGATGAGGGCCAGAACGGGTTCACCACTGAGAAGGCCGCGACGTTCCTGACCAGCGTGTACACGCCAGTCGTGACTTCCGGCACCTGATTTCAATAGAAGGGAGATCCGATCATGATCACCTGCACCCTTGGGGAGAAGAAGTACTCCATTGATTTTGTGTCCGGCCGCGCGCTGCGGGAGATGGGACCCGCCGCGAAAATGCACGCGCACATCACCGGACTCGCGAAGAGCGCACTGGAGGGGAACGCCGTCCCCGACGAAACCAGCGTTGAGGAAGCCATGGACGTGCTCGTTCGTTGGTTCTGTATCCTTTTCGGCAACCAGTTCTCGCCCGACGACGTTTTCGACCATTACCCGGTCGACCGCCTGATCCACGACATCACCTTCGCCATGATGGCCGTCCAGGCGCAGGCCACTTCCGTGCTCTCCGAATTCCCTATTCCAGCAGCGCAGGAGACGAAGGCGTCCTGACGCTGCACGACTACGTCCTGGCGACCTACAACGAACTCCTGAAAGCCGGGTGGACCATGACCGACATTGACGGCATGGACATGCCCGGCTTTCTCTCTGTCCGCGCTTGGGACGCGCGGCATGAAGAGCGCACGAAGATCCCGAAGCGAAGATTCATCGACGAAGCGTGGCCACAGCGGCCGCGCTAATTTTCTTGTGAGAGGATGGCGATACCTGTGGCCGAAACCCTGCGCGACCTCGTCGTGTCGCTATCCCTTGACTCGGACAACTTCTCCCGGAACCTTGGCAGCATCAATAAGCAGATCCAGCAGGCGGAGAGCCGGTTCAAGAAGGCGGGCGCCGGTGTGGCCGGGTTTGAGAAGTCCGCCACCGGGCTGGGCGCGAACCTCTCTATGCTCCGGGACAAGCTGGCCCTCCAGCAGAAGGCGGTGGAGCAGTACCGGCGTGCACTGGACGCCGCCAACGCGAAGCTCACGGCCGCCGTCCGGAAGAATGATGAACTGAACACCTCGCTGGATGGCGCCCGGACGAAGTACGCCGACCTCAAGGGCCGGATCGATCAGACCCGCGCGGCCTACCAGGCCAGCGTCAAGGCGACCGGCGACAACAGCGACGAATCCAACCGGCTCGGGCTGGAACTGCTGGACCTCGAGGAACAGTACAAGGCGACCGGCGCGGAGATCAAGAGGCTGGAAGGCCAGCTAGGCGCCAGCCGAAAGTCCATGCAGAGCGCCGCTGACGCAGTGACGAAGGCAGAAACCAACCTCAACCATGCCAAGGCCGCGCTCAAGGAAACCGAAGCCGCGATCCAGAGCACAACACAGCGGCTTGAAAAAGCACGTTCGAAGTGGCTCGCCTCGGGCGCCGCCATGGAGTCCTTTGGGAAGAAGGCCACCGCCGCCGGCCAGGCGCTGGAGCGCACCGGACAGAAACTGACCACATTCGTCTCTGTTCCGCTCGCCGGGCTGGGCGTCGCCGCCGCCAAAGCGTCCATCGATTTCGAGGAAGCGTTCGCCGGCGTCAGAAAGACCGTTGACGCGACAGAAGGAGAGTACAAGCGGCTCGCCTCCGATGTGAAGTCCATGTCCACCCAGGTGACGGCGGACACTTCCGCCATCGCCGCCGTCATGGAGAACGCGGGACAGCTGGGCATCAAGAATTCCGCGCTGACGCCGTTCACACGGGCCATGATCGACCTGGGCAACGCGACGAACCTGGCTTCTGAAGAAGCCGCGACGGCGCTCGCCCAGTTTGCCAACGTGACTGGCATGGCCCAGGACAACTTCGGGCGTCTGGGCTCGGTCATCGTCGAGCTCGGCAACAACATGGCCACCACGGAGCGGGACATCGTCAACATGGCGACTCGGCTCGCCTCCGCTGGCACGCAGGTCGGGCTTAGCGAATCGCAGATCCTGGGCTTCTCCGCTGCGCTGGCGTCAGTGGGCATCGAGGCCGAAGCGGGCGGCTCTGCGTTCAGCAAGATCATGGTGCAGATGCAGCTGGCCGCGGAGACCGGGAAGAACGGCCTGTCCGATTTTGCGAAGGTCTCCGGCATGACGTCCTCCGAATTCCGTGAGGCATGGAAGACTGACGCGGCGTCTGCCATTCAGGCGTTCATCGTGGGCCTTTCGAAGATGGACGAGTCCGGAATCAGCGCCATCGCGACACTGCAGGACATGGGCATCACCGAAGTCAGGCTCCGGGATACGCTGCTGCGCGCCACCAATGCCAATGAGCTGTTCGGGAAGTCTCTTACCATGGCAAACGACGAGTGGAAGCGAAATACCGCGCTGACGAAGGAGGCATCCACTCGGTACGCCACCACCCAGAGCCGGATCACGATCCTCGGCAACAAGGTGAAGCTGCTCGGGCAGACGATCGGCGACGACCTTTCCCCGACCCTCAAGAAAATGATCTCTGGCGCGCACGATCTGCTGGACAGCCTCATGGAACTGGACGAGGGCCAGCGCCAGGCACTGATCACCGCGGCCGCGTGGGTCGCCGGGATCGGACCGGGGATTCTGGTGCTGGGCAAGCTGAATACCGCCGTCGGAACGTTCTCCACCGGGTTCGGGAAACTGATCACCACCGCGGTTTCCGCGGGCGGCGGGATGAAGGGTGTGCTGGCCGCGTGTGGGAGCCTCTTGGGACCCGTCGGCATTGCGGCGGTCGCAGCGGCGGCGCTGTATGGCGCGTACCGCTGGATCGACTACGCCTCCGGTGCTAGAGAAGCCCGCGAAGCGCTCCAGGGCATGGCGGAGACAGCCAAGGAATGGTCGGAGCAGCAAGCCTCCACCGTATTCGATACTGGAAATGACGCGTTCGCGCGGTTCGGCCTGACCCCGGACAGCTTCGGCGGGATCGAGGAATCAAAGGATTGGCTCTCCCGGCTCAACGCCACCTGGACCGACGGCAAGCAGGAAACCTCAGAAATCGTCAAGTCCTATGTGGACGAGTTCAAGGCGGACAGTGATCAGCTGCGCCAAGCGGTTGAGGAGCGCCAGAAGATCCTCTCCGGGCTGGGCGTCAAGGATTCGCGCTCGGACGAGGTTTTGAAACAGCTCGATTCCTACGACAAGGAAGTCCAATCTCTACTCAAAAAACGCCGGAACGGGAAACTCACCGAAAAGGATCAGGCGCGGCTTGAGGAGATCGTCACTCAGCGGGTGCAGATCAAGCTGGAGTACGCGCTGGGGGAATCCGGCGGGTACGAGAAGATCTTGCAGGGCGTGGAGGCCGAGAAGGCGAGGCTGGAAGCAGAGGGCGGTTCCACCTCCATCGACTTGTACGCCGATGCCATGAAGGCCGCTACCCAGGGCAGCGCCGAGTACAATGCCGCGCTCGAGGAGACCTACGCTTCCGAGTACAAGGTCATCGCCGCCATGCAGGATGGCGCGGACAAGCAGAAAGCGCTCGACGCACTGAATGAACAGCACAACCAGGCGAAACTCGAAGGCGCCCGGAAGTACGCTGAGGCGCTGTCCCAGCTTGTGGAGCCGATGCTGCTACAGAGCAATGAGCTCGGTGGGGCCGACGAGAAGCTTCAGAAGCTGGTCGGCCTGCTCTCCGAGTTCCAGATCGCATCCGCCCAGGGCGGCAATACCTCCGGCATCCTGACGCAACTGGACGAGCTGACGAAGGGCATGGATGAAGGCGAACTGGCCTCGTACCTTGCGATCCTGACCCAGATCCAGGACGCGGTCCAGCAGGGCGGATTCACGCCCGAGGAGACGCAGAAGCTTTTCCCCGACCTCAACATCACGGACGTGCTGGGCGGGTACACCTCTATCGCCGATTTCCTCAAGGCTAACGCCGGGTCCTTCGAAGGCCTTTCCACCATGTTCAATGAGGCGCTACCGGACGAGGTCAAGCGCGTGCTGGTGGACCTGGACCTGACCAGCGCGTCCGCCGCGTGGGAGCAGTTCAAGACCGACACGTCCTCATTGACCACGACGCTCTCCGCTACCGTCACTGGCATCGTGCAACTGACGCCCATCGACGCCCAAGCCGCGGCGGACTTCCGCGCGGCGAACCCCATCGACCTCGACGGCCAGGTCATGAAGGTCGGCATGGTCGAAGGTGCGGAGCAGACGTTCAAGGACAAATTCAACGCCGGACTTCTGGCGCTATACGATGAGCACGGCGTCCCGATCCCGGTCACGCCCGATGCCGTCGCGCAAATCAAGGCTACCGACCTGGTGCTGGGCACCGACGAGAACGGCGTACTCCACGTGCAGGTGCTGCCGAAGATCGGTTCCCCGGAGGGCGTTCAGAACGCCGAAGCAGGCTTGAACACGAAGCCGCAGAACTTCCTGCCCGACTGGCTGAAATCCAGCACCTCCGACAAAGTCACCTCCATCACCAGCCTCGTGCAGGGCGTGGAGGATCTGGCCGCGGCCGGCGAAACCTTAAGCGCCCAGCAGGGCAAGTCGGTGGTGCTGGAACAACTCTTTAGCCTCAACCCTGAGGAACTTCAGAGCATCGCCACCTACATCGCCCAGGCGATGGCGGCGCTCAGCAGTGGTACGCTTGACGCCGACGCCGAGGCGAAGGTGCGCGAGCAGCTGAACGCGCTGCTCACCGTAGTGCGGACCGCGGACGAGTATCTGGGTGTCGGCAATGACATTTCCGCCGGCATCGCGAGTGGCCTCACTGCCTATGGCTGGACTGGAGATGCGGCCACAGTCGCCACTTCCATTGAAACCGCGCTGCGTGCCGCGGCACAGACGCACTCGCCCTCCACCATGACGCGGCCGATAGGCGTCGACCTGTCTTCCGGTATCGCGGGTGGCATGATGGCCTACGGGTTCGGCTCCGCGGCCGGGGTTACGTCGGCGAAAGCCATTTCAGCGTTGAAAACTGGACTATCCATGAGTACGACGAAACCTATCGGCCTTTCTGTTATGACTGGCCTCGCCCTCGGCATTCTGAGCGGCCAGAATCTCGTCGTGAACGCCATGCGGATTGTGGCAGAAGCAGCCGTACGTGCCGCGAAGGCGAAGCTGAAGATTCAGTCCCCTTCCCGTGTATTCAGGGATGAGGTCGGGCGGATGATGGTCCGGGGCATTGGCGAAGGCACGATCCTCGAGAGCAAAGCCCAGGCGAAGGCCATCCAGAATGCCGCCCGATACCTGACCGGCGCCGCACAGGCGGGTGTTGGCGGCAGTACCTCTTATGATAACCGTCGCACCTATCATCAGGACCAGAGCGTGACCGTACAGGTGGACAAGCTATACGTCCGGGATGAGAAAGATGTGCGCAGCCTTGCCATTGAGCTTGCGCAGTTCAATAAAACCCAGTACGCGGGCATGGGCCTCCGCTAAAAAAGCATCGTGAGGTGAATGGAGATGGCCGACTGGTTCGCTTGGAATGGCGTGAAATGTACAGACTACGGAATCCATGTGCTGACCCACCCGGCCATCTCCAGGCCCAAGGAGCGCGTGACCACGCAGGCGGTGCCGGGGCGCAGCGGGACGCTGACGATTACCGAAGGCGACTGCGTGTATGATGAGTTCATCGCCACCTGCGAGTGCATCGCGCCGAACCCGGCGTCCATCCCCGCGTTCTCCGCCTGGCTGCACGGTCCAGGCGTCGTGATGTTCGGGAACCGCCCCACAGGGTTCTACTACGCCCGTGTCAACAACCAGATCGACTTCGAGACGGTCGT
>CAZVIK010000078.1:13408-16611 GCA_964627045.1 uncultured Solibacteraceae bacterium | reverse complement strand
CATCGAGGTCGGCTGCATCCGCAGGTAGCTCCACGTCTCCGTCACCCCGTTGCCCAGCGGCACAGAGGTCATCCCTCCGTGCGGCCCGTACGTGATGTTGTTGGCGTAGTAGGGGCCGTCCGAACCATTCCGCACCGACTTCGGCCGTCCGGCCTGGTCGTAGCAGGTCTTCACCTGCCGGCCGGAAGGATACGTCTCGGTCTCCAGCCCGCTGGCTTTGTTGTAGGTGTAGCTGAAGGCCAGCGCCGTGTCCGTGCCGATCTTCTGCGAACTCCCCGTCACCCGCCGCAGCAGGTCGTAACTGGTGTACTTGGTCACCGAGTTCGAGTTGCTCACCATGGTCAGGTTGCCCGCGCTTCCAGACGGCGCGCCGGCACATGCGCCCGACGTGTCTCCATCGTAGCAATACGTCACCGTGGGCGTGGCCACCCCGCCGCTGTAGCTCTTCTGCTTGATCCGGTTCAACGGATCCCAACCGGAGGTCACCACCACGCTGCCCGCGTCGGTCTTGGTGTACAGGTTCCCGTTGTCCCGGTAGGTGTAGCTGGTCGTCCCGCTCTCCGGGTTCGCCGCCGAGGTCAGCCGCCCGAGCGAATCGTAAACGAACGTCCGCGTCTGGCTGCCCTGCGTCACCGTGAGCAGGCCGTCTCGCGCGTTGTAGGTGTAGGTGGTCGACAGGTCCGTCCCCGACGGGTTCGAATACCCCGGAATCGGATTGACGCTGCTCCCGTTGACCAGCGCGTCTTCCCGCACTTCGGTGAGCCGTCCCAGCGCATCGGTGGTGTTCCGCCGCCACTTGCCGGCCGGATCGCGCACGTAGGCCTGGTTCAGGATGTACCCCATCCGCGTCGTCGCGCTGTCGCTGGAAGACGCGACCGACACCGTCCGGCCCAGCCCATCATAGGTTGTTTCCGTGTACGCCCCCTGGCTGGAACGGTACGGCTCATACTGCCGCACTACGCTGCCGAAGCCGTCGTACATCGTGTCGGCGTAGATGTTCCCGGTGTCGTCCGTCGTCCGCACCTTGACCGCGCGCCCCAGGCCGTCGTAATCGGTCTTGGTCACGATGTCCGCACTGCCCGAGCACGCATCCTGCTGCCGCGTCGCCGTCACGCTCACCGACCCGGGAGTGTCAACATAGGCATAGCCCACCTGCCCGAGTCCGCCGGCCTCGCTCACGCCCGTCAGCCGCAGTAGACTGTCGCTGTAGCTGTAGGTGTAGGCCGCGCTGTTGGTGTCCGTGTAGCCCGTGGGCTTCCCCAGGCTGCAATCGCTATAGGTCCAACTCGCGGTCTGCGACTTCGGGTTGGTCAGCGTCGATAGATAGGCCCCTTCGCAAGTGTAGGCGTACTGCGTTACGCGGTTGATGTTCTCGCCGCTGTCCAGCGGCTCGGTCAAAGTCCGCACGTTGCCCAACTGGTCAAAGGTCTTCGTGGTGGTGACGTAGCGCCCGCTGTAGAGCCGCTTCATGCGCGTGGCGTTGCCGCGGTACGTCGTACTCGGGTTCTCCCAATAGGCTCCGGAAGCGCTCGCGAGGGTTTCGGTATCGTATTCGAAGACCGTATAGGCTTCTTGGCCGCTCGTTCCCACCACCTCCTCCGTGCTCACCAGGCGCCGCTGATGCCACGGCGTCGCCGTATAGCTGGACGAGGTCACATAAGAGCGGTTCACCCAGCGGCTGGCCGTCGATTGGCCGAAGCCGTATTCCCGAGTCGTCGTGATGTTGTTGTAGCCGTAGGTGTCGTCGTAATCGTATTCGACTTTGGAGGACGTGGTTCCGTCTTCCAGGTACGTCGTCACCTGGGCCAGGCGGGGGTCCGTGGGAGGCGCCGTCGCGGCGCCGCCGCTGTGCCAGGGAACCGTCAGACGGTTCTCCCAATCCTGCACCGTTCGCCGCAAAAGCGTGTCGTCGGACGGTTTGCGGCTTTCGGTCGTGGTTTCCTTGCCGTCGGTCCAAACCGGGTAGAACGTGCTGGCGGCCGTCGAGCTCCCGGAGAAGGTATGAACGGTCTTCCTGGCCGTCTGCGTGGAGCTGTAGTACGGCGGCAGCGAGGTCGAGTCGATGACCGTCGCCACTGTGGGCGACGCCCCGTAGCTGGAGTAGGCGGTCTCGGTGCGCAGGCGCAGGCGGGCCGATTCGTCATATTCCCGGCGCTCGGAAACGCGGCGGAGCACCGGCCCTTCGTATTGCCACTGGTGAGGGTGGTAGTCGTATTCGAACCGTCCGCCGGTGGGCAGATCCACGCGGGTGACCTCGGCATAGCTGTTGTACGAGAACAGGTACCGCGTGCCGTTTGGCAGCCGGACCCGGCGGATCACGACGGGATCGAATTCCGAGTTCAATGGTGTAATGTAAGGTTCCAGCGGCAGGATTCCGTTAAACAGCGCGTAACGCGACGAAACCGTGGCACCGGCGTCGCCCAATTGACTGAAATAGACATACATCGTTTGGAACGGCGTGGAGGAACCCGCCGGTGAGATGGTGATCTTGTCGCATGCGGGGAGTTCGCCCGTTTCGCCGGCCAGGTCGCAGGTGGATTGATAGGCAACACGGATGGTGCGGTTCGGCTCATAAGCCGCCGTCAAGCGTCCCGCAGCGTCGTATTCGAGTTCGATCGTGTTGCCGTGGCGGTCGGTGATCTTGGTGACCAGGCTGTCTTCGACACGGTACTTTTTGCCGTCGGCGAAGTACAGGGTGCCGGTAGCCGGGAGGGTCGGCTGCGGCCCTTCGCCGGACGCCGGCCAGGCCCAATCCAGCGGAGCTTCGTCGCTCACGAAGGTCATTGCTTCTCCTCCCTGGCTGACGAAAACAGTCCCGCGGGAGGAAGAAGGGTATTGATAGCAGCTTGAGGTTTGCAGAACCGACAGCGGTTGCCCCTGATATTGCGTGTCGCGAAGCTCGTGTTCGGTGCCATTCGGCTCGACGAAGGTGAAACGCGTCAAGGCCCAGGAGGCCACCAGGCCCACCGTGCTGCAATAGAAAGTCTCCTCCGAACGCCGGCCGATCACCTTTCCTGGGCCGTACAGCGCCACGTCGGGATTGCTCCACCAGTCCGGCAGAGGGTCATAGTAGGGGTCCCCGCAATCTCCCGCCGAGCAGGTCTGGTGGCGCTTGTACGTCCACGGGTTTTCCACGTTGAGCACCGCGGTGTAGCCCGCATCCCCTCGTCCTTTCGCCGTGAACATGGGTAGGGAAAGGTTCA
>CAZVIK010000078.1:12768-13398 GCA_964627045.1 uncultured Solibacteraceae bacterium | reverse complement strand
AATTTGCCGCTGAAGAGACTGACGTCGTCAAACCCGCTCAGCGCATAAGAACCGGCTGGCGCACCGGGCGCCACGCCGGGCGGAGTCGTGCCCTCCGCCGTGTAGGTCGCATATTCATACGTCTGCTGTCCCGCCAGCGGAGCCGCCAGCAGGAGACCGGCGCACAACAGTGTCTTCAGAGTCCGCGTCATGTTCACGCCCCCTTCGCTATTTCGCGACTACGGTGATTCGACACGCCGCCGTGCCCTGTGTCATCTCACGGAGCAGGTACTCACCGGGCAAAAGGTTGACCAGTGCGCTCGACGTCTGGCGAACCGAGCGTGCCACCGTCTCGTCGCTGATGGCGGCGGATTCCGGCGGCTCACCGGCGGCCTCCAGGCGGAGCCGCATCTGTTTCAGCGCCGTCCGATTCGTGACCAAAATGCGCCAGGGCCCTGCCTCCAACTTGACGGCTCGCTCCGAGAATCCGCGCGGGCGCAAGAATAGCTCCAAGGTGGGGACGCGGGCCGAAAGTTGTTGGCCTGCCGCTGGCAGCGTCAGGAAAAGCCACGTCAGGGTAGAAGCCAGCGAAGCGAGGATGGCGGTCTTGTGTTTCATCGTCATAAGCGTGTCCTTTCTGGGTTCAAGGTC
>CAZVIK010000078.1:10116-12758 GCA_964627045.1 uncultured Solibacteraceae bacterium | reverse complement strand
CGAATCGCCCGCCGCATTCGCCACCGCCTGAACCTTAAACGCCTCGGCGCCGTACGCCACGCCCTGAGCGTCGGTGATGACGTTTCTTCCTCGGGCCACGGAAACCTCGACCGCTTTGTCCGGCGGCACCAGGAAGGTCAAACTGCGCCCGCCCGCGTCGTCCACCACGCTTACCGGACCCTGAAAAGGCGCTCCCCGGCGCACCACGCCGATGAGTATTCCCGCATTCCTAGCTCCCGCCTCCTGCGACAGGGCCTTCGTCGGATCGTCGAACCGTACCGTCAAGAGCGTTCCTTTTTCCATGGAAATGGCTTGCCCCTTCACCGCCTGCCCGGCGCCCACCGTCACCAGGATCGGCGTGTCCGACCAGTTACACGGGTTCAATAGCCTCGCGGGCCGGTTCTCAACGCAGATCTTGTAGGTGCCGGCTGGCAAGCGTTCCAGCAGGAAGGTGCCATCGCGCTGCGAGGCCGTCCTCACCTCGACCGGCTTAAATCCGCCCACGAATGATGTGGGGCGCAGTTTCGCCATCACAACCGCCTTCCAGGCCGCCTTTCCGTCGCCGTCCACTACCGTCCCGGAAATGCTGCCGACCTCTGCGGCGAACGCCCCTCCGCAAACAGCATAGGCCGATAAAACGCAACAAAGGATCTTCGCGTGTCCGTTCATGACCTTCATCTTCTTCTCCGTTTTGCGCTCTCCGGTAGCCTACTGAGAAGGCACGCTCCACGTGCCCCAGTAATCCCAGTCGTCGTCGCCCCGATCATTGTGAGCGGATGTGTAGAGATAGCGACTTCCTGCAAATGCCGTTTTAAATGTCACCGGAATGCGTACCGTAAGGTACTGACCATTAATCGTCACCGACGCCGAGGCGGCCGCGATCGAGCACTGGGAGTTCTCCAGGGTGTGCCCTCCGGAGCCAACCACCGAGTAGTCTTCCCACTCAAAGTCGCCTTCATCTCGGTCCAAGTAGAGGCTATTCGTGTCAGCCGCGTACATGACGTGACACGAGTCCACAGCCGTGACTGTTTCCGTTGCACTCACAACGAACTGAACATAGTCAATATTGTTCCCGCCGACGAAGTCATGGACGATTTCCGTGAAAGTCTGTGACTGCGACGATCCTGTGTTCGGAGTCAGAGAAGACACGTCAGGCGGCTGATTAACGGGACTGACCTTAAGCGTCGACGAGTATTCCGAGACGATGCTCGTGTGCGTTGCACACCGGGCTTGCGTCTTGATGTCGTGGTCGCCTTCGACCAGCCACACTTTCTGAATGGCCGACGTATTGAGCCAGCTAGACATCGTTCCGTCATCCCAGTCAATCCGGTATCGAACGGAGTGCCCCGGCAGGTTCGATTCCGACCCCGTGGTTGAGTAGTTGTAGGTTGTTACGCCGACAAGCGGAGTCGTTTCGCCATCGGGTGGATCGGGAGTCGATATCACCTCTGTTGGAGTGTTGATAGTCATCTGCCGCGCGGAGGACGTGGTAGACACGATGCTGGTGTGGGTCTGGCACCGAGCTTGGGCAGTCACTGAGTACTGTCCGGACGTGCTCCACGAGTGTGAAACGCTGGACCCTGCGGCGAACCAGCCCGAGTCCGCTCCGTCCCCCCAGAAGATCTTGTATTGCAGAGTATGCCCCTGGCTTGAGGTCGCGCCGCTTGCCGTGAAGGTGTAAGATGTGTTCACAGTCCCCTCGTACACTCCACCGCTGATCGTCGGCCGTGACGGCGTCGAGACCGTCTCGATAGTCATCTGCCGCGCTGAAGAAACAGTGGACACGATGCTGGTGTGTGTCTTGCAGCGGGCTTGCGCGGTGACAGAAAACTGCCCCGTCGTGCTCCACCCATGCGACGCGCTGGACCCCGCATCGAACCAGCCGGATTCCGCCCCGTCTCCCCAGAGGAGTTTGTACTGCACTTCGTGTCCGAGGCTCGATGCCGCGCCGCCTGCTGTAAAGGTGTAGGATACGTTCGGCCCGCCCTCGTACACTCCGCCGCTCTTTGACGGCGTGCTCGGCGTGGAAACTGTCTCGGCGGCCGCAATCGTCACCTGGAGAGCCGCCGAAACGGAGGACACCACGCTGGTATGCGTGGCGCACCGCGCCTGCGCCGTCACCGAGTGGTTCCCCGCCACGCTCCACGTTTTGTTCGCGCTGGTCGTTCCAGCCGCCAGCCAGCCCGAGTCTGTCCCGTCGCTGTAAATGAGCTTGTACTGGACACTGTCCCCGGCGTTTGACACGGAGCCGCTCACAGAATAGGTGTAGGCGATCCCGGGAGAGCCGCTCGTCGTTCCTGTCGGCGTGTTCGGAGTCGAGACGGTTTCCGGTGCCTCCGTCGCCACAACTCGGCCCCCAAGGTAGACGTATTCGACGGATGGCGTCTGCGCGGGAAGCAACCCGCTCAGAATACACAGCGCCAATGCCATGCCGCTGCACGCAGTCGCCGCACCTCGCCACCGTTCCGACGATGCGCACCGCTGGCCCGGAAACCGCTGGAGCGCTCTGGAGAACCAACCACAATCCGTGCTTTCCCGACCCACTGGTAATCCTCCCGCCGTCTGGCCTCACCGAACGTGTGGCGCTCCGCCTTGGCCGGAACGGCCCACGGGCAGATCCGGAACGCGATTTCCAGTCCCAC
>CAZVIK010000078.1:0-10106 GCA_964627045.1 uncultured Solibacteraceae bacterium | reverse complement strand
AGCCGCCGCTTTCGCGCCGAAAGTACTGATACGATCAGAGCCTCTTGACGTTGAACCTCAGAGGACTATCTTGTAGGTGCCTGCGGGATATTGTATGCCGCATTTGCGGCTATTGCGGCAAACGGCGCGAACACACGGAAAACGCGGGAGATCCTGGAACGATGATCGAGCGGGGCCGGTGCAAACCGAGCCGCCCTGCCTACTTGCCCAGCGCAAGGTGGCACGCGGCTGACAGCCAAGCTCTGTCGCTGGTCCGTCGACGACTCAGGTGGGCGTGTCCCAGCGTCGTGCGCGGAGCTTGGCGCGATCGGGCCAGGGCGTTCGGGCCGTTTTCGGCCGCGGTTGTTGCGTCGGTTAGAGACTGCTTTGTCGGAGCCTTCGGGCTTCCGCTGAGCGCCCTGCGCTGAGTCGAGACGTTGCCGCCAACCACTCTCGAATCTCCTCCGTGCGGAACCTCCACTGTCGCCCGACCTTTATCCCAGGCAGTTCTTCCATCTCAGCCCATAAACAGACGGTCCGCTGGCTAATGCCAAGACATCGGGCGACGGCTTCAGTCGTCAGCAGCGGTTCTTGCGTCATCCAGGGCTCCACCGCGTCACACGTCAACACGCCGCTGGGGCCCAGTACCAGCGCAGCTCGATGCAGATAAGCGTACCAGAACCTCCCCCCTTCGTCCACAAGGTGCGGGTGCAGCATCAAATGCGGGTTGGAGTCAAAGGCGGCATAGAGTCCTCCTGGTACTGTGCGCTGGCCGGTCTCCCCCGGTGATCGCCTCGCAGAGATGCAATAGGCGAAGATGGAGCCGGAGCCGTGGATCTCGGGCGGGGCGAGGTGCGATGTCCGCATGCGCGAACACGCCGGGCCGACCGCAGACTGGGCGCGGTGGCGGGCAACAGCGCAGCCCAGGACTCCGGCGAGGACGTCGGTTCTTACGCTTCGTGATCAATCGAACGAGCCGTGGGTTCGGATCGTTCTACCGTCGACCAAATTCCGACGTCAATGAGCATGTCGACCAGTGTGTCGGCCGCGACGCCGAGTTCCTTCGCCACGAACTGCGCGTAGGCTTCCGGGTCGTTGCCGTCGCTCGCCGGCGCGTACACCGCGAACATGTCACGGAGGGTTGGCGCTTTGCCGCCCGTGTACTTGCCGTCGAGATACTGGCTCACCAGTTTCTGCAGGACGCGCCAGCCTTCTGCGAGCGCCATCTGGCTCATTTTTTCGGGTGACACGCCAGGGATCTTGTTGGAGGCCCAAGCCACGAAGTCCACGTAGCCGCCGGCTCGCGGATAGGGACGATTCTTGCGATCGCGCCACTCGCGCACGTTCCCAGGGTTAGCGTTCCGCTGGGCACGGGTGGGGTACTTCAATCCACGTGCCTTGGCTCGCGCTTCGGTGACGAAGAAACCCTCGCGCTTCGCGATGGCGCGGGCGAGGCGATCGATGAGTTCGGGTCTGTTCATGAAAGTGTCTAGCTCGCCGGCCGAAGCCAGTTGATGACTCGAATCGCCGCCTCAGAGGGCGGGGGGATAGAGCGAGTGATTGCGCCGGCAGCGGACGCCGAGGCGCGTTTTGCCGTCACGGACGCTGCCCCGGTATAGGTCGGACCCGTAACGACGCCGGATGCCGCAATCACGGCAGCAGGCGCCGCTACAGCGGCATCCCCGGTCTTCTCCGCCGGCGTGTGCGTTCCAGACGCTGAGAGAGCCGCTCTTGCGCCAGCAACGGCAGCCGTGCCGGTCTTCTCGGGTGGCGCATACGACCCACTTGCGGCCAGGGACGCTGGAGCAGCGACGACAGCGCCGCCGCCTGGAGGTTGGTACGTCCCGGATCCATCCACAGATGCCGCGGCTGCGACGAGTCCAGCGGTCCCGGTCTTCTCTGGCGGCGTGTACGTTGCGCTCGACGATACGGCGCCGTTGGCGGCGGCAACGGCCGCCGAGCCAGTGAATCTCGGATAACACGTACCAGAGGCCGACAGGGTTGCCGCCGCTGCCGTTACCGCGCCCGTGCCGGTCCTGGCGGGAGTGGTATAGATCCCCGATCCCGACAGGCTCGCCGCCTTTGCCGATACCGCGCCTGTGCCGGCAATTGCTGGCGGCGTCACAGAACCAGACGCCGACAGCGATGCCTTGGCTGCCGTGACGGCGGCAGTGCCGGTTATGGATGGGCCAATGGCCAGGTAGATGATCTGCCTGGCCGTGGCGTCGGCGGTTGTCCAGTGCAGAGTGAAACCGTCCGCATCGAATGACTCCAGGTGAGCCGCAGCCTGGGTAGTGGGGGAACTACCCGCTGGCGTCATCATCTTGAGGACCGCCCCACGGTCAAGGTCTTGGCTGTCGCTCGTTGTGCCCGAAGCCGAACCGCCCCAGGTGGCGGCAAACTGCTGCGACCCATCAGCGGCTCCCACGGAAACCCGTGCACCGTCGTAAAAGCCGGAACTGTCGGCGGCGAGGTTATAACTCCCAAGAAAGAGCACGGACGGCTGAAAGCCAACCCCCGTCGTCGCCAGCGTCCCCGTGGAGGTCTTCTGGGTAAAGCTGCCAACCTTTACCCGTGGCCCGGCAAGTGCAAGATAGTAGATGTACCTGCCAGCCGTATACACTTCCGTCCAATTCAGCGTGAACCCGTCTGAATCAAAGCTGTACAGTTGCGCCTTGCAGATCGAAGCTCCCGAAGAAGCCGCCTCTCCGGCTACAAGGTCCGTGCGTTGGAAACGGCGGCTTAGAGCGGTGGTGTAGAAAATACTGTTGGCGAACATGGCTTGTCCGCCACCGCCAGCGAATCCCATGCCCGGCCGGACGGACGCCGCCCCCAAAGCTGGCGCGGCCGTCGTAGTCCCCATGCAAAAGGCAATCAGGGCTGTTGGCTTAAAGCCGAAGCCCGTAAAGGACTGATTTCCAGTGACCGTTGGCCCTTGGATCTCACCGCACCGTGCTCCAGAAATATCACTGCCACCAAGCGCGATGTAGTTGACAATCCGCGCCGTCGAGTCGGCGGTCCCCCAATTCACGGTGAACCCGTCGGAGTCCATCGAGGACAAGCCGGCCTCTGCCGCAATCGCGCCCGCGGCTGTGATCGCGCCGATGCACGCTGACAGGGAGTAGCGCCGGGAGCAACTATGCGTGGACAGGCCGGACTGTGCGATCCCGTAGAAGCACCATCGGTTCGACGAGGACGTGGCCACCCCGTAACCGATCTGGCAGTTGGCGGCGCTGCCGTCTGCTGTCTTGTCGGTCAAGAAGAACAAAACAGCCTTCGGTTGGAAGCCCACCCCAGTAACCGATTGGCTACCGGTCGAAGTCCGCTGAGAGAACGATCCAACCTTGACAGACAGACCCATCCCGAGGCTCCAAGTTGTGGTGATCTTCTGGAAACGAGGAATCTGCCGTTACGACTTTGTGGCGGTGTATTGGAACGAGCTGACGCTGACGACGCCGCCCGCCTGGATTGAAACGCTGTTCAGGTTGAGATCGCAGCCGGAAGTGCCAACGGAGCCGTCATAGACTGGCGTTGAGCCGTCGCTCTGAAACGCGCGGAACCACGCCGCGGTTCCCGTGTTGTCCGCGCTGCTGTCCTGCGTGAGCGCCTTTGCCGTAGCCACGCCCCCAGACGGGGCGTTAAACGCCTGGCTCGCATCGGTGGAAAACGTCAACTCGGCCAGCTTGACCTGGCCGCTGATGGCGGTATCGGCCGTCGCGGGCTGGCTGCCATCGTAGATGCACAGTTTGCCACCACTGAGCAGGGCGCCAATCGCGGTACACTCCGCGTTGACGGCCGCGTTTGCTCTTTTGAAGTTGTTCGCCATGAAGGGTCTCCTTTACTCCTCTGCATAACCGGCGCTCGTGACGGACGGGCTGCAGTAGCCGTCCAGGGCTTCTTGCGCGTCTACGACGGCCTGCTGCAGTTGCTCGAGTTTTGCCGGTCGTTCCGTCTTGGCCCGAAGCACCTGCTTGATGTTCTGCGCGACGGTCTGCCGGATCCACTCGGCGACCGGGTCGTCGCCCGGGAACATCGGCTCTGTGACGATGACGCCGGAAATCGGGTCGCGCCTTGGGTTTCGCATCATCGGTTTCAGGTGGTCCCGAACGTGCCTGTAGATCGCACGAGGGATGACAACCGTTACGGTTACGTCTGCCATGTTGTCCTTTCGTTAAGACTGAGTGCCGACGATGGTGCCGTCGGTGTCGGTTGTTGGGTCGCTGCTCTTGATTCGCAGCCGGCCGCTACTGTCCACCCAGAGTTGATAGCTACCGAGCTTCAGACGGCCGGCGTTGTAGGCCGAGTTCAGAATGTTGACGTGGCCATAGGTCCGCATCTCGCCGTCTGAACCGTTGAGGAGAATCTTGATGGTCCCGCTCGCGTTGCGGAGCGTCAGCTCGCCCCAGAACTCGGTGGAGTTGTCTTCGCCGGTCGAATCTCCGTTATAGGAGTACAGCGCCGCCACCTGCTGGCCCGCGTTGTTGAAGCAGATGAATCCGCGGTTGATGTGAACCGCGCGATGGTAGTAGTTTCCGGCGTTGCGGCGAATGGTGATCCCGGTGAAGTGCGGATTGGCAAATCCCGCCTGGAAAGCGGAGTGGATCATCACCTGGTAATACTGCTCGTAGACTGTTCCTTCGTCCTCCATGCGAGTAAGGCTGAACGTGGAGCCAATAATGGAAGCGCCGCCAGAGTCGGCCTGGAAGTTGGCATCATCGGGACACGTTCCGCCGAACGAGCCAACGACAGCCCAGATTCCCTCGTAGTCTCCCTCGACGCCGATGAATCCGATCTGAACCCCGGAGGCGTTGTAGACCCCGAACTTGCCGGGCTTGCTGCCGCCGCCACCGACCATAATCTCCGTGGAATTCAGCTTTGTGCTGGAGATCGTTCCGGTAGTGACAATCGAGCCGTCAAAGGCCCAGATTTTGAACTTGCCGTCCGTGACGGTGAAGATGTTAGCGTCGTAGGACGTGGCCTTCGCCCTGGAGAAGTCAAACTGGCCGGCGGCGTTGCCGACGATGATCGTTGCAGTCGGGGTAGTCCCAGACTTCCAGGTGTTTTCCTTTCCGTTTACGTCCTGCGAGAACGCTCCCAAGAGAAACGTAACCGGCGACGTGCCCACATTGAACCCGAACACCAGAGGCCCGGTTCGACCATTCGTAATCCCGTCGCTCCAGGTGGCCCCTGAGTCGATGCTGTATTTGATGGTCAGGCGGCCCCATGTCACATCAATAGGGCCAGTAAACGGACATGTGACCACGGCCCGATAGGCGCCGTCCGCTTGCGCCGGATAGCTGACCGTCGCGGAGAAGCCCGTCACGTTGGATGTATACTCCGCGCCTTGCGCCCCTCGAGTCGGCGCATGCAGGGTCGTGGTCAGAGACGGGGTGACGCCCTCGACGAAGCAGTTAGTGTTGCCGTGCTTGTCTTGGGCCAGAACGTAGAACGTCACCGTCTCGTCGGCAGCCGGGAAGTCGGGATTCACCCACAGGCAGAACTGACGATTTGGCTCTCCGATCTTGTAATGGACGCCACTTCGAATCACATACGGCACGCCGAAGGCGTACTCCACGTCATCGCTTGGGGGCGTCCAGGACAGCGTGCCGACCTGAACCTTTTGGCCGTCTGCGTTGATCTTGAACTCCGGGGAGGCTGGCGTCCAGGTGATCCCACTCACCTGGTCGGTGTACTCGCCGCCACCGGAGCCGGTCGGCTTCTGGATGGTCAGGTGGACGTGCGGGCAGTCGTCCAGATTGGCAACGGAGCCGTCGCCAAACATGGACTGACAAACAACGGTCACCTCAACGGCTTCTGGGGGCCAGGTGAACGGCCCAGGATTCGACGCCAAAACAGAGAGCGGGTTTTCGCCCGAAAGGATCTGCGGCTCAGCCTGGTAGCCGGCCAGGACGATGCGCGTTTTGGTGTAGCGCGGGATGGCTGCGTTCTGCCAGGCGCAAGGAATCCCCCACTGGACCTCGTTGTTGGTTTCGATCTGCGCGATGGACGCCGTGAAGTTCTGAACGTAGTCCGACTTGGCGAGAGTAACCATCGCGATCTCGACTCCTGAAGGGTTGCCGCTCTCGTCGGTCTTCAGGTTGCCCTGGCGATCCAGGCTTGCCGCGATGAGAGTCCACGACTCGGGAGCCTCTGGAACGCTGCTCAACTGGATGCCGATGCTGCCGTAGTAGGACAGATCAACGTCATCGCTCGACCTGGCAAACTCCTCCGTCCTTCGGATGGCGTCGGCCGCCGTATAGTTGTAGCCGTCCCCCTCCTTTTGAGACTTGATCCAGATTTGGACCCCGCTCCAGTTGGTTCGAGTGATTGGCGCCAGCACCGCAAAGTCAACCAGCATGAGCTGCCGGCCGCTATCCCAATACATCTCCTGGGTCCACGCCTCGCTGGCGTAGCGTCCCGCGCTGAACGCCTGGACGTTTGGAGCAGGGGAGAAGGTCGCCTCGTCGGGCACCGGATCGGGCTGAACGTCAGCCGGCTTCGGCCCGATGGACAGGTCATACATGGAGTCCGTTGTGGTCTTGGCTTGGATCTCGATGGAGTAGTCCGGGTTGAGCTTCCAGCTCTCGATGCGGAACTCCCCATACCCGCCAGGCAGTGCAGGGTCTGAAATCGAGCACACCATCCCCGGCTCAACGGCGAGCGCAAGTGCAGTCGTCTTGAATGAGACGCGGCGGGCCGCCAGCCACTCGGGTAGCTGGATGCCGCCAAGCTCCTCACGCAGACGAGTTGTGATGACGCGCGCAGTCTGGGATTTGGTGGTGGCGCCGCAAAGGTTAACCTCCCCTGGAATGACAAGCGGAGACGCGGCTCCGCCGATGAGCTTGGCGTGGTCCAGGTCCGTCAGGTCGACAGAGTCTGAAACGTATTCGAAATCCTCGTTACCGAACGTGCCGACAGCTTTGTTGAATCGCGGAGATACCGGCCCACACGTCAGGCTCAGGAACAGTATGTTCCCGGCGGTGAACGCTTCTTCGGCCGAGGAGTTGCACCGAATTCCGAACTTGACCTTGCCGTTGGCTAGCGTAAAGTATCCCAGGCAGTTGTTGAGAATCTCTTGGAGCCAGTCGCGGAGAGCTTTCTGCTCCTGAAGCACGCCCCGGAAGACGTATTGCTTCTCCTCCGTAACCTCGACATCCTCCTCGTGGGTGACCTCCGGAACGTAGTTGCCCTGTTCGTCGTAGTACGCTGCGGCGTCCACGACAGTCCGTTTGACGGTTCTCGGGTAGAGCGGTTCAACGATGGTGTCGCAGATCGCCGCGGCGTCTATCGCGGACTGAACATCGAACAGAGCCTCCTGCGCGGCTGCACTCGCGCCCTTTCTCCCCTTGGCACGAATCAGGGCATTCACGGCAACCCAGATCGGGTTTGTGAGCGTTCCGCTATAGCGAGAGCCAGGAGCTGTCCAGATCCAGCCGCTCAAGCCGGCGGACACCTTGACCTTCATCTCGTGCTCAGCAAGTGAGCTGACCTGGTAGCCCTTCTTATCGGTGCGGCGAATCGCCATCCAAGCGGTCCCGGCCGCCCGTCCTGGACCAAACGAGCCGCCAGCTTCCAGGCTGAACGGGTCAGACGTCGGATCTTGGCCATAGCTGCCGTACAGCCCGAGGCTCGTTCCCTTCTCGGCTCCGTGGTGCAGTTGGTTGTCGAGCGTGTGGCCGGTGCCGAACCCCCCGATCGGACCTTCGCCAACGATTCCAAGGGCGATGTAGAAGTCCGACTCCTCGCGGCCCATCGCCAGCTTCGCGTTAACCGTCAGTGGCTTGCTGGCTGCATCTCCGATGTAGATCTCAGGGATGACCTGATCGACGATGCTTTCCCCTGTGATGGAGACGCTGGTGATGTTCTGGCGCCGGAAGCCCCAGACTCCCGTGGAGTTGTCTTTGATGGTGATGCGCTCATTACTCGTGGGGACGCCACCGAAGTAGGCCGCCATGCCGTGAGCCCGGCAGCCGTTGGGCGACTCGAACCCCCGGTCACACCACGAGGCGTCGGCTTCTGGGAAGCCAAGCAGGTCGAGAGAACCCTGGGCGGTGTACGGGCAGTTGCCGGCCCGCGCCGCGTCGTTGTAGTCCTTCCAGCAAGTGTGGCTGGCCTTGCGGCACGGATAGGGCAGGGAAAGCTCGTGCAGGCCATCCGACGCCTGGATCTTGAACTCCCCGATCCCGTCGAAGGACCAAGAGGTGAGATTGCCTGTCCAGAGATCTAACTTGATCCCAGTCGAGACGTGGAACAGGGAGAACTGAATCTCCGCGTGGTTCAGGTCGACAGAGTTGGCGAAGTCCTGCAGCACGCCATCGGCGTTGCCGAGCGCAAAGCCGGCTTCGTCGGAGGCACTTACCGTGGAGATGGACTGGCTGATGCCGTCAAACCGCAGAAGACGCGGCAGGTAGAGCTGGCCCCCGATCGTGCAGCGGCGATCCGAAAGGTGGACCGGGTCGCATTGGGAGCCAACCGGAGTGAGCTTGAGTAAGGGAATCAGCTCTTGAACCTGGGACAGAAGCCCGGTTTCCAGGCTGCTTGACGGAAACCTCGTCGCTGTGGAGTTGAGCGTGTAGGTGGGAGCCACGCTGCCGTCCGGGTCCTCGATGAGGACAAGTTGAGCCGTGGCCAGAAGCGGCCCGATCAGTTCAAAGGAGAGAGGTGCGTCCTCGAACCGGACGGTGTACTGGGTGGCCGTCCCATCCGGGTTCGGTGCGTTGTAGAGGAATGGAGCGTAACCGCCCTTGGTGTCCGTCCACAGCTCCAGCAGATCGTCCAGTTCATCTTTCGTAAGCGCGGCGCGGCCGACCCGGAATCGCCTCAGGCCGGTACCAAGCTTGAACCGCTGCTCGATCTTGGCGTTGCCCGATCCGAACGGATGCACAACCACGTCCGGCCCTTCGGCGTAGCCGTAGCCGTAGTCCGGGGTGATCGGGAACACGATCTCCGACACCGTGGGCCTTGCCGGGACTGCGATGCTGCCGATGTAGTCGGGCATTATGCGAGTTGAAGGAGTCTCAGGCCAACCACACTGCGGACGATTCCGGATGTGATTTCGAGCGTTCCATCAAAACGAACCGTGTATCTGCCCGTTGGTTCGGCGCCGGTCGGATCGTGGGAAAACATGGGGGACGTTTCCAGTGGGTCGTAGAAGTAGAACGCCTGCAGGGCGCCATCTCTGGCGTGCCAGAAGGCCAACAGGGTTACCAGTTGGGACGCCGTCAACTTTCTAGAAAGGTGCCACGACAGGCGGGCCGAAGCCGCGAGGTTCACCCTCTGGGCTTCGGCGTCCCTGTAGGTATTGATGGCGATCGGCCACTCCTCCGTGCGTGCGAACGCCGAGCACAGGCTCTGCGGGAGCACCGTAAGAGGCACCGCACTCGCAACCGATCTAGGCATCAGGCGAGCACCGCGTTGGGAGCCGTTTGGAGCGCGAGCATTTCCCGGCGCCCGTAGTTGCTCCTGGCGGCGTTCAGCGCACCCCTGGCCACCACGCGGCCGTTGCTGATGATGACTTGGCCGAGAGGCTGCGAGTCGATCTGAAGCGGAATAACCGTCGTCCCACCGCCAGAGGCAAAGCCGGAGATCAGCCCGCTGCTCTGGGTCAGGTGGCCAGCCTTGACGGTCGGATGCTTGGTCGACTGTCCAGTTCCGAGAGCGTAGAGTTCGACGAGTTGTTGCACGTCGACGGACTGGATCGCCCCGGCGATGTTGCCACCGTAACTGCTTCTGGCCAGATCCAGGATGCCCTGGGCCGTCTCGTCGTTAACGTTGACGCCGTAGTAGCGGGCAATGGTGTCCTTAACTTGCTTCAGTGCGCCGCCGCCGAACAGTGTACGCAGGCCGGCAATTCCGGCCCCAGCCCCGGCACCCACCGCCATGCCAACCGGCCCGCCAAGCGAGCCGATCTGCATGCCCAGCGCCGCGCCCATCATGGCACCGCCGCCGGCCGAGCCGACAAAACTACCGAGAGTTCCGGACTTGGCGTTCAGTCCGTAGTCCAGGAGGCTGGCCCCACCCATCGCCAGGCCGGCCTGCGCGAACTTCACACTGTTGGCCGCCAGAAGCCCCGCTCCGCTCGACGCCGTAGACGTGACTGAGGTCGGACCTGTGCCGCCAGGAACTGC
>CAZVIK010000077.1:0-16765 GCA_964627045.1 uncultured Solibacteraceae bacterium | reverse complement strand
CTCTTCCTTTCCCTTCCCGTTGCCGCCCGGTTCGTACATGTACGCCTTCATCCGAACCAGATCGACCACGCCGCGGAACTCGCGCTCGGCGCCGATGGGCAACTGCACGGGCACCGCCGCGCGGCCGAAGTTCTCCTGCACGCTGGCCAGGGCCCGTTCGAAACTGGCGTTTTCGCGATCGAGTTTATTGAGGACGAAAGCGCGCGGCAACTTGAAATCGGCGGCGAAACTCCAAACCTTCTCGGTCTGCACCTCGACACCGGCCACGCTGTCCACCAGGATGAGCGAACTGTCGGCCGCCACCAGGGCGGCCTTGGTGTCGTTGATGAAGATGTTGAAGCCGGGGGTGTCCAGAAGATTGATCTTCTGCTTGTTCCATTCGACGAAGGCCACGCCGGTGGAGATGGTGATCTTTCGCTGCGCTTCTTCGTCGTCGAAGTCGGTTACCGTGTTTCCTTCGTCGACGCGGGTGAGACGGTTGGTGCCGCCGGCCAGGTACAGCATGGCTGCCGCCAGAGAGGTCTTGCCGCAGTTGCCGTGTCCGGTCAGTCCGACGTTGCGTATCGCCTTGCCTTCGTAAACTTTCACGCGAGTGGCTCCGTTCCTCAGGAGTAGGTAGGATTGTTTTCGGCCGGGAAGCCCGCCAAAACCCGCATGGTAGCACATCGGCGAGGCGAAAGGGATAGGAGTCCGCCGGGGCGCCCTCAGCCCGCAGCCGCGGGCACCCCAAGCCGCGTTTACGCGCCGGGATTGGCGCTTCGCCAGTCCTCGATCAGCGCCAGCGTCTGATCGTCGGCGGCGATCGTGCCCGCCAGGATCGCCTCGAATTCGGCGGCGACGGTCGGGTCCGCCGCCAGCGTCGCTTTGATCTTGGCGACGGTCTCGGCCGCGACCGGCAACAGCAGCAGCGCCGCGTTAATGATCTGGAGGACCAGAGTGGTGGTGTTCACTTCCGCACCTCCACGAGGATCGCCTGCACCTGAACCATGATGGCGGTGACGCTGGTGGTCAGGGCCGACACCGTATCGCTGGGCGGTACGATCTTAACCAGCAGCGCCTGGATCTGCGGCGCGACTTCGCTCCAGGGGGACTCGGACTTCTGCCACAGGGCGATCGTCTTGCTGGCGGCCGCGATCTTGTATAGGTAATCGAGCACGGCCGCCGTCTGCTCCGTGCTGAGGGAGCCGGATGTCTGCAACCCGATGCACGCCTGGGTGATGGCGTGGGTCGAGTCGGCCAGGATCGAGTTGTACACGGCCACACGTTGGGCCGGGGTTTGTACCTGGACGGTGGTTCGGCGAGAGCAGGCGGCCAACGCCACCAGGGCCGCGCACACCAGAACCAGGCGTCCGTTGAGACGCAGTTTCACGAGAGTTTCTCCTTTAAATTTGGGGTGGGCGGTGTGAACGCCGGCGCAAGCCCCGCCCGCGGGCGTCGTATGAGAACACCGGGCGTCTTCAGGGTAGCGGAGCCCCAGGGCGCGCCACCGCCGTCGTCATTCGCAAGTGTTTGACAAAAAAGAAGATAAATCGACATCCGCGCTGTCACCGGACGTTCGGAGGGCGCCGTGCCGGGCGTTACACCGGGGCGTGCCACCGGCCATCCTGACTCGCACCCTTCGGGAAGCCCTCGCGTGCGAGCATCCGCCGTCCGTCGTGCGACGCCGCCATTCGCTAGAATTGCGGAGTGACGCTTCGTCGCATCCTCAAGTACGTCAACCTGGCGATCGCCGGCGCGTTGGGCGCCCTGCTTGTGGCCGTCTATTGGTATGCCTGGCGGCCGCTCTCACAGACCGACGGACAGATCGCCGCGCCCGTGGCAGCCCGCGGCACCATCGCACGGGATTCCATCGGGGTGCCCCACATTCTGGCGGCGAACCAGCCCGACATGCTGTTCCTTCAGGGCTACGCCACCGCGCAGGACCGCCTGTTCCAGATGGACCTGCTGCGGCGAGTGGCGGCCGGGGAGCTGGCCGAGGTCGCCGGTAAGGCCGCCCTGGAGTCGGACCGCGAATCGCGCCGCCTGCGCCTGGCGAGGATTGCCGAAGACTGCGAGCGCCAGCTTCCGGCGGATCAGCGCGCCGTGCTGGCCGCCTACGCTCGCGGTGTGAATCACTACATCGAAACCCATCGCGGGCGCCTCCCGCTGGACTTCACCCTGATGCGCTACACGCCGCGCCCCTGGGGCGTCACCGACTCGCTACTGGTCTACCTCAACATGGTGAACACGCTGGAGCGCACGCGCCGCTTCGAGATTCGCAAGGAGTCGCTACTGGCCGGCGGCGCTCCGGAAAAGGCCGCCTACCTGTTCGCCGGCGACGCCGCCTCACCCGACCTGCTTCCCGGCTCCAACGCCTGGGCCCTCTCCGGCAAACTCACCGCCACGGGCCAGCCGATCCTGGCCGGCGATCCGCACCTGGAGATCTCCACTCCCTCCATCTGGCACATGGTCCACCTGCGCGGTCCCCGGATGAACGTGACCGGCGCGACCATGCCCGGATTGCCCGGCGTGCTCATCGGCCACAACGACCGCATCGCCTGGTCCATCACCAGCCTGGAGGCCGATACACAGGACCTCTACGTCGAAAAGCTGAACCCGGCCAACGGTCTCTATGAATACCAGGGCCGCGTCGAGCGCGCCCGTGCCGAACGGGAACTCATCCGCGCGAGCGGCGCCGGCAATGAAACCATGGTGATCTGGGTAACGCGGCACGGCCCGGTCGTTGCCGCCGAAGACAACCGGTTCATGGCATTGCGCTGGACCGCCGCCGACGCCGCCGGCTTCCAGCTTCCTGTCCTCGAGATCAACCGCGCGCGCACCTGGGAGGAGTTCCGCGCCGGACTCGCGCGCCTGCCCGGTCCCGCCGTGAACTTCGTTTACGCCGACGCCGCGGGCAACATCGGCCACCAGGTGGCGGGCCGCCTTCCCAACCGCAAGGGCTTCGATGGCAGCGTTCCCGTGGACGGCTCCTCGGGCGATTACGAATGGGATGGAGTGATCCCTTTCGACAAACTGCCGTCCACGTTCAATCCGCCCTCGGGCATGATCGTTTCCGCCAATCAGAATCCGTTTCCGCCCGGCTACCCCTACCGCGCCAGCGGCTACTTCGCCACGCCCTACCGTTTCCGGCAGATCCGCGACCGCTTGCGCTCCCGGACCGGCTGGAAGGCGGAAGAAATGCTCGCGATCCAGACCGACGTTTATTCGAGCTTCGCCCACTGGCTGGCGCGTGAAATCGTGGCCGCGCACGGCCGCCACGCGGGCTCTTACCCGGCGCTCGCCGAGGCCGCCGCCATCCTGCACGCCTGGAACGGGCAGATGGCGCCCGGCGAGGCCGCGCCGATGATTGCCACGCTGGCCGCCAGGCACCTTCGCGCCTCGATCACCCGCCTGGCGTCTCCGTCCAAGCCACCCGTGGCTCCGTTGCAGGCCTCAACGTTGACCGTCGAAAGACTCCTTCGGGAGAAGCCGTCCGGCTGGGTGCAGGACTACGACAGATTCCTGCTCGACAACGTCGCCGACGCTCTCGACGAGGGCCGCCGCATCCAGGGGCGCGATCCGTCCAAGTGGAATTACGGCCGGTTCAACCGTATGGTGCTGGACAATCCCGTCGCCGGGCGGTTGCCCTTGGTGGGTAAGTATTTCAACATCGGCGAAGTGAGGATGGGCGGCTCGCCCGAAAGCCCGCTCCAGAAACCGCCCGAGGCCGCCTTCGGTCCCTCCATGCGCATGGTGGTCGATTTCTCCGACTTCGACAAGTCCATGCAAAACATCCCCATCGGGCAGTCCGGCCAGATCCTCTCGCGCCATTACCGCGATCAGTGGGACGCCTACCACTCGGGGCGCAGCTTCCCCATGCAGTTCAACAAGGTTGACGCCAGCAACACGCTCGTGGTCGTGCCGGAGACGCCGTGATCGCGGTGTTTTCCGGGCCCCCTTGTTCGGGCAAGTCGCTGGTGGGTGAGATGGTGGCTTCGACGCTCGGCATCACGCACCTGGAGATGGACGCCATCCGCGTGCGCCTTCTTCCCGATGCCGCGCACACTCGGGAAGACCGCGTCGTGGCCTATCGCGCCATGCACCTGGCCGCGGAGTTGCTCGCCTCGCGCGGCCACAGCGTCATCGTCAACGCCGGTTACAGTCACATGACCGACCGCCGCGAAATCGAAGAGGCCGCCCTGCGCTCGGGCGTTCCGTTGCATCTGGTTGAGTTCGCCGTGTCCCCAGAGACAGCCGTCGCGCGTTCCCGCGCGCGCCGCACGTCGCATCCCGGCGCGGATCTCACCGACCAACGCGTCGTCGATCTGGTCACGCATTTCCCTTACTTCCGCGGCGGCCTCCTCGTCGACGGAAACCTCGCGCCGGAGGCCAACGTATCGCGCGTGCTCGACTATTTGTCCGCCTCGCAAGGCCTCACGCCCGGACATTGGCCGCCGGCGGGACAGTAGCGGACTCGCCGCTGGTATATACTCTTCTGAGCAAGACTCCGGGAGGATCCATGCTGGAGGGAGACCTTAAGGGATTTTCAGGATCGCGCCGCAATTTCATAACAGCAATTACCGCGGCGTCCTACGGGCGCATCCTGGGCGCAAATGATCGCATTCAAATCGGATTCATAGGGTACGGCCTCATCAACATGCGTCACGTCGCGGACTTCGCCAAGATGTCCGACGTGGATTGCGCCGCCCTGTGCGAAGTTTACAAACCGCGTCTGGAAGCCGGCCTTGCCGCCTGCGGCCCGCGAGCCACGGGCTACTCCGACTTCCGCAAGATGTACGAGAACAAGGACCTGCAAGCGGTGGTCGTCGGCACACCCGACCACTGGCACGCATTGCAGACGATTCTTGCCTGCGAGGCTGGCAAAGACGTCTACGTCGAAAAGCCGGTCAGCCTTTTCGTGAAAGAGGGCCGGTGGATGGTCCAGGCCGCGCGGCGCTTCAACCGCGTGGTCACCACGGGAACGCAGCGCAAGATCGCGCCGCAGGTCAAGACATTGCAGGACGCATTGGCGGCGGGCGCCATCGGCAAGGTTCATACGGTGCGCTGTTCGTCGTTCCGCAACGTCTATCCGGGTTTCGGTAAGGCGGTGGAAGGCGCCCCTCCGCCGGGTTTCGATTACGACATGTGGCTCGGCCCGGCGCCCGCGCGCCCCTACAGTCTGCACCGCAGCTTGTATCATTTCCGCTGGTTCTGGGACTACTCCGGGGGGCAGACCACCAACCTCGCCACTCACGACCTGGACCGCGCGCAATACGTTCTGAAGACCGACGCTCCCACTGCGATCTACTCGGCCGGCGGGCGCATGTGCCTGGAAGACGACGGAGAGACGCCCGACGTTCAGGACACCCTGTTCACCTACCCCGGCTTCACGCTTCTCTATTCGTTCCGCGAGACCAACGGCCGCAGCGAGGGCGCGGGAATCCGCTTCTACGGCACCAAGGGAACCGCCGCCCTGGGTGAATCCCAATATGAGATTTTCCCGGACATGAAGAACGATCCGATCAATCTCATCCCGCACTTCTACGGCCATCCACCGGGGGGGCCGGAGTTCACCGATACCAAGCCAGTGCCCTGGATCGAGCCGTCGAAGGTCGAAACCAAGGAAGACCCGCTGATCCTGAACAAGCGCGACTTCCTGGAATCGATTCGCACGCGCAAGATGCCCTTCTGCGACATCGAGGTGGGCCACCGCGTTACCTCGTCCTGCCACCTGGCGAACATCTCGATGCGGCTGGGCCGCGCCATCCGCTGGGATGCCGCCAAAGAGCAGGTGGTCGGCGACAAGGAAGCCAACGCCATGCTCCTGCGCCCCTACCGCAAGCCGTGGGACTCGGTGGCGACGCGGCTGAAGCTTACATGAAGATCGAGCGGGCCGGGCTCGCCGACGCCCCGGCCCTTCTGGAACTCCAGCGCCTCTGCTACCGGCGCGAGGCGGAACGATACGGCGACTTCTCGATCGCGCCGATGACCCAGACCATCGAGGGGATGCGCCAGGACATCGCCACGCTGTTGGTGCTGGCGGCACACGAAGAGGAAGAGATCGTCGGCTCCGTGCGCGGGCGGCTCGACGGCGAAACGTGCCACGTGGGCCGCCTCATCGTTCATCCCCGATGCGAACGGCGCGGCATCGGTTCACAGTTGATGGCCGCGCTGGAGGCGGCTGTGCCCGAGGCCAATCGATTCGAGTTGTTCACCGGCCATTTGAGCGAAGGCAATCTCCGCCTCTACACGCGCCTCGGATACCGCGAGTTCCGCCGGCAGCCGGTGAGCCAGGCGCTGACGCTGGTGTTTCTGGAGAAGCGCCGCGGCGGCCCGTAATCGCGGAACGCCTCTGCCTCGCGCCGGGCGTGGGGGCCGGCGGAGAACACGCGAAACGGGACGGCCCGCTGCCCGCTCCTGGTATACTGGCGGGCATCGAAGGGGAAGGAGTCCGCCGCTATGAGTGCCGCCCGTGTTTCCGTCCTGCTCATGTTCCTGTTGACCGCCGTTCTATCCGCCCAGGTCTATTCGCTGCAAACCGTCGCGGGGGGTGCGCTCCCCGAGAACATCGAGGCGACCGCGGTCAGTCTTGGCAGCGGCATCACGGCGGTGGCGGTGGACCCGCTCGGCAACATCTATCTGGCCCTGGAAGCGCGTCACGTCGTGCTGCGCGTCAACTGGACCGGAACCATCAACCGGTTCGCTGGAAATGGGTATCCAGGCCGCGGCGGCGACGGCGGGCCCGCCGTGGTCGCCCAACTGAACCGCCCTTCGGGACTCGCCATCGACAAAAACGGAAACGTCTACATCTCGGAATTCGGCAACAACGACGTACGGAAGGTCGCCAACGGCGTTATCTCCACCTACGCCGGCGGCGGCTCGGACACCGGCGATGGAATCCCTCCGGCGCAGGCGCGCCTCCTTAGTCCGGCGGGCCTTGCCGTGGACGCTGCCGGAACGCTTTACATCGCCGACAGGTCCGCGCATCGAATTCGCCGGGTAGCCGGCGGCGTGATCACCACAGTTGCCGGAAACGGAACCGCCGGATTTGCGGGCGACGGCGCGTCACCTTCGGCCGCCAACCTTAACATCCCCACGGGCGTGGCAATCCACACCGATGGATCCTTGTTCATCGCAGACACCGGAAATAACCGGATCCGGAAAGTCGCGGGCAGCACGATCACGACCGTTGCAGGCGACGGGAGTCCGGTCCAAAGCGGTGACGGCGGCCCGGCCACGGCCGCGGGCGTCGGGTCGCCTCAATCGGTCGCCGTGGACATCGCGGGCAACGTATACCTGACCGACTGGAGCCGGCGGACCGTCCGAAAGATCACGACCGGGCAGATCAGCACCGTGGCCGGCGGCGGAGCGGGGTTCAATGAAGGCGCTTCCGCAACAACCGTCGCGCTCGGCGACCCCACCTGCCTGGCCTTCGACGCCACCATCGGACTGCTGATCGGCGACTACATGGCGCAGCGCGCGCTGCGGGTCAACGGCGGGGTCATTACCACCATCGCGGGCGGTGGTCCGGCCGTCGGCGATAACGGTCCTCCCACCAGCGCTCTGCTGGCCGCGCCGTCCGGAGTCGCCATCGACGCCGCCGGAGCGGTCTACATCGCCGACCGCGACAACTTCCGCGTGCGCAAACTCGCCAACGGCGTGTTGACCACCGTGGCGGGCACCAGCACGCAAGGAGACAGCGGGGATAACGGTCTGGCCGTGAGCGCCCGGTTGACCAGTCCCGTGGCCGTCGCGGCGGACTCGGCCGGGAATCTCTACGTGGCCGACTACGATGCGCAGCGCGTCCGGAAGATCGCGAACGGCATCATCACGGCCTTCGCGGGAACGGGCGAGCAGGGATCCTCTGGAGACGAAGGGACCGCGACGAGCGCCAAGTTGAACTACCCCTCGGGCCTGGCCGTGGATGCGTCCGGAAGCGTCTACATCGCCGACGCCCTGAACCACCGCGTCCGGAAAGTCGCCGGAGGCGTCATTACGACGGTGGCCGGTAACGGCGTCGCCGGCTTCAGCGGAGACGGCGGCCAGGCCACAGCGGCGCAACTGAACCGGCCGAGGGCCCTCGCAGTCAACGCGGCCGGCGATCTGTTCATCGCGGATGAGGAAAACCACCGCATCCGGAAGGTGTCCGCCGGAATCATCACGACGGTGGCGGGTAACGGGTTGAACGAGATCAGCGGCGATGGCGGGCCGCCCACCGCCGCGGGCACGCGCTATCCCAACGCGGTCGCCGTCGCCGCCAACGGCGACCTGTTCTTCTCGGATTCCGCCGGTACCGGCGTGCGCCGGGTCTCCGGCAACGTCATCACGACGGTGGCCGGGCGTTCCGGGTCTGCAGCCCTCACCGATGAGAACGTCCCGGCCACGCAATCGATGATCTCGGTCGCCGGGCTGGGCATTGACAGCGCCGGAACCGTCTACTTCGCCGAAGCCGATTATCACCGCCTGCGGTCGTTGGTCCCGGCCATCTTCTCGGTGTCCGCCGCCAGTTACGCCGCCGGGGGCGTCCTGGCCCCGGGCATGATCGTGGCCGGGTTCGGAGAGAACCTGGCCGGTTCGATCGAAGCCGCCGCCACCCAACCATTGCCCACCGAACTGGCGGGCGTCGCCGTCGACGTTACCGACGAGGATGGAATCCAGCGCCCCGCCCCCCTCTTCCTGGTGAGCCCCGGCCAGATCAATTTCGAGGTTCCCGAGGGAACGGGTCCCGGGCAGGCCACCATCGTCGTGCGGCATGTGCAGACTTCGCGCGTGCTGGCGACCTACACCGTCAACATCGAAGAAGTGGCCCCGGGTATTTTCGCGGCGAATCAGAACGGCAGGAATGCGGCGGCGGCCGTCGCCGTCTGGGTCAAGCCGGATAACTCGCAGACCTGGCAGGTCACGTTCCAGTGCGGGGCAGGGCTGGGCGCGTGCCTGGCGACGCCGCTCAGCATGGGCGAAGCGAGCGACAAGCTCTACCTATACCTCTACGGCACCGGGATTCGCGGGCGCAGCGGTCTGGGCGCGGTCCGCGCGACCATTGGGGGCACTAACGCCTCGGTGGAGTTCGCGGGCGCGGCCCCAGGCTTCGTGGGGCTCGACCAGGTTAACGTCGTCGTCCCCAAGAGCCTGGCCGGCCGCGGTGAGGTCCCCATCGTCCTCACCGTCGACGGCAAGGCCTCAAACACGGTGACGGTGAGTTTTCAGTAGGGGGGAACTTCGCGTCACCCCCCTTTTTCCCTCCGCCGTGGAATAATTGGCCCAGCGGGTGCGTATTGCCAGATGAGAACACTCCAATGGCAACTCATTGCCTGGCAATCCGTTCCGTACCGGACGAGGTGAAACGGCCCCCCGAATTCGACGATCTCTACCGCCAATACTCGGAGACCGTCTACCTGACCGCCCGCCGCATCACCGGCAGCCCGCAGGACGCCGAAGACGTCCTGCAAACGGTTTTCCTGCGGCTGCTCAACCGTCCCGGCGACGATCTGAACCCGCAGGTGGCCACGGCCTATTTCCGGCGCGCCGCCACCAACGCTTCCATCGATGTCCTGCGCCGCCGCGCGGTCCACGCCGAAACCCCGCTCGACGGCCTCCTCCAGCAGCCCTCCCAGGAAACCTCGCCGCTGCTCAAGGAGCGCCTGCGCCGGGCCATCGCCTCGCTGGACCCCGAAGACGCCGAACTGTTCCTCCTGCGCAACCTGGAGGGCTGGTCGTCGAACGAGTTGGCCGCCGCCTTCGGGATTGAACGGGGCACCGTGGGAAGCCGGCTGTTCCGTATACGCCAGGCGTTGCAGAAAGTGTTCCAGCAATGAAAGGAGAATCCGCCATGCCGGAAGATCGCCTGGACAATTTGCTGAACGAAATCCGCAGTGAGGAAATCCCGGCCGCTGAGATCGCCGCGGCTCAGGCACGGGTGTGGGACAAGATCGCCGCCGCTCCGATGGCCGCCTGCGCCGAGTTCCGGGCCGATATCGCCGTGTACGCGGCCGGACGCCTGGAAGGCTCGCGCCGCCTGCTTCTGGAAGATCACCTGAGCCGCTGTGCGGCCTGCCGCCGATCCCTGGCCGATAGCCAGGGAACGCCGCGCCCGCAGCCGGTCAAGGTGATGCGCCGCCGCGCGCTCCCGGCGTGGTCCCGCTGGGCCATCGCCGCGGGCCTGGCCGCCGTCGCCGTCTTCCTGGGACGCGGCCCGCTCGACAGGGCGCTGGCGGGTTCCGGCCCGCGCGCCACGGTGGCCAGCGTGCAGGGCAGTCTGTACCACCTTCGCGACGGGCTGGTCACGCCCGGCGCCGCGCTCGGCGAGGACGAAGTGGTCCGAACCGGCATGGGATCGCGAGCCGTGCTGCGGCTGCGCGACGGCTCGCTCGTGGAAGTGAATGAGCGCACCGAACTGTCGGTCGAGTCCGCCTGGAGCGGCCAGACCGTGAAGCTCGAACGCGGCGACATCATCGTTCAGGCCGCCAAGCAGCGCCGCGGACGCCTGCAAGTGGTGACGCGCGATTCCACCGCCTCGGTAAAGGGCACCATCTTCGCCGTGTCCTCGGGGCTGGCGGGGTCCGTGGTTTCCGTCGTGGAAGGTTCCGTGGAGGTACAGCAGCCCACCGGCACGCGCCTGCTCCGCCGCGGCCAGCGCGCCGGATCGAGCGCCGCCACCGAAGCCGTTCCCGTCCGCCGCACCGTCGCCTGGAGCGCGGAGGCATCCCGCTATCTGGCGTTGCTCGGCGAACTGGGAACCATCGAAAACGCCATCGCCGCCTCCGGCCTGCCCACACCGCGCACCGAAGCCCGGCTGCTACCCTATCTGCCCTCCGGCGCGGTTCTATACCTGGCCATGCCGAATCCGGGCGCCATGGCGCAGCAGGCCACGGCGCTGATCGAACAGCGCGCCGTCGATAGCCAGGTTCTGCGCGATTGGTGGGGTTCGGCGAGCGGGCAGCATTTCAAGCTCCTCTTCGAAAAGACGCAGACCTTCGCGCCCATGATCGGCGAGGAGATCGTGCTGGTGCTTGCCAAGCCCGCATCCGGTTCGGAGCCGTTGCCGGCTGTGATGGCCGAGGTGCGGCCGGGACAGGCGGCCAGCCTGAAGCAGGCCCTCGGCCAGTTGATAACCGGAGGCACACCGGCCGTCAGCGTGTCCGATACGCTTTTGGTGGCCGCCGGGAGTCAGGCGCAGCTCGACCAGATTCTGGCACGGTTGGGGCAGGGTGCAGCCACGCCGTTCGCCGCCGAGATCGCTTCCCATTATCGCGGGGGCGTGCGGCTGCTGTTCATCAGCGACGTCGGCACGGCCATGGGTTCCGCCGCTACAGCTAACAAGGCCGCGGCGGTGCTCGGCGTCGACAAGCTGAAATACGCTTCCATTGAGCAGCGCCTCAACGGCAGCGCCGATGAAGCGGTCGGGACGCTGGTCTTCTCGGGTCCCCGCACGGGCATCGCCTCCTGGCTGGCGACGCCCGGCGTGGCGGGGTCTGCCGAATACGTCTCGGCGACGGCGATCGCCGCGGTCTCCGCTTCCACGCGAAACCCGCGCCAGGCGTTTGACGAACTGGTGACCCTGATCGGGCAGGTGAATCCGGCCTTCCCGCAGGCTCTCGCGCAGGTCCAAATGCAGGCCGGTGTCGAAGTGGCGGCCGACATCGCCTCCGCCCTCGGCACGGACTTCACCTTCGCCGTCGAACAGCCCACCATTCCGATTCCCGGGTGGTTTGCGGCCGTAGAGGTGAACCAGCCGGCGTTGCTCGATTCCGCCATCCGACGTCTGGCCGCCACCGCCAACAACGCGGCTGCCGCCGCCGGCCAGCCGCCGCTGCTATCGATTGAAACGGAGAACGCCGATGGCCGCACCTGGACCGTGCTGCGCAACTCCCGCATCAATCTCGCCCTCCAGTGGAGCTATGACCGCGGCTATTGGGTCCTCAGCACGGACCGCGCGCTGGCCGCCGCTGCCATCGCCACCCGCTCCGGCGGCTCTCCGCTGGTGCGTTCCGCATTGTTCCAGGCGCAGATCCCCGCCTCGGCCGGACTACACCAGTCCGCGTTCTTCTGGCTCAACACGCAAGGGCCCATCTCCAGCATTGCCGCTGTGTTCGGAGGCTCCACGCTGAAGGAGTTGCTGGAGAGCCGCGAGCCGATGTTGGTCGTGGTCAACGGTGAGACGGAACGAATTCAGGCCGCCAGTCGTACTCGCTTGATGAGCATGCTCGTTACAATGATGCTAGCGGGCGGACCGGGTCAAGCGGGACGGCATGGGGACAACGCCACAAACTCCGGTAATTGAGTTAGAAGGGCTTAGCGTTCGTCTTGGCCGGCGGGAGATTCTGCACCAGATCTCCTGCCGGCTTGGCGTGTCGGGAGCCGGCACGGCCATCGGGCTTCTCGGCCCCAACGGCGCCGGCAAATCCACGCTGATCCGCACGCTGCTCGGCTTCCACAAGCCCTCTCAGGGCAAGGCCCGCATCCTCGGACACGATTGCCTGGAGCGCTCCCGCGACGTGAAGGCGCGCCTCGGCTACATGCCGGAAACCGACGCCTTCATCGCCAACATGACGGCGGTAGGGTTCCTGAAGTTGATGGCCGAAATCTCCGGGCTGCCGCCGGAAGCGGCGCTCGAAAAATCCCACGAGGTGCTCTACCACGTGGGCCTGGGCGAAAGCCGCTATCGCGCGCTCGGCACCTACTCGCTCGGCATGAAGCAGATGGCCAAATTCGCGCAGGCGGTGATTCATGGCCCCGAACTGCTGATCCTCGACGAGCCCACCAACGGACTGGACCCCGCCGCGCGCCGCCGCATGCTGTCGCTCATTCGCGAGATGAAGGAATCCCACGGCATGATCGTGCTGCTGTGTTCCCACTTGCTTGGCGACGTCGAGGAGGTGTGCGACGAGGCCGTCATCCTGAACGAAGGGCGCGTGGTCCACCACGCCAACCTGGAAGAAGAGCGCCGCGCCAACCGCCGCTTCGTCGAACTGGAGGTCACCGGCGACGACCGCACGCTGGAATCCGCCTTGCGCGAACGCGGCGCCGAAGGCGTCACCGAGGGCCAGGGGCGCTGGCGCATCGTGCTGCCGGCTGGCGTGGGTATCGAGTCGCTCTGGACGCTGTTCGCCGAGCGGAACCTGGGCGTGCACAAACTCCGCCACCGGCGCGACAGCCTGGAGGAGATCTTCCTAAAGGCCGTCGGACACCTGAAGCGAACTCCTGGCGATGCCGCCGCCGAAATCCCCCAGGAGGTGGCCGGCCGTGGCCGTCTATAAACGCGGATACCAACGTTACACCGGCCCACTCACGCCGCACCGCGCGCGTGTGCTGGCCTTCCCGCGCCATGCCTGGAAGCGGTTGCTCGAGCAACGCCTGGTGGTGATCGTGCTGATGGCCTCGCTGTTTTGGCCGCTGGCTTGCGCGGTGTTCGTCTACCTGGCCAACCGGGCCGACCTTCTGCAAGGCTTCCCGGGCGAGTTCAAGAACTTCGTACAGGTCAAGGGGCAGTTCTTTCTGATCTTCCTCAACGTCCAGGCCGTAACGGGGGTGATGCTGGCGGCTTTGGCCGGGCCGGGCCTGGTGGCGCCGGACCTCGCCAACAATGCCCTCCCCCTCTATTTCAGCCGTCCCCTGACGCGCTGGGACTACGCGTTGTCGCGGTTGCTGGTGATCGCCGGGCTGCTCTCGCCGGTCACCTGGATGCCGGGCCTGTTCCTGTTTGTCATGCAATCGGGCCTCGCGGGGTGGAGTTGGTTTGCCGCCAATTGGAGACTCGGCGCGGGCGTGCTGGTGGGCTCGCTGCTGTGGGTGCTGCTGGTGGCGCTGGTGGCGCTGGCGGCGTCGGCTTACATCCGCTGGCGCGTGATCGCAGGCGCGCTGGTGCTGGCGTTCTTCTTCGTGCTCGCCGGAACGGCGCAGATCGTCCGGCAGGTTCTGCGCACGGACTGGGCGCTGCTGCTGGACCCCTCCAACTGCGCCTACCGCATCTGGAGCCAACTGGTCGGCGCCGAAATGCCGCGCGGGCCCGGGGCCATGGCCAGCGGCGCGGCGCTCCTGGCAATGACGCTCCTGCTGGCGTGGATTCTGGAGCGCAAGCTTAGGCCCTTCGAGGTGGTCTCATGAACGGCGCCGAAGTCGTCTTCGACGACGTTTCGAAGTTCTACGGCGACGTGTTGGGCGTCAATCGCGTCACGCTGCGCATCCCTCCGGGCATCACCAGCCTGGTGGGGCCCAACGGTTCCGGCAAGACAACGCTCATGAACCTGATGACCGGCCTGATCCAGCCGGACCGCGGCGCCATCACCGTGCGCGGCCTTTCACCCAACGATCCGGAACATCTCATGCGGATCACCGGGTACGCCACGCAATACGACGCCGCCCCGCGCGGCGCCACGGGATTCGACTTCGTCGCGTCGTTCCTGGAGTTGCAGGGCTACAGCCAGACGGAAGCCGCGGAGCGGGCATCCAAGGCCCTCGATCGCATCGGATTGGGCGAGGCCGCCAACCGCAAGGTCGCGGCTTACTCCAAAGGCATGCGGCAGCGGGTGCGGCTGGCCCAGGCCATCGCCCACGATCCCGAGGTGCTGGTACTCGACGAACCGCTCAACGGGCTTGACCCATTGGTGCGCGCCGAGACCATCGACCTGTTCCGCGAGGCTGCGGCCCGCGGCCGCCACGTCATTCTTTCAAGCCACGTCCTCCAGGAAGTGGATGTGATCTCCGACCAGGTGATCCTGATCGCCAATGGCATGATCGCGGCCGAGGGGCAGGTGCGCACCGTGCGCGAGGAGATCCACGAGCACCCCACGCAGTTCCTGCTAACCTCGCCGGACGCCTCGCGCGTGGCGAGCCTGCTGTTCACCGAGGATCACGTCACCGAGGTCCGGCTGGGCGAGGACCGCCAGAGCCTGCTCGTTCTGACGCGCAGCCGGGAGGCGTTTTCGGCCGCGCTGACGCGGCTGGCGGCCGGCGGCCAGCGCATCGAGAGCGTGGTCCCGGCGGACGAAAACGTGGACGCGCTGTACAAGTACCTAATTGGGGGCGAGTCATGATCACGCAGCGGAGAGTGAGGCAGGCTCTGGCGGTGGCTCGCCTGGAAATGCGGCGCGCTTTTTTCTCCAAGCGGGCGCTCTGGGTGTATCTGCTGGCGCTGTTCCCGGTGGTGTTGTTTCTCGGCCACGGGCTCGAGGTGAAGGCCCGGCGGGACTTTTATGAACGGCGCGGCGCGATTCCGGCGGCCCTGATCGACTCGGTTCGCGAAAACGAAACCGACGAGGCGGTGCGGGCGCGGCTGGGCAGGCCCGTCAGCGACACCCGGTGGCGCCGCCGCGAGCGTGGGAGCGGCCCGGTCGAGTTCCGTTATCTTCAGTATTACGACGGACGGCGGCTGGCGCGCTTCACCTTCAAGGAGGGCGTGCTGGAAAGCCGAAACGTGCAGCCGGTGGTCAGCATTGAAGAGGACCGTCCGGTGTTCGCCGCCGTGTTCCAACATTACTACTTGCGGCTGGCGGTGTTTTTCGGCTGCCTCGGCATCTTTATGAATCTTTTCCGGGGCAAGATGATGGACAAGACGCTGCACTTCTGGCTGCTGGCGCCGGTGCGCCGTGAGGTACTGCTCGGCGGCAAGTTCCTGGCCGGACTGGTGGCCTCGTCGGTCATCTTTTCGACGGGCGCACTGCTGGCTTACGCCGCGATGCTCTGGCCGCAGCACCCGCTGGAAGTGGAAGCCTTCTGGAGGCAATCCGGCGCGGCCCACGCGATGTCCTACATGGCCGCGGCGGCGCTCGCCTGCGTGGGTTACGGCAGCGTGTTTCTGGCCGCGGGTCTCCTGGTGCGCAACCCGATTGTTCCGGCCGGCGTGCTGCTGCTTTGGGAGGGTGCCAATCCGTTCCTGCCGAGCCTGCTCCAGAAGATCAGCGTCCTGTACTATGTGCAGGCGTTTTGCCCGACGCCGCCCCCCACCCCGCCCGACATGCCCGCGCTGCTTCGCCTGATCTTCTCCCCGGCGGCTCCTCCGTCCAAGTGGTTGGCGGTCGCGGGACTGCTGGCTGTGACCGGGGTGGTTCTCTGGGCCGCCGGGCGCGCCGTGCGCCGGCTCCAGATCAACTACAGCACCGACTAGAGCGCCGCCATCTAACTCATGGCATTGTCTTTACGCGAAATTGGCTTCGTTTGGCAAAATGGGTTGAGACTTGCCGAGAGCGGTCTCCGAGGGCTCGCGCGGCGGTCGGAATTGGGTTCGTCCGGCAAAACGGGGATTGGGTTCGTCCGGCAAAAACGGAGCGGAGACGGGCAACTTCTCGCCGCCGGCGGCGGTTTCCGTGCATAATTCGTAAGTAGGATGTTCTTCAAACGATCGGCAGCAAAAACGGTGGACTGGGACGGGCGCGTAAGGGAGATGCGCGCCAACGGCTTCGAGGTCGAGCCGCGCGGGGAAGGCGGCATCGTCCGGCGGGGCCGGTGCGTGGCGCAGGTCCGCGAAGGCGCCGCCGGAGCGCCGGAAATCGTCCACGCCGGCGTGCTCGTCGGGGCGGAAACGGCGACGCTGGTCGATGGCGGATTCCAGAAGTTCTTTGAGACCCCATCGGGGAAGCGCCGGCCGGCGGCGGCCGCCGAGTTGATTGAACTGCACGCCTTTGAGGAAGACCTGATCGAGGCGCTGGGCCTCAAGAGCCTGTATAACCAGTCGCTCGGCACTGTCTGCGGGCGGCATGCCTACGACCGGCTGGCGGGACGGAACTGAACTGGTAGCGCGGACACTGCCTTAGCGTTGCGATGACACCCCAGGGCGGCAACGAACTCGACA
>CAZVIK010000076.1:0-16945 GCA_964627045.1 uncultured Solibacteraceae bacterium | reverse complement strand
CCGCGAAGGCGGCCGGACGGTGGGCGCCGGTACGGTCACCGAGATTATGGAGTAGCCGGGCAAACCCGGCCGGGGCGGACGGGGCAGTCCTCGTTCCGGTGAGAAAGCACGATGCTTAGAGAACGCATTCGAATTCGCTTAAAAGCTTACGATCACCGCATTCTCGATGAGTCCACCAAGGCCATCGTGAAGACGGCGGGTGAAACCGGGGCGCAGATTGCGGGCCCGATTCCGCTGCCGACGGTGAAAAACCGGTACACGGTGCTGCGGTCGCCGCACGTGGACAAAAAGTCGCGCGAGCAGTTCGAAATCCGGACGCACAAGCGGCTGCTCGATATTCTGGAGCCTACCCAGGACACCGTGGACGCCCTGATGAAGCTGGATCTTCCGGCGGGCGTGGATGTCGAGATCAAGGCGTTTGGGAAGAAGTAGGTGGAGATGAAGTCAGAGCGCGGGACTCAAGACTCAGGACGCCAAGCGCGGTTCCGGGTTCGGGGTTCCAGGTTCTGAGTTCTCAGGAAGTGATTATGAGCCCAGGAATCTTAGGCAAAAAGATCGGGATGGCGCAGGTCTTCCGGCCCGACGGGCAGGTGGTGCCCGTGACGCTGTTGAAGGCGGGTCCCTGCGTGGTGGTGCAGCGCAAGAGCCCGGTACGCGACGGATACGACGCGGTGCAGCTCGGGCTGCTGGAGTTCGCCAAGACGAAAAACTTGACCAAGGCGCTCACCAACCACATCAAGAAAGCCAGCGTGGACGGGGTGAGGTTTCTGCGCGAACTGCGATTGAAGCCCGGCGACGACGACCTGAAGACCGGCGACCGCGTGCTGGTGGACCAGTTCAAGCCCGCCGACAAGGTGGACGTGATCGGGGTCAGCAAGGGGCGCGGGTTCGCGGGCCTGGTGAAGCGGCATCACTTCCGGGGCGGCGACGCCACGCACGGTTCGATGCACCACCGGGCGCCGGGGTCGATTGGCGCCTCCAGCTACCCGTCGCGCGTGTTCCCGGGTCTGTCGATGGCCGGACACATGGGGGCCGAGCGGGTGACGGTTCGCAATCTGGAAGTCATCGAAGTGGACGCCGAAGAGAACGTGCTTGTGGTCAAGGGCGCGGTGCCGGGGCCCAACGGCGGATATGTCGTCGTGCGGCGCGCGAAGAGGTGAATGCCATGCCCAGGGTAGACGTGGTCGATTTGAACAACCAGAAGGTAGGGGAGCTGGATCTCGCCGATTCGGTCTTCGCCGCCGAGGTCAAGAAGGCGCTGCTGTATGAGGCGGTCCGCCACCACCAGGCGGGGGCGCGCCGGGGCACCGCCAAGACCAAGACGCGGCATGAGGTCGCCGGGTCGGGCAAGAAGCTGTGGCGCCAGAAGGGAACCGGGCGGGCGCGCATGGGTTCGATCCGCAGCCCGCTGTGGCGGCACGGCGGCACCGTGCACGGGCCCGTGCCGAAGGACTATAGCTATCACCTCCCGCGCAAGATGATGCTCGGCGCGCTGCGCTCGGCGCTGACGGCGAAGTTGCAGGACGGCCAATTGAAAGTGGTTCAGGCCTTCGATCTGGCCGATCATCGCACGCGGACCTTCCGCGCGGTGCTGGACAAGTTGGAGGCGCCGAAGACGGTGCTGGTGGTGGATGCCGGCGGCAACCGCAACCTGGCGCTGGGCGCGCGCAACCTGCCCGGTGTGAAACTGGTGGCCAGCCGCGAGGTGAATGTCTACGACCTGCTCGGTCACGACCGGGTGCTGGTCAGCGAGGCGGCCGCCCGGAAGCTTTCGGAGGGTCTGGCGCTATGAACGTGTACGAAGTGATCCGGCGGCCCCTGGTCACCGAAAAGGTGGTCGCCAAGAAAGAGTCCGAACGCACGGTTTGCTTCGAGGTAGACCCGCGCGCCAACAAGGTTGAGATCCGGAGCGCCGTCGAAAAGCTGTTCAAGGTGAAGGTGGAAGACGTCCGGACCAGCAATGTGGAAGGCAAGCTGCGGCGCCGGGGCCGCAACACGGGCTACCGTCCGGATTGGAAGAAAGCCTACGTGAAGCTCAAGGCCGGCGAGAAGGTGCCGGAATTCGCGGAGATCTAGGATGCCGATCAAAACCTATCGACCGACGACGCCCACACGCCGCTTCCAGACCGTGGTCAGCCGCGAGGACCTGGCGAAGAAGAAGCCGGAGAAGTCGCTGACCGTAGGCAAGCGCCGCACGGGCGGCCGCAGCAGCAGCGGGCGCACCAGCAGCCGGTTCAAGGGCGGCGGGCACCAGAAGTCCTACCGGACCATCGATTTCAAGCGCGACAAGACGGGCATTCCAGCCAAAGTGGCGGCGATCGAGTACGATCCCAACCGCAGCGCGCGGATCGCGCTGCTGCACTATCGCGACGGGGAGAAGCGCTACATCCTCTGCCCGCTGGGCCTGACGGTGGGCCGTATGGTGCTGTCGGGACCCGAGGCCGACATTCTGGTGGGCAACGCGTTGCCGCTGAAGAACATTCCCGCCGGCACGTTCGTGCACAACATCGAGTTGAATCCGGGCAAGGGCGCGCAGATGGCGCGGGCCGCGGGCACCCAGGCGCAGTTGGTTTCCAAGGAAGGCGGCTACGCGCTGATCAAGCTGCCCTCGGGCGAGGTCCGGCGGGTGGAAGTGGAATGTATGGCGACGGTCGGGCAGGTCGGCAACACCGACCACGAGAACGTCAGCCTGGGCAAAGCCGGGCGCAAACGCTGGATGGGCAAGAGGCCGCACAACCGCGGGGTCAGCATGAATCCGGTGGATCACCCGCACGGGGGCGGCGAGGGCAAGACCAGCGGCGGACGTCATCCGGTGACCCCGTGGGGCCAGCCCACGCGCGGCTTTAAGACGCGGAACAACAAGCGCACGGAGAAGTGGATCGTGACGCACCGGGCGAAGAAGAGATAAGGGGCCGAGCGAGGAACTATGGGTCGTTCTGTCAGAAAAGGGCCTTTCAGCGACGGGCACCTGGTGAGCAAGGTGGCGGCGTTGAACGAGAAGAATGAGAAGAAGGTGATCCGGACGTGGTCGCGGCGCTCCACCGTTCTGCCGGAGTTCATCGGCCACACCATCGCCGTGCATAACGGCAAGAAGTTCATCCCGGTCTACGTCACCGAGAACATGGTGGGACACAAGTTGGGCGAGTTCGCCGCCACCCGGACGTTCAAGGGACACGCGGCCAAAGCGGCGACCGAGAAGTCGGCCAAGCCGGCCTAAGCCCGAGAGGTTTGTGATGGAAGCGAGAGCGGAAGCAAGATACATTCGGATTTCGCCGCAGAAGGCGCGCCTGGTGGTCGATCTGATCCGGGGCCGCAATGCGGGAGACGCGCTGAACATCCTGCGCAGCACCAACAAGCGCATCGCGCCGACGGTCGAGAAGGTGCTGCGTTCGGCCATCGCCAACGCGCAGAACCTGTCGAGCGATGTGGATGTGGACCAGTTGGTGGTGGCCGAGGCCTACGTCAACGAAGGGCCGCGGACCAAGCGGGTGCGCCCGGCGCCGCAGGGGCGGGCCTACCGCTACCAGAGGCGCAGTTCGCATATCGCGGTGATGGTGGCCGAGCCGGAGGCCTGAGAAACGGGGACACCTGATGGGACAGAAAGTTCATCCATACGGATTTCGGGTTGGATACACCAAGAACTGGCGCTCGCGGTGGTTCGCCAAGCACGACTACGCCAAGCTGTTGCACGAGGACCTGAAGCTGAAGGCCTCGCTGCGCGACCGGCTGAAGGCGGCCGGCGTCAGCTCGATCGAAGTGGACCGGCCCGGCAACAAACTGCGCGTGACCATCCGCACGTCCCGGCCCGGCATCATCATCGGACGCAAGGGCGCGGAGATCGAAAAGCTGAAGCAGGAATTGACGGCCAGCACCAAGCGCGACGTCTTCGTAGACATTCAGGAAGTCCACAAGCCGGAACTGGACGCTCAGTTGGTGTCCGAGTCGATCGCGCTGCAACTGGAAAAGCGCGTGGCCTTCCGCCGTGCGATGCGCAAGGCGGTCGATAGCGCGCTGCGCTTCGGCTGCAAGGGCATCAAGGTGCGGGTCTCCGGACGGTTGAACGGTGCGGAAATCGCCCGCAGCGAATGGTACCTGCAAGGGCAGTTACCGCTGCACACGCTGCGCGCCGACATCGACTACGGGTTCAGCGAGGCGCGGACGACCTACGGCGTGATCGGCGTCAAGACGTGGGTGTACAAAGGCGAGATCTTAGAGTCGCAATCGCGCCCGAACCTGTTCGGTGAACCGGAACCGCGCCGCGCGGCGCCTCGCGACCGGCGCGACCGTGACCGCGACCGGGAGCGGAGAGGGCCGGCGCCGTTCGGCGCGGCCGAGCCGAGCCGTCCTCCGGTGCAAGCGGCGCCCGGTGACATGCCGCAACCGGCCCGGAGTGGCGCGCCCATCGCTCCGCCGCTGGCTCCGCCGCAGCCGGCTTGGAAGCAGGAATTGAAACAGGAAGCGTCCACCGAAGCGGCGCCGGTAGTCGAGCCGCCGGCGGCCGGACCGGCAGAGAAGGAATAACGCCATGTTGATGCCGAAGAAGGTCAAGTACAGGAAGCAACAGCGGGGCCGGATGGCCGGCAAGGCCTGGCGCGGATCGGAGTTGTCCTTCGGCGACTTCGGCCTGAAGGCGATGCGCTGCGGTTGGATCACCGACCGGCAGATCGAAGCGGCCCGCGTGGCCATGACCCGCTTCATCAAGCGCGGCGGTAAAGTCTGGATCCGCTTGTTCCCGGACAAGCCGATCACCAAGAAGCCCGCCGAAACACGCATGGGAAAAGGCAAGGGCGCTCCCGAACAGTGGGTGGCGGTGATCCGGCCGGGCAAGATCCTGTTTGAAATGGAAGGCGTGCCCCGCAACGTGGCCGAGCAGGCCATGCAGTTGGCCGCCGACAAACTGCCGCTGCCCTGCAAGATGGTGGCGCGGCCCGGAGTCGAGTAAGGGGAATTGGTATGAAGGCGGAAAAAGTCAGGGATCTAGACACCACCGAACTGAAGTCGCAGCTTCGGGAGATGACCGAACAGATCTACCGGTTGCGCTTCCAGATCCTGATGGGGCAGACCGACGGCGTCAAGAAGTACCGCGTGTTGCGCAAGGACCGGGCGCGGGTGCTCACCATTCTGCACGAGCGCGAACTGGCGGCCGGGGCCGCGAAGGGCTAGGACCGAGATGAGCGACCAGAAAGCGGTTTCCCGCAGGAACGAGAAGGTTGGACAAGTTGTTTCCACCAAGATGGCCAAGACCATCGTGGTCGAGGTCACGCGGCGCGTGCCGCACCCGCTCTACAAGCGGGTGGTGACGCGGCGGAAGCGGTTCTACGCCCACGACGAAGAAGGCACCGCGAAGATGGGGGACACGGTCCGGATCCTCGAGAGCCGGCCGCTGAGCCGCCTGAAGCGCTGGAGCCTGAGCGAGGTCCTGCGCCGCGCGGCGCAGGTGAGCGTCGAGCCGGAGAACGTGGAAGAACTGGCGACGGCGCCGGCGGACAAGGAATAACAGGAGAACGCCATGATCGGAATGCGAACGATTCTGGAGGTCGCCGACAACAGCGGCGCGCGCAAGGTGTCCTGCATCCTGCCGCGCGGCGGCGATCTTGGACTGCGCGCCGGACTGGGCGACGTGATCACGGCCGCCGTCAAGGAGGCGTCCCCGGAGTCGCCCATTAAGAAGGGCAAGGTGGTGCGCTGCGTCATCGTGCGGATGCGCAAAGAGACGCGCCGCAAGGACGGCACCTACATCCGTTTCGACTCCAACGCGGCGGTGCTCATCAACGAAGTGAACGAGCCGGTGGGCACGCGCGTTTTCGGGCCGGTGGCGCGCGAGTTGCGCGACAAGCGGTTCATGAAGATCGTGTCGCTGGCTCCGGAGGTGATCTAGTAATGCCGAAGACGCTGACCGCCAACAAAGTAGCGGGACTGCCCCGGCGCGTTCTGTTGCGGAAGAACGACACCGTGAAGGTGATCACCGGGCGCGACGCGGGCAAGACCGGCCGCGTGCTGAGCGTGGACCGCGAGAAGGGCAAGATCCTGGTCGAGCACGTGCAGATGATCAAACGCCACACGCGCCCGAACCCGGCCAAGCAGGTCAAGGGCGGAATCGCCGAACGGGAATCTCCGATTCCGGTTTCCAACGTGATGATCGTGTGCCCCAGTTGCGGACCGGTGCGAATCGCGAGCAAGGTGGAGCAGGCCGGAGGCAAGATCCAGCGGACGCGCGTGTGCCGGAAGTGCGGCGCGCCGCTGGACAAGAAGTAAGGAAGAACTATGGCTGCCAGGCTTAAGGAACACTACAAGAAGACGGTGGCGCCGGCCCTGATGAAGGAGTTCGGTTACGCCAACATCATGGCTGTGCCGAAGTTGGAGAAGATCTCCCTGAACATCGGCCTCGGTGAAGCCACACAGAACCCCAAGCTGCTGGACGGGGCGGTGAACGAGCTGGCCCAGATCGCCGGACAGAAGCCGGTCGTCACCAAGGCGCGCAAGTCGATCGCGGCGTTCAAGGTGCGCGAAGGCATGTCGATCGGCTGCATGGTCACGCTGCGCGGGGACCGGATGTACGAGTTCCTGGACCGGCTGGTGAACGTCACCCTTCCGCGGGTACGGGACTTCCGCGGGGTGTCCACCAAGTCCTTCGACGGGCGGGGAAGCTACACGCTGGGGCTGAAGGACCAGTTGATCTTTCCCGAGATCGACTACAACAAGGTCGAAAAGACCAAGGGCATGAATATCTGTATCACGACCACGGCCGGGAGCGACGCCGAAGGGCTGGCGCTGTTGAAGCATCTCGGCATGCCGTTCCGGCAATGAGGGATCGGGAAGGATAACGACGCATGGCCACAACTGCCAAAAAAGCCAGGGACCGCAAGCTGCTGAAGGCCAAAAAGGCCGCCACGCCGAAGCTCCGCTGCCGGCACCGGAACCGTTGCCAGCGCTGCGGGCGGCCCAGAGGATACATGCGCAAGTTCGGTCTTTGCCGGATTTGTTTCCGCCAGCTGGCGCTCGCCGGAGAAGTGCCCGGCGTGATCAAGGCCAGTTGGTAGCGAAGAGAGAGGTGCGAGGATGACATCGGATCCAATTGCCGACATGCTGACGCGAATCCGCAACGCCATGGCGGCGCGGCATCCCAAGGTGGATGTGCCGGCGAGCCGCCTGAAGGCGGATATTGCGCGCATCCTCAAAGAGGAAGGCTATATCGCCAATTTTAAGCTGGCCGAGGAAGGTACCAGGAAGACCATCAAGATCTACCTGAAGTACGCCCCGGACAGCAACCCGGTGATCTCGCGGATCGAGCGGGTCAGCCGGCCTGGCTGCCGAGTGTACGTGGGGCGCAAGGAGATCCCACGGGTGCTCGGCGGATTGGGAGTCAACATTCTGACCACGGCCCGCGGCGTGATGACCGGCCGCCGGGCGCACCAGGAAGGCGTCGGCGGAGAGATTTTATGCCGGGTATGGTAGGGTCCGCCGCACCGAGGGCTGGAATGGAGTTCAGGCATGTCTAGGATAGGAAAGAAGCCGATTCCGCTCGCCAAGGGCGTCAAGGTCCAGATCGGCGAAACACTGGCCGTCGAAGGGCCGAAGGGGAAGCTGACGGTGCCGTTGCAACCGGGCGTTCGCGTCCGGCAGGCCGACGGGAACCTGCTGATCGAGCGCGACGGCGACCAGTATGCCGCGGCGCACGGGTTGACGCGCGCGCTGGCGGCCAACGCGGTGGCCGGCGTTTCGGCCGGTTTCACCAAGGAAATGGACATCGTGGGCATCGGTTACCGCGCCGATATCAAGGGGCGCGTGGCCACCTTCACACTGGGCTACTCGCACCCGATCGAGGTGCTGCTTCCCGAGGGTGTCAACATGACCATCGACAAGCAGACCCACCTGGTGTTGAGCGGCCACGACCGGCAACTGGTGGGACAGGTGGCGGCCAATATCCGGGCGTTGCGTCCGCCGGAGCCGTACAAGAACAAGGGCATACGCTACACCGGCGAAGTCCTGCGGAAGAAGGTCGGCAAGACCGGAGCGGGGGCGAAATGATCCGCAAGATCTCCAAGAATGTGATTCGGGTTCGCGTACACAAGCGCATCCGGCGCAAGGTGCACGGGACGGCCGAGCGGCCGCGGCTTTGCGTGTTCCGCAGCTTGAAGCATATCTACGCGCAGGTGGTCGACGACGCCGTGGGGCGGACGCTCGCGGCAGCGTCTTCGGGCGGCGAGGGGCCGGCCAACGGCGGCAACCTGGCGGGCGCCAAGGCGGTCGGCAAGCTCATCGCCGAGCGGGCCCAGGCCAAGGGCATCAAGAAAGTGGTTTTCGACCGTGGCGGATACCTGTACCACGGGCGGGTGAAGGCGCTGGCGGAAGCCGCGCGGGAAGCGGGACTGGAGTTCTAAGCGCATGGCAGCGATACCGGCAGAAAAACGCGTGAATCCGGCGGCCCTGAACTTGAAGGAACAGGTGGTCGCCATCAACCGTGTCACCAAGGTCGTCAAGGGCGGCAAGAACCTCAGCTTCTCGGCGCTGGTGGTGGTGGGCGATCCCGATGCCAAGGTGGTGGGCTTCGGAACGGGCAAGGCCCGGGAAGTCCCCGCGGCGATCAAGAAGGGTATCGAGTCGGCCAAGAAGAACCTGCGGAAGGTCCACGTGTTGGCGACCACCATCAGTCACACGGTGGAGGGGCGCTTCGGAAGCGGCCTGGTGATGCTTAAGCCGGCGCCGGAAGGCACCGGCGTGATCGCCGGTGGACCGGTGCGGGCGGTGGTGCAGGCGGCGGGGATTCCCAACGTCCTGACCAAGTCGATCGGATCGCACAATCCTCACAACGTGGTGCGCGCCACCATCGACGCGCTGGAGCAGCTTCGGGACAAGCAGGCGGTGGCCGACCTGCGCGGCATCCCCGTGGAGAAACTCTGATGGCGGAAGCGACGATTCGAATCAAGCTGGTGCGCAGCCCGATCTGCTGCCCGGAGAAGCACAAGGTCATCGTGCGCTCGCTCGGATTGCGCAAGCTGAACCAGGTGGTGGTCCGGCCCGATACGCCGGCGTTCCGGGGCATGGTGGCGAAGATCCCGCACCTGTTGACATTGGAAAAGTAAGGAAACGGCTGCTATGAACCTCAGCGATTTGAAACCTCCGGCCGGACAGAAGCACGCCAAGCGGCGCGTGGGGCGCGGTATGGGTTCGGGCCGCGGCAAGACGTCGGGGCGCGGCTCCAAGGGCCAGCACGCCATCAGCGGGTCCAGCCTGATGCGCGGCTTTGAAGGCGGGCAGATGCCCCTTCACCGCCGGCTGCCCAAGCGCGGCTTCACCAACATTTTCCGCAAGCAGTACGCGGTCGTCAACGTCGGGCGGCTGGAGAAGCTCGAAGGCGACTCTTTCGACGCCAAGCGGCTGATGGAACTGGGCGTGGTAAAGAAGCTCGGCGATGGACTCAAGGTCTTGGGCGGAGGCGAACTCACGCGCAAGGTCACCGTCGCGGCGGATGTTTTTTCAAAGTCGGCGGTCGAGAAGATCCAGGCCGCCGGCGGCAAGGCGGACGTGATCGGTGCCGGCAAGTAGCCGGGAGGCCCAGCGGATATGAACAAGTTCTTCGAGGCCGTCGCCAACGTATTCCGGATCCCGGATCTGCGCCGGCGAATTCTCTTCACGCTGGCCATGCTGGCGGTGTACCGCATCGGCGGGCACATTCCTACTCCGGGAATCAACACGCTGCGCCTGGAAGAGTTTTTCAACCAGAACCAGGGTACGTTGTTCGGCTTCATCGATCTTTTCTCGGGCGGCCAGATGCGCCGGCTGACGATTTTCGCGCTGGGCATCATGCCCTACATCACGGCATCGATCATCTTGCAGTTGTTGACCGTGGTCGTGCCGACGCTCGAAAAGCTCCAGAAGGAAGGCGAACTGGGGCGGCGCAAGATCACGCAGTGGACGCGCTACCTGACGGTGGGCCTCTCCCTGGCGCAGTCCTTCGGCATCGCGACCTCTCTCCAGCAATCCGGTGGCGACTTCGTGCTGAACCCGGGGTTCGGGTTCATCGCCATGTGCATGTTGACCCTCACCACCGGAACGGCCTTCATCATGTGGCTGGGCGAACAGATCAGCGACCGGGGCATCGGCAACGGCATGTCGCTGATCATCTTTACCGGAATTGTTGTGGGCCTCCCGGGAGCGATCGGCAACATCTGGACGAACCTGTCCACCGGCCAGTGGAACGCCCTGCACGTGATTATCATCCTGGCCTTCATGATCGTGGTGGTGGGGTTCATCGTTCTGGTGGAGCGCGGCGAGCGCCGTATCCCGGTGCAGTACGCCAAACGCGTGGTGGGGCGGCGCATGATGGGCGGCCAGTCGACGCACCTGCCGCTCAAGGTGAACGCCGGCGGCGTCATCCCGGTGATCTTCGCCTCCTCGATTCTGGCGTTCCCGCAGACGCTGACTATGCTCCCGTTCGCCAAGAGCACGCCGTGGATCATGAGCATGCTGAGTGCAATCGGCCCGCGGGAGCCGCTCTACGCGGTGCTGTTCGTCGTGGCCATCATCTTCTTCTGCTTCTTCTACGTGTCGATCATCTTCAACCCGAACGAAGCGGCCGACAACATGCGGAAATACGGCGGGTTCATTCCGGGCATCCGGCCGGGCAAGAATACCGCCGAGTACATGAACAAGATCCTGACCAAGATCACGGTCGTGGGAGGGCTCTATCTTTCGTTGCTCAGCCTGATCCCTCAGATCATGATCTCGGGAATCGCGTTGCAACACCTGCCGCTCATCGGCGGCTGGATCGATAACTACTTCCCCCGCTGGCTGCTCGATGGCCTGGGGGTGACGTTCTATTTCGGCGGCACCAGCCTTCTGATCGTGGTGGGCGTCGCCATGGACACTGCGAATCAGATCGAAGCGCAACTGATAATGCGCCACTACGAGGGCTTCACCCCGCGTTCGGGACGGATTCGCGGGAGGCGGAGCTAAGAACGGAATCCGACGCGGCATGATCGTGCGCAAGAGTCCGGAAGACCTCGAGAAGATGCGGCGCAGCGGTCTGCTGGTGTGGAGCGTGTTGCAGGAACTGGCCGGGATGGTTCAGGAAGGCATAACAACGATGGACCTGGAAACGACCGCCGAGCGGATGATCCGCGACGCGGGCGCCAAGCCGGCCTTTAAGGGGTACTTCGTCCCGGCGGTGGGCGAGAGCTACCCGTTTGTGCTTTGCACGTCGGTCAACGAAGAGGTCGTCCACGGGATGCCCTCGGCCAAGCGGGTGCTCAAGAAGGGCGACGTGGTTTCGATCGACACCGGGGCGTCGCTCGACGGGTTTTACGGCGATTCAGCGGTGACGATTCCAGTCGGCGAAGTGGACGAGAAGACAGCGCGGTTGTTGCAGACTACGCGGGAGTCGCTGGAATTGGCCATCGACAAGATGCGCCCGGGCAACCGCCTGTTCGACGTGTGCGAGGCCGTTGAGAATCACGTCGTAGGCCAGGGATTCACGGTGGTTCGCGAGTATGTCGGGCATGGGATCGGAAGCCGGCTGCACGAGGAGCCGCAGGTTCCCAACTACGTGGATCGGCGGAACGAGAATCCGCGGCTGAAAGAAGGCATGGTGTTGGCCATCGAGCCGATGGTGAACGCCGGGCGGCCCGAAACCAGGGTGCTGGCGGACCGCTGGACGGCCGTGACCAGGGACGGTTCCTATTCGGCGCACTTCGAGCATTGCGTGGCCGTGACCGGGAATGGGCCGTGGGTCTTGACCCGGCCGTGAGTGGAAGATGCCGCTGGACGGCGAGCGCAAGCCGATGGACGGGAAGGGCGGGCGAAAGCCGGTGGAGGCGACCGTGATGGAGTTGCTTCCGAGCGCGGCCTTCCGGGTGGAGTTGGCGGATCGCGGGCGCGCCATCGCGCACGCGGCCGGAGCCAGGACGGCGAATTTCGTCCGGTTCCGGGTGGGTGACAAAGTTTTGGTGGAGCTTTCGCCGCACGACAGAACGCGGGGTAGGATTGTGAAGCTCCTGGGGAAAGGGTAACAGCCGTATGAAAGTACGGGCATCAGTCAAGAAGATCTGCGACAAGTGCAAACTGATCCACCGCCGCGGGGTGGTGCGGGTCATCTGCACGAACCCGAAGCACAAGCAACGGCAGGGATAGCAGGAGGATTATTATGGCGCGTATCGCGGGCGTGGACCTCCCCGTCAAGAAGCGGGCGGTCATCGGCCTCACCTACATCTACGGCATCGGCCGCACCCGGTCGAGCTCGATCTTGCACCGGGCGGGCGTGAACCTCGACAAAAAGGTTGCCGACCTTACCGAGGAAGAGGTGAGCCGCATCCGTCAGATCATCGAAGAAGAAGGCGCCGTGGAAGGCGACCTGCGCAAGGAAATCTCGTTGAACCTGAAGCGGCTCATCGAGATGGGCTCTTACCGCGGGCTGCGTCACCGTCGCGGTCTGCCGGTGCGCGGCCAGCGGTCGCACACCAACGCCCGCACGCGCAAGGGCCCGCGCCGCGGCACGGTGGCAAACAAGAAGAAGTCGGCGGCGAAGACCTAGAGGACAAGGCATGGCCAAAGCAGCGGCAAAAACCGGTAAGAAGAAGACCTTCAAAAAGAAGGAAAAGAAGTCGGTACCGTCGGGCGTGGTGCACATTCAGGCCACGTTCAACAACACCATCGTCAGCATCGCCGATCCGGCGGGCAACGTGGTGGCCTGGTCGAGCGCGGGCTCGCTCGGCTTCCGCGGTTCGCGCAAGGGTACGCCCTTCGCCGCCCAGCAGGCATCGGCCACCGCCGCCAACAAGGTGCGGGAATTCGGAATGCGGTCGGTGGAGGTCCGGGTCAGCGGGCCGGGCGCGGGGCGCGAATCGGCCATCCGCGCGCTGGCGTCCGCTGGGATCGAGGTGCGCGCCATCACGGACGTGACGCCGGTGCCGCACAATGGTTGCCGGCCGCCGAAGAAGAGGCGCGTTTAGGGGCGAGGCGTGTGACGCACGGGCCGGGGCCATGCCGCGGCCGTGAGGGGATCAGCAAGGAGGAAGTCTTGGCACGATATATTGGACCAGCCTGCCGCTTGTGCCGGCGCGAAGCGATGAAGCTCTTCCTGAAGGGCGAGCGCTGCCATACCGACAAGTGCGCCGTCGAGAAGAATAACGTTCCGCCTGGCCAGCACGGCAACAGCAAGACCCGGCGGCAGAAGATCCAGGGCTACGGGCTGCAGCTCCGCGAAAAGCAGAAGGCGCGCCGGGTGTACGGCCTGCTCGAGGTTCAGTTCCGCAACCTGTTTGAGAAGGCCAGCCAGATGAAGGGCATCACCGGCGAGCAGCTTCTCGGGATGCTCGAGCGCCGCCTGGACAACGTGGTCTACCGCATGGGCTTCGGCACCAGCCGGCGCCAGGCGCGGCAGTTCGTGCGCCACGGGCACTTCCAGGTGAACGGGCGCAAGGTCAACATCCCGAGCTTCCTGGTCAAGCTCAACGACGTGGTGGAAATCCGCGAGAAGAGCCGGAAGAACGCCGCGATCCTGGGCGCGCGCGACGCCACGGCCCACGCCCCCTGCCCCAACTGGCTGGATGTGGACCGCGAGAATCTGAAGGGCCGCGTGATCGGGTATCCGAAGCGCGAAGAGTTGGTGCAGATCCAGCTAAACGAGCAATTGGTCGTCGAGCTGTACTCGAAGTAGGGGACTCCTACTTCGCCGCCACGCCTGTCGACGTGGGGTATCAGCGGCATGGATTGAGCAGCACTGGCGAGAGGAACGAATTGCATGTTTAAAGGATTTCAAAAGCCCAAGCGACTGGTGGCCAACACCGAAACCCTGACGGACCGCTACGGCAAGTTCACCGCGCAACCCTTCGAACGAGGCTTTGGCACGACGATCGGCAACAGCCTGCGGCGAATCCTGCTCGGTTCGATCGAAGGCGCGGCCATCACCGCCGTGAAGATCGAGGGCGTGGCGCACGAGTTCAGTCCCATCCCCGACGTCGTCGAGGACGCCACCGACATCATCCTCAACCTCAAGCAGATCCCGTTCAAGATGACCTCGGAGGGCGTGAAGACCGTGCGCCTGGAAGTCGACTCCGCCGGTGAGGTGCTCAGCGGCCAAATCGAGACCGACTCCGAAGTGGAGGTCCTGGACCGGACCATGCACGTGGCTACGGTCAGCGAGCGCGGCAAGCTGAACATCGAAATGCGGCTCAAGAAGGGCCGCGGCTACGTCAGTGCGGAACGCAATTTCGACGAGGACCTGCCGCTCGGCTACATCCCCATCGACAGCGTGCACTCGCCGGTCCGCAAGGTCAACTTCAACGTGGAGGCGGCTCGTCTCGGGCAGATGACCGACTTCGACAAGCTCACGCTGGAAGTCTGGACCAACGGCGCCATTTCCCCGGCCGACGCCGTCGGGCAGGCCGCCAAGCTGCTCAAAGACCACATGGCCATCTTCATCAACTTCGAAGAGGCCGCCGAGCCCTCCGAAGCGGGCCTGGAAGCGATCGAGCCGAAGCTGAACGAGGTGCTCACCCGTTCGGTCGAAGAACTCGAGCTCAGCGTCCGGTCTTACAACTGCCTGAAGAACGCCAATATTCAGTCCATCGGCGACCTGGTGCAGCGGACCGAAGCCGAGATGCTGCGGACCAAGAACTTCGGCCGTAAGTCGCTCAACGAAATCAAGGAACTGTTGCAGGGCTTGGGCCTCAGCTTCGGCATGCGGTTCGATTCGCAGGGCCGCCTGGTGTCGGCCTCCGGCGTGGTCACCGCGCCCGTCGAGGACGAAGCCGCCGCTGAAGAGCCCGCAGCCGCCATCGAGGAACAGGCGGAAGGCAACGAAGAGTAGAGGATTTTTCCATGAGACACAAACGAGCCGGATACAAGCTCAGAAGAGACCCCGCGGCCCGCAAGGCGCTCCTGCGCGGACTGGTGACCAGCGTCATCGAGCACGAGCGCGTCATCACGACGGTGCCCAAGGCGAAGGCCGTGAAGCCGTTGGTCGACAAGATGATCACGCTGGCCAAGCGCGACACATTGCACGCGCGGCGTCAGGCGGCGGCGTTTCTGGAAACACCGGCTTCGGTGAAAAAGCTGTTCGACAAGTTGGGAACGCGCTTCGGCCAGCGAGCCGGTGGGTACACGCGGATCGTGCGGCTTGGCTGGCGGCGTGGAGACGGCGCTGAACAGGCCATGCTCGAACTGGTCGGTTCCGAACTGGTGAAGCGCGCCGCCGACCGAGCCAAACGCCGCGAAGAGCGCATGAAGGCCGTCCGCGAAGGACGCGAGGAAGAGGCGCCTCCCGCCGCACAGTAGAAAACCGCGAGTGGGCGAGGCCGGCGCCGCCGGCCCAGCCCTCGCGAAAGCAAAAGACAAGAAAAGCGAACGCCGGCGGGGCGACCCGCCGGCGTCGTTGTTTCTTGGGTACGGGCTAGGAGCGCCGACGGCGCCAGAGACCGAGCCCCAGCAGCGCGGTTCCCAAAAGGACAAACGTCGCCGGTTCGGGTACCTCCGAGGAGGCGGCGCCGAACACGAGGTTGTCCATCTGGAAGTGTTCCTGTGTTCCCGACGGGCGGCTAATCGTGAACGATGCGATCGGAATATCGGAAATCCACCCGAACCAGCCATCGACGCCCGTCAGGTTCGGCGTGATCTGCTCGCTGGTCAGGTCCGACAGGTTAACCGTGATCGTCAACCCGCCGCCTTCGCTGTCCGGACCGGTGTCCCAGATCGCGCCAAAGCCCAGGAAGGCGCCGGGACCGTAAGTGAAGGTCGTGGTGTAGGCCGTCTGGATGACAAAGCCCATGATTTCGATTTCGCGCCGGACGTAGTCTCGCCACACGGTTCCGCTACACCCGTTGCAGGTCCCCGAGGCGGTGTCGATCCTTGGGTAGCCCGTATCGTGGGCATTCGAGCCCGGCAACGGCGTGACCAGCGTTGTCGACAGCAAGCCGCCCGAATCAAACGGCTCGTTGACGATCGTAAGTCCTGTCATGGCCGCCGTCCAGGAGGACAGATCGGTGTAGGACGAGAGACTAGCGGATGCGGGCCACGCTCCCAATAGAGCGATCGCCGCAAACAAAACGAGATTCCTCTTCAAAACCAAGCTCCTTCCCTCCCCTCGGCGCGACGCGCGGCGAGGGTCAATCTCAATCATAGGGGTAAGTGTTTCCCCTGGAAATACCACCAGATATTGGTTTTGTACTGGTACAGAAGGTGCAAAGTCCTAAGGCTTCGACGCGAGCCGCGCTCGGCGCGCGAACGGTGGCATTGCGCGCTGAACTAGGCGGTGCGGCGGCGGCGTAGGAACGCCAACGCGGCCAGCGCGGAGCCGATCAACACGTACGTGGCGGGCTCGGGCACCGCCTCTTGGTCGGCTTCGATCAGCGTGAAGAGCGCGTAGATGCCCTGCGACTGGTTCTGATTGGTCCACTCGATCCAGTCTCCACCGAGCGAGTTGACGATCTGCGCGCGGAGAATGCCCGTCGAGCCAAACGATTGGTCCTCGGATACGCCCGTGTAGTTCAGCGCCACGTCGACGCCGCCGTCGGTCGTCGCGCCGGTGGTGTACTCGATTTGACCGCTGGTTCCCTGCGGGCTGGAGATGGTGATGACGAAGGACGGCATGCCCTGGATCGTCATGCTCACCGTGAAGCTGCGAGCGTCGCATTCGTAATTCGTGGTGCCTGGGGTAACGCAATCGATGCTGCCGGCATTCAGCGTCAGCGATCCGAGTTGGATCACCGGTGAGGTGTCGCCCGGATTGACGAGGGAGAAACTCGCGCCGGCAAGGCTGGAGTAGGCCGGGTCGTTGAAGCTGACGTAGTGGTCCGAGGCGCCCGGGTTGCTCGATGTCCAGGCGAAATCTCCGGTCCGCGTGAAGGTCGCCGTGGTGGGATCGAAGACGAACAACGTGGCCGAGAGCGGCGCGGCGGCCAACGCCAAAAAAACGATTACGAGAGGTGCAAGACGTCGGGGGTTCATTTCA
>CAZVIK010000075.1:0-16999 GCA_964627045.1 uncultured Solibacteraceae bacterium | reverse complement strand
GGCTCATCTAGGACTTTCAAGACCAGCGCCTTCAACCACTCGGCCATCTCTCCAGGATAAAAAACCAGCGTAAGCCATTATATCAGACTTTCCGGGCAAAGTCAATGGTGAAAATGGGGTTTTGGTGGGTTCGATGGGGTGTTTTCGGGCGGTTTTGGTGGGTTGGGACGGTTTTTGGAGGAGATAGGGCTTCGGCATCACTGATCTGGGATCAGAGTCATGGGAGAAATTGGGCGCAAAAAGCAGTGATGCTTTGCATACGTGCATAAAAGGGTGATGGCAGAAGGATGTCAGGGAGATGTCAACGAGCAGTAAGCCCTGTAACGCTCGACATAATCGTTCGGCCGGTAGAGAATACAGAGTATTCGGAAAGTAGTTAAAAAATTGCCGGACTTGAGTGTCCTGGATAGTTATGGTAGAATGATTTCAAGGCATAGAATGTACCCATAACACTATTCAGAAGAAACTAAAATTTATTCATCTTCCTGGTTCCAAGCCAAGGGTGCAGTAAAAGCCGACATACAAGTGGAATTTGGGCGACCGCCAAAGCCGCGCTTGCAGGCGCGACGATTTTTGGCTATGATTGGACGAGCAGTTTATTTTTGTGGAGCGGGTGTCGACCCCAAGAACATCCGGCGAAAGGAATGAGCGCGGTGCCACTAAAGCTGAAGATCTTCGTGGCGTTCCTTCTGGTTTCGATCCTGTGCATCGCCGTGCTGGGCGGCGTGTTGACCAAGCTGTTTTATGACGAGATGATGAACAGCCTTCGGACCACCGAACAGAAGAACAACGACATGATCATGCGGGACGTGGACGACTTTATCGACAGCCTGCGCAACATCACCGAGGCGTTCGTGCTGGACGAGGAGATCAAGCAAGTGCTGCTAGATTTGCAGCGGAACGGCAGCTTCTCCAACTACAACTCGCATACGCGGGCGATCTACAACAAGATGTACATATACGGGCACAACGTGAACCGCAGAATCTGGCGCATCTGCATCTATCCTGAGGATACGGCGTATCCGTTCGTGTCCACCCGCACGATGTACCCTTCGGACTACGACATCACCACTAAAGGCTGGTATGGCCCGCTGACTGAGAGCTGGGAGAAGGAAGTAGTGTACGGCGTGCACCAGGAGAACGGCATCAACTGCGTCAGCGTCGTGCGGCCGATCTATCAGAACTACTCACAGCGGATGCTGGGTGTGATCGCAATGGACGTGAAGGCGAGCGAGTTCCGCGCGCACTGGAGTCAGGCGCGCCTGGGTGACGCCGGGCCCGAGACGTTCTATTATCTGTACGACGGAGAGGGCAACATCGTCACGTCAAGCGACAGGGAAGGGCAGGCCGGATACGAGGCGAAGCTTATCGGCGAGGGCGGCCGGTACATCCAGATCGAGAGCGTGTCAGGTGACCACAATTGGAAGTTTGTGACGCTGATTCCCTACCAGCGACTGTCCGGCAAACTGAGCGCGATGTGGGGCACGATCAGCCTGTTCTTCGCGCTGGCGCTGGCGATGTGCCTGGGCGGCACGTGGCTGCTGTCCAACGTAGTCACCCGCCCGATCCAGCGGATCTACATGAACGTGCTGCGCTTTGAGCGGCTGCGCGCAGCGGACGGCCCGGAGGATCCGCGGGTGAGCGACAAGAAGCTGGGGCAGGGATTTGACAAGATGACCGAGCAGATCGTGGACATGACGGAGCAGAACAACCGCATCCAGGTGGAACTGCAGCGCGCGGACCTGATGGTGCGGCAGGCGCAGATCAACCCGCACTTCATCTACAACACACTGAACTCCATCAAGTGGATCGCAGACATGCAAGGCGCGAGGCGGATCGTCAGCGCGCTGGACGCCACCATCCGGCTGCTGCGCTTTTCCGCCAAGAAGGACGAGACCCTGGTCAGCATCCGGGACGAGCTGGACTTCTGCGTCGACTACATGAACCTGATCGGGCTGAAGAACCTGGACAACACCGAGGTCCGCTACGAGCTGGGGATGGAACACCCGGAAAAGTATCTGGTGCCCCGCTTCATCCTGCAGCCCATCCTCGAAAACGCGATCCAGCACGGCTTCGGCGAGCGCATGGCGGGCAACCGGATCGAGATCGGCATCCGGGAATCGGACGGGCTGCTGCGGATCACGGTCCGGGACAACGGCAAGGGCATGGAGCAGGCGCGGATCGAGGCGGTGCTTCGGCAGGACGAAGCCCGCGCGCACTCGTTCAACCAGATCGGCATCCACAACGTGGACAGCCGGATCAAACATATCTACGGCGCGCAATTCGGCGTGTCGATCAAAAGCGAACCGGGCGCGTTCACCGAGGTCACGATCGCGCTGCCGGCCATCACGGAGGAGGGGAACCAGCATGATTCGAGTGGCGATCATTGACGATGAAAACCTGGTGCGGCTGGGCATCCGCTCATCCGTCAACTGGAAAGAGCACGGCTACACCGTGATCGGTGAGGCGGCTGACGGCGACGCCGGGCTGCGGCTGATCCTGGACAAGGCGCCCGATCTGGTGTTTCTGGACATCGCCATGCCCGGCATGGACGGCATATCGCTGCTGAAGGAGGTTCGCGCGCGTGGCGCGAACTGCCACGTGGTGATCCTGAGCTGCCACGACGACTTTGACTACGTGCGCCAGTCGATGCGCTACGGCGCAATCCGCTACGTGCTGAAGAACGAGGTGGACGCCCAAAGCATCATTGAGCTGCTGGAATCGCTCAAGGGCGACATTCTTCTGGGCAAGGGACAGCCATCCCCGGTGGAGGACGGCGCGCCGGGCGCCGAGCGGACCATCCGGCGCATTATGCAGGGCAAGCCCACAGCCCCGGAGGAGCGCCAGCACCTGTGCGAGGGACATGCCTGGGCTTTGTGCGCGGCGTTCTCCGTAAAGGATCACCAAAGCCTGATCGGGCGGTACGAGGGCGAGCAGATGGTGGTGCTGCAGAGCCGCGTAACCGGGTTCTGCCAGGAGTGGGCACGCACGGTGCCGGGGCTCGCGGTGAAGGTATATTGCTACGACGACAACGGCTATCTGCTGCTGTTCCTGGGCGGCGAGGAACCCTCTGTGCCAGACGTGGAACGGCGGATACAGGGGCTTCGCAGCATGCTGAACAGCTACATGAACCTGGACATCTGGGCGGGGCTGGGCCGCGCCGTGCCGCTACCGGACGGGTTGGAGCGGGGCATACAGGAGGCGGCCATCGCGCTTCGACTGCACTTCTTTGACCCGCGGCCCGTGCGTGCCTATCAGGAGGAGGCGGACGTGCTGCACAGCGAGCAGGTGTACCAGCTGATGCATGAGCTGTACGCGCGATCGCTGGAGCGCGACCTGTGCCGCGTGCAGCCCACCATAAGGCGGCTGGTCGAGGTGTGCCAACAGATGGCCCGGGAGCAGGTGTTCGACGCGGGGCTGGTGTTCAACTGCATTCGGAACATGCTACGGCTGGCCGACCTGCAAAAGCACGGCGCGGACATCGAGGCGCTGCTGTCCTCCGAGGACGCCGATGCGTTTCTCGCACAGTTGGACGAGGCCATCGCGGGCACCGCTTCTGCCGAGCGCGGCGGCGAGAAGCGCAGCGCGCTGGTGGAGGAGACGGTGCGCCACATCCAGCTGCACTACCGAGACGACATCTCGCTTCAAAGCATCGCGCGGGCGCTGCACGTCAACAAATCCCACCTGTGCCGGGTGTTCTCGCGCGGGATGAACCTGCCGCTGCACGAGTACCTGAACGCGCAGCGGATCGAGCGCGCCAAGCAGCTGATCCGCCTGAGCGACATGAAGATGTACGACGTGGCGCTCAGTGTGGGCTTCAAAAACACCACGCACTTCAACGTGACGTTCAAAAAGCTGGTGCACATGACCCCGATCGAATACAAAAACGGCGGCGCTGAATGAGTGTATCCACCCACAAATGAAACAATATTGACCCGGCGCGGGTACTTTCCTTGCCTGCGTTGACTTGGCGCGCCCGCCGTGCCACCGGATGTCAATTTGAGCAAAGACATAGTCAATTCACTAAATTGCCCAGTTTGCACGTGCTGTGCTATGATAAAACAGCCGTTTATTCCCAGACAAAGTAGAAGGAGGAGACACAAATGGCGAGGAAGCTGTTTGCCTTGGTTCTGGTGTTGGCGCTCGGTATGAGTGCGGTTCCCGGTCTGGCGGAGAGGCCCGTCCAGATTACGATGGGCCAGTGGGGCGAATCGGAGCGGGACTACCATATCTCCAAGGTATCCGAGGAAATTCTGGCCGACATGAACGTGGAACTGGTGAGCCAGACCTACCCGTCGGATGCCGACTTCTGGAACAACCTGCCCGCGCAGATCGCGGCGGGCACCGCGCCCGATTTCATCCGCTGCACCAACGAGATGTATCTCCAATTCATCAACAACGATCTGTTCGTGGACCTGACACCCTACATCGCTGACGGCTCGATCACGGTGCTGGACAACATCATGGACGCGCCCAAAAAGATCTGGGAAGTGAACGGCGGCATGTACGGCATTCCGGTGACCCAGACCCCCGCCAGCTTCATCCTGAATCTGGATCTGTGGGAGCAGGCAGGACTGACCGAAGAAGATTATCCCTCGACATGGCAGGACGTGCTCGAGATCTGCAAGGTGTTCAAGGAGAAGCTTGACATGCCCGGTCTGTGCTTCAACACGCAGGAGTTCCACTTCACGCAGTACGTGCTGTCGTTCGGCGGCGGCTGGGGCTTCGGTGAGACGATCGACTCCCCCCAGAATGCGGCTGCGCTGCAGTACATCATCGACGCCTACAAGCAGGGCTATGTTGTGACCCCGAAGGAGCTGGGCGCTTCCTATGACGGCGCCGTGCTGATCGCGGGCAACGCGGCCATGTCCACCGGCGGCACCTGGGTCAACGGCGATGCCAAGGAGACCGCGCCCGACCTGAAGCTGAAGTTCCTGCCCATCCCGAACGCCGAGGGCGTGAAAGCATCCGGCACAATCCACACCGATACGCTGGTGGTGCTGAAGAACGGCCAGAACGAGGCGCTGACCGCAAAAGTCATCAACTACATGGCCGGCAACAAGACCTTGCAGGACCGGATGCTGAGCGTGGGCTACGTGCTGTCCATGAAGGACCGCTACGAGGAGTTCTCTGATGTGAACCCGCAGTTCGTGTCACTGCTCGACCGTATCGAGCTGTGCAGCGGATTCGGCTATCCGGCCGAGAGCAAGAAGTTCGCGGACGCGCTGATCTTTGAGATGGAAGACGTGCTGTTCAACCACAGCGCCGCCACGGGTGCCGAGATCGTCGCCCGGCTGCAGCAGCAGTTCGCCCCTAAGTAATCAGAGCCTAAACTCTATCGGACACGAGAAACAATTGGCAAAATGGGTACGCTCTTCGGAATGTGCCCATTTTGCCTGATAACCGAGGGAGATGGCGGTGTGACCAATCAACCAAGGGCTCTAAGGATACCCAGGGACGAGAAGCGTGCGGGACTGATCCTGTTCGCGCCCGCGGCCATCTGGTGGCTGCTGTGGTTCTTCTATCCCACGGTGCGTGCGCTCTCGCTCAGCTTTTACAACTACAGCTTCGTAAAACCGGACGCCAGCGAATTCATCGGGTTCGCCAATTATGTGCGGCTGTTTCAGGACCCGGCGTTCTATGAGGCGCTGAAGCACAGCTTTCTGATGGTGGCGATCATCGTGCCGGTGCAGTCGGTGATGGCGCTCGGAATCGCACTGATGTTGAACGCCAACATTCGAGGCAAGACGTTCTTTCGGACCGTCTGCTACATGCCCAGCAACATTTCTTCGCTGGCCGTCACGGTGTTCTTCATGTATTTCTTCATCAAAGGCGGCATCGGAACCCGAATCTTCATGCTTGCTGGATGCGACAATGTCAGCTGGTTCGCCAACGGGAAGTACGCGCTGATGTTCATCATCATCGTGTACATCTGGCAGCAACTGGGCTATTATATGGTCATCTATCTGAGCGGGCTTCAGGGCATCTCGTCCGAGATCTACGAGGCTTCGCGCGTGGACGGCGCCAACACCTGGCAGCAGATCACGCGCATCACCATACCGCTGATCAAAAACACCACCTATCTGGTGCTGATGTTCGGCATGATCAACGCGTTCCAGCTGTTTGACCAGATCAAGGCGGTGTCCCGGCAATCGCCGCTGGGCTCGCCGTCCGGCGCCACCAGCACGCTGGTTACGTTCCTGTACAGCAACTCCTTCAACTACATGGAAATGGGCTATGGTAGCGCGGCGGCCGTGGTGCTGTTCCTGATCATCTTCTCTCTGTCGCTGGCGCGCGAGGTGATCGGAAGGCGGAAGGAGGAGCTGGCATGAGTGACGAGGCAAGGAGAACCACGCTGAAGCTAGTGCAGTATTTCATCTTGACCGTGGTGGCGGCGGTGTTTGTGCTGCCGATCCTGCACGTGATGTACAACTCGCTGCTGCCGAGGCACCTGATCGGTTCCTGGGCGGCACCCGCCAACTGGACGCTCGACAACTACCGCGAGCTGATGACAAAGTACCCGGTGGGCGGCTGGTACCAAAACACGATCCTGTCGACCGTGGTGGTGGTGCTGGGCAACTCCATCATTCCGCCGATGGCGGGCTACGCGCTGGCGAAGCTGAGGTTTCCGGGGCGGCAGGCCGCGTTCATCTGCGTGCTGCTGTCGATGATGGTGCCGTTCCAGTTGATCATCATCCCGCAGTACATCATGCTAGCGCAGTTCAAACTGGTAAACACGCTCTACGCCATCACCGTGCCGTTCCTGTCGCAGACCATGTTCATCGTGATCTCGCGCCAGTTCTTCTTAGGCATCCCGGCAGAGCTGGAGGAGGCCGCGCGCATCGACGGGCTGGGCCGGATGGGCACGTATTTCCGAATCGTGCTGCCCATATCGGGCGTGCTGATCGCCACGATCCTGATCTTCAACTTCGCCGGCACCTGGAATTCGTACCTGATCCCGTCCACCTACATCAACACGACCAGCAAATACACGCTGGTGGTGGGTCTGCAGACGGTGAACAACGCACACTTCCAGCGCGAAAACCTGACGCTGGCGGGCGTATTTCTGCTTTCGTTCCCGGTGATGTTCTTCTTCGCGGCCATGCAGAAGTATTTCGTGCAGGGCATCGCGAGCACCGGGCTGAAAGGATAAAGGATCTGTCAACACATACAAGAAGAGAGGTAACGACCTGTGAAGAAGTGGAAGGTGGCCCTGATCGGCTGTGGCTCCATTGCGGACAACACGTACCTGGCGAAGGCCAAGCGCATCCCGGAGATCGAGATTGTGTCCGTGACGGACATCGTGCCCGAGCGCGCCCAGGCGTACGCCGAGAAGTTTGGGGTGCCTGCGTGGTACGCGAGCATCGACGAGCTGCTTGCGCAGTGCGATTTTGAGATTTTGATGAACACCACGTCCATCCCCGCGCACCACGAGATCAACATGAAGACGCTTCGGGCCGGGAAGCATCTGTATTCCCAAAAGCCGGTGGCGCTGACGGTGGATGAGGTGACGGAGCAGATCGAGGCCGCGAAGGCGGCGGGTGTGAAGTACACCGCCTCGCCCATCCACATGCTCAGGCCCGACATCCGCTACGCCAAGAAGCTGATTCAGGACGGCTGCATCGGCGAGGTCATGAAGGTGCACGCCAACAGTTGCCACGGCGGGCCGGAGTATTTTCAGTTCCGCACCGCCGACCCCACGTGGTTCCACCGCCCGGGCAGCGGCGCGCTGTATGACATGGGCGTGCATGCGCTGACGATGACCACCGGCATCCTGGGCCCGGCCAAGGCCGTGGGCTGCATGGCCAAGATTTCGGAGCCCGTGCGCACCGTGCGCTCCGGCAGCTTTGACGGCATGCAGATTCAGGCCGACCAGCTGTACGACAACTACATCATCACGCTGGACTACGGCCCGCGCCAGATGGCGGTGGTGGAGTCCGGGTTCTGCGAGAAGGCGTCGCGTGCGCCGCAGATGGAGATCTTCGGCACGAAGGGCACGATCTCGTTCGTGGAGAACGGCAACTGGATGCCACTGGACGTATACGTGGACGCGCCGGAGCGCGGCATCCGCGGCTGGATTCAGCCGATGGAGTGGGACATCCCGGCGTCCGAGCAGGACTTCTTCCAGTGCATGGTGGTGCAGGATTTGGTGCACGCAATCGAGCAGGACCGCCCCGTGGGGTTGCCGCCCGAGCACGCGCGCCACGTCATCGAGATCATGTGCACCATCCCCGAGGCGATTGAGAGCGCGAGAATTGTGCCGCTGCACACCACATTTTGATGAATTGGTAGAGGAGACAGAGCAATGAGCAAGAAGTACAAGATCGGTCTCGTCGGGTTTGCGCACATGCACGTGTTGGATCAAATCAAGCCGTTTTTGAAGGTGCCCGAACGTGTGGAATGGATCGGCTGCGCCGACGTGAAGCCGTTGGTGGAGCCGATCAGCCAGGAGCCCTCCACGCGCGGCGTGAACATGAAGACCTGCATCGAGCAGTGCTCAATCAAGCACGTGTACGAGGATTATCATGATTTGCTCGACCGGAAGCCGGACATCGTACTGTGCAACTGCGAAAACGCGTTCCACGGCAAGGTGATTAGTGAGATCCTGATGCGGGGTATTCACACGGTCGTGGAGAAGCCGCTAGCCTACACGATGGAGCAGATGGCCCAGATCGAGCGCGCGTCGCGCCTGGGCAAGGCCTCGATCATCACCAACTGGCCCGTGGCATGGCAGCAGGGGCCATACCTGGTCAAAAAGCTGCTGGACGAGGGCGCGATCGGCAAGCCGTACCGGTTCCAGTACCGCAATGCGGATTCGATGGGGCCGTTCTCCTACGGCCAGGTGATGACCGACGAGGAGCTGGGCCGCGAGTGGTGGCACCAGGCGGCGGCGGGCGGCGGCAGCATGCTGGACTACTGCTGCTACGGCAGCATGTTGGCGGCGTGGTGCCTGAACGCCCAGCCGCAGAGCGCGTTCGGGCTGAAGGCCAACTTCAACCATCGCTTCGGCGACGCCGAGGACTACGCCAACATCACCGTCAAGTTCCCGGAGGCGGTGGCGATTTTGGAGGGCACGTGGAACACTATCTCAAGCGGCTATCCGTCTGGGCCCATCGTGTGGGGCGAGAAGGGCGCACTGATCCTGGACAACGGCGACCACTTTGAGCACGTGAAGGTGAACCTGTACAAAGGCCGCTATTCCACCACGCCCGATGAGGTGTACGAGGTCGACAACTTCCCGCTGCCCAAAGGCCGCGCCGACCTGGCCGAGGAAGTGCTGCACCACTTGGACACCGGCGAACCGCTGAACGAACTGCTGGCGCTGAAGGCCAACATCGCTGCCGCGCAGATTCTGGACGCGGGCGTGCGATCGGCCGCCAGCGGCAAGGAGGAGCGCACCCGGGACATCAACTGGACGATCGGTTGAACGAACGCAACAGAATCATGAACGAACGCGACAGGAGCGCACGACATATGAAGATAGCCAACGTCAGCTGGGGCTGGACGCCCGTTCCGGAGGACACGCCCAGCGGGGATTCGCTCATCAAGATCAACGACCAAATTCGCTCCATCGGGTTTGAGGCGGTGGACTACCTGGCTACGCCCGAGGGGCTGGATGAGTTTTTCACCGAGCAGAACGCGCGCGCGCTGGGCGAGCACGCCTGCTCGATCGGGCTTGAGCCCAACGTGATGGTGTACCAGTCCGCCGACTGGAACAGCCCGTCCAAAGAAGTGCGCGAGAGGAACATGAGATACTTCGAGCAGTGCGCGCACGTGGCCAAGTGGATCGGCTGCAAGATCATTTCGACGCTGGTTCCGCTGCCGCAGGGCGCCACGATGTGGAAGTTCAACCCCGCCGCGCCCGCCCTCAAGCAGGGATTCCACATGCCGAAGGACTACGATTATCAGGCCGACTGGGCGCTGCTGGTGGGCGAGTATAAGAATGCGCTCCAGATCGCCAAGGCGATGGGGCTGCGGATGTCGATCGAGTGCTTCGTGCTGAGCATGATCTCCACCCCGCACGCGATGCTGAAGGTGCTGGAGGATGTAGGAGACGACAACTTTGGCATCCAGCTGGACACCAACCACCTGATCGACCAGCACATCGATCCGGAATGGACGATCCACATGCTGGGTGGCAAACGCATCTTTAACGTCCACTTCAAGGACAACGACGCCGTCAGCAAGGGCAACTTGCCTGCGGGCTGCGGCATCACCGATTACACCGCCGTGATTGAGGCGCTTCTGAACGTGGGCTACCAGGGCAACATCTCGGTGGAACTGGAATTCACCGACAACCCGCGCCGCTATAATAGGCAAGCGCACGACCACATCCGGCTGTGCCTCGATGGCGAATATTAACATTTTTGACGAAATGGAGCGCACCATGAACAAGCTGAAAGTTGCCATCATCGGCACGGGCATGATCGCCAACGCCGCGCACATTCCGGCGTGGAAGGACCTGGCCGATCAGGTTCAGATCGTGGCGGTCGCGGACGACCGCGAGCAGGCCGCGCGCGAGACGGCCCGGCGCCACGGAATCCCGAACCACTATACGGACTATCAGAAGATGCTGGAGGCGGAGAAGCCGGACATCGTTTCGGTGTGCACGCCCAACCGGTTCCATAAACCCGCTGCCATCGCGGCGCTGCGCGCGGGCGCGCACGTGCTGTGCGAAAAGCCGCTCAGCGCTTCCGCCGCCGACGCCAAGGAGATGTACGACGAGGCGCGCGCCTGCGGAAAGCTGCTGTGCGCCAACCAGACCATGCGCTTTGACCCGAACGTGCTGGCCGCCAAGGCGTTCTATGACGCGGGCGCCGTAGGCAGACCCTATTTTGTGGAGGCCAACATCATCCGCAGGCGCGGCATCCCCAAGTGGGGCTTCTTCCACATCGCCGAATACAACGCCGCCGGGCCGGGCTTCGACATCGGCGTGCACATCCTGGACGCCATCCTGTGGATTCTGGGTGCGCCCAAGGTGCTGGCCGTTTCGGGCCAGACCTACCGCGAGCTGGGCGACCAGAACGAGGGGCTGCTGGAATCGCTGAGCGAGAGCGGCGCGCCAGCGGGCGTGTTCACGCCGCGCCCGTACGATTGCAGCGAGTTTGACGTGGAGGACTTCGCGGCCGGGTTCGTCCGGCTCGAGGGCGGCATCACGCTGTCGCTGAAGGCCAGCTGGGCGCTGAACGCGCCGGAGGAATCGGGCGTGTCCTACATCTCCGGCACGAAGGGCGGCGTCAAGCTGCTGCCCAAGGCGCAGCTGATCACCAACATGGCGGGCTACCAGGTGGACGTGACGCCGCGCATCCCCGCGCCGCGCGACGTGCAGTTCGAGGGCCACTACCACGCCACCAGCCACTTCCTGAAGGTGATCGCGGGCGAGGCCGAGCTGCTGGTGAAGGAGGACGAGGTGCTGAACGTGCTCCGCGTGCTGGACGCGCTGTACCAGTCGGGCCGGGAGGGCCGCGAGATCACCGTTTTGTAAGAGCTCCCAATAAAACCCCTCAATGCGGCAGAGGGCTGCTTTTGCCCACCGGATATGTCGTGCGCGCTAGCATTAACACCGCCAGTAGCGCGTCGCGCGCCCTTTGCGCCGGAGGGCCAAAACCATCACCTCTGCCACCATTGAATGGATTTTATTAGGAACACTAAGAATGCGAAAGAGGACGTCGACATGAAGGGCATCATCACGGAAATCCAGCGGTTTTCGCTTCGGGATGGCCCGGGCATCCGCACCACGGTGTTTTTCAAGGGCTGCAACATGGCGTGCGCCTGGTGCCACAACCCGGAGACGCTGGGGGTGCGCCCGCAGCGGATGAGCTACCCCGACCGCTGCATCGGCTGCGGCGCGTGCATCGCGGTGTGTCCAACTTTGGATCGGGCGGAAATGTATACAGGTTCGGGGGCGAACGTGCTTACGAATCCGCGCTGCACCGACTGCGGCGCGTGCGTCCGGGTGTGCCATTCGGGCGCGATCCAGATGGCGGGCGCCGAAATGACGGTGGGTCAGGTGATGGAAGAGATCGTGCAAGACAAGGCTTATTACCTGCAATCGGGCGGCGGGGTGACGCTGAGCGGCGGCGAATGCACCGTGCAGATGGGGTTTCTGCTGGCGCTGCTGGCCGCCTGCCGGGACGAGGGCATCCAAACGGCCATCGAGACCAACCTGCTGCTTCCGTGGGCACAGCTTGGGCCCGCGCTGGCGCTGCTGGACTTGGTGATGTTCGACATCAAGCTGATGGATCCGGGCGCGCACCGGAAATGGACGGGCGCGGGCAACGAAACGATCCTCAGCAACGCGCGGCGCGTGGCCGAGGGGCGGTTTCCGTACATCGTGCGCACGCCGCTGGTGCCGGGCGTGAACGATTCCGAGGCCGAAATCGCCCAGATCGCAGGCTTTCTCGGCTCGCTATCTCGCGCGCCCGAATACTACGAGCTGCTGCGGTTCAACCCGTTGGGCGCGGGCAAGTACGGCGCGCTGGGGCTGGACGACCCGTTCGCTGGCGCGCGCCCGCAGGATATGGAACTGGCCGAGCGGTTGAAGGCGGCTGCCGAATCGGGCGGGCTGCCAGTTAGAATCGAGTGAAGGGAGGAAGATTGCATGAACTGTCCGGTGAACCTGATTCCGGCGGACACAAAGATGGGCTATCGGGAGCGCATGGCGCTGCTTCGGCAGCGCAAGATCGAGGAGACACGCAAAAAGTCGCGCGTGGCGGTGTACCGCGACGGCGACGACTACGGCTGCGTGCTGCCGCCGGAGGACTACCGCTTCCAGTGCGAGCCCAACCACGGGAACGGCTCGTGGTACGGCTACCAGGGCTGGTCGCGCAACTTCTACAAGCTGATGACCGAGCACCCGCTCTACATCGACCCGGTGGACGCGTTCAGTTGCCGCTGGATGTTTGCCATGATCTGGATGGACGAGAAGCAGGGCGGCAAGACCTGGAATCCCGACTACAGCTACGACCACCTAAAGGCGCGCCAGCAGCTGTACGGCATCGTGCCCGGCATCGGCTCGGACGCGCACTTCGCGGCGGATTTTGAGATCGGTTTGTCGCTCGGGTGGGGCGGACTGCTGGACAAGATCGAGGAATACCGCCTGAAGAACCCGGGCCGGAACGAGTTTTACGACGCCGAGCAGCTGGTGGTTCAGGGCATACAGGCCTGGATCGCGCGCGCGGCGGACGAGTGCCTGCGCCTGGCCGAAGTGGAACAACACCCGGTGCTGAAAGAAAACCTGATCCAGATGGCCCGGGTCAATCGAAATATTTTGAGTGATCCGCCGCGCACGATGCGCGAGGCCTGCCAGTGGGTGTGCTGGTTCAACATGGCCAGCCGCACCTACAACCGCGACGGCGCGGGCTTCCAGCTGGACGTGGTCGTCAAGCGATACTACGACGCCGACCTGGCCGCGGGCCGGATCACGCGCGAGGAGGCGCTGTTCTATCTGGCGTGCCTGCTGCTGAACGATCCGCACTACTATCAGGTGGGCGGTGTAGACGGCGAGGGAAACGATTTGCAGACGGGCTTCAGCTACATGGTGCTGGAAGCCGCTGAGATGCTGGATTCGGCCTGCAACATCACCGTGCGCGTGCACGATAAGATCGACCGCGATTTTCTGCTGACCGCCGTCCGTTGCCTGTTCAAGTACAAGAACGGCTGGCCCCGCTTCTCCGGCGACGACGCGCTGACGCGCGGCTTCATGAAGCTTGGGTATTCGCGCGATCTGGCGTCGCGGCGCATCGCCGTGGGCTGCCACTGGATGAGCCTGCCCGGGCTCGAATACACGCTGAACGACTGTGTGAAGATCAACGCCCTGAAGGTGTTTGAGGTGGCGCTGGACGAGATGATGGCAGGGGAGGAGCGGTCCCTTGCGCGGCTGTGGGCGCTGTATGAGGCACACATGGCGCGCGCCGTCGAGGCCACCGCCGAGGGCATCGCGTTTCATCTTCGTTACCAGCAGTTCAACGAGCCGGAGCTGGTGCTGAACCTGCTGAGCCACGGCCCCATCGAGAAGGGCAAGGACGTGAGCGCGGGCGGCGCCACGTACTACAACATGTGCATCGACGGCGCGGGCATCGCCACGGTGGCCGATTCGTTTGCGGCGCTGGAGCAGCGCGTGGAGCGCGAGGACCTGATCGGCTGGGACGAGCTGCATCGGCACCTCAAAACAGATTTTTCGCTGCCGGACGGCGAGCGCGTGCGCCGGATGATGGCCGCCAGCCCGCGCTACGGCGGGGGAAACACGATCGGCGACGCCTGGGCGCAGCGCATATCGGAATCCTTTTCAGATCAAGTGCGGCGCATGGATGGGCGCTATCAGAGTGAGAATTATGTATTCATCCCCGGCTGGTTCAGCTGGTCGAACACGATCACGCTGGGCAAGATGGTGGGCGCCACGCCCAATGGCAGGCACGCCGCTCAGCCCATCAACCACGGCGCGAACCCGCACCCCGGCTTCCGCAAGGACGGCGCGCTGACCGCCATGAGCAACTCGATCTGCGAAATCCAGCCGGGCTACGGCAACACCGCGCCGGTGCAGTTGGAGCTCGATCCGGGCATCGGCGACGGCGAGGAGGCGGTTCGGAAGATCGCCGATTACATCGTGACGCTGTTCAAGCAGGGCGCGACGCTGCTGAACATCAACATCATCGACAACGACCAGATCCTGGAGGCCGACAAGGAGCCGGAGAAGTATCCCGACCTGGTGGTGCGCGTGACCGGCTTCACGGCCTACTTCTGCGCGTTGACGCCCGCGTTCCGGAAACTGGTGGTGGAGCGCATCTTGGCCGGGTGAGGAAGGGCGCGTGCATCATGGTTCCATCGCCAATTCTCAGAGGCAGATTATCAAGCGAAGTGCAACACCTGAGCGGGAGAGAGCCAACCGAGGGCCTTTCTGGATCTGTTGTTGATGAGGTTGACGACGATTGCGCTCGGACGGTTGGTCAATGACCTCATGGACCTGACCAGGCTTGAGAAAGTCGATTTCCCAATTGAAATGCAGACAGTTGACCTGGGCGACGCGCTGGATGACACGGTTCGATCCGCCAGAGGCATCGCCCGCGCGAAAGAGATCGAAATCTAGGTGGAACGAAGCGCTCCGGTCGTTCTCACCGGCGACTATGGCAGGCTGCGGACAGTCCCCGACCATGGATCACTTGGGCAACAGGCTCGTAGTAGCGCCCAGTATGCTCCATGATGACCTTCGTGTCACCGTCGAGGCTCTTCAGAAAGTCTGCCAGCTTTCCCAGTTCAGCGGCAGTGTGAGAGACCTCAAAGGGTTTCGCCACCACAACGCCAAGCGGACGGAGCACGGCAACCATACTCTTTCCCTTGGAGACATCGATTCCGACTGCGTTCATGGGACACGCTCCTGTAAACAGATTTGCAATGGGCAAGGCCATCTTTTCCCATTGCCGATTCTATCTGTTTGCTGACGCGAACGCTCCGGTGTCCCCGGTGGCTCTACCTGCACAAATCGAACGCTGCGAATGGGAGGATGGCTGACTGACTTCGAGACGGGCGTATCAGCCCATGAAGTGGAATGTCAGACCATTACGCTCCCATTCTACAGCTTAGGCAAGGGATGCGACAGACCACCACTGGCTGCTGTGGTTATGCGCAAATATATAGTAACAGAAGTGGACGTATCTGTCGTATGTGATCTGCGTGCTGGCGTGCCCTAACAACTTGGAGATAACCTTGATCTCGACACCACACGCATATAGGTTGCTGGCGAACGAATGCCGCAGCGCGTGCAGGCCGCGGTGCTCCACGCCCGCCGCTTCGCAGGCCTTCTCCATCGTGGCCAGCAGGTTCCGATAACTCAAGTTCTTCCCGGTCAGGGTGGCGAGAACGCAGTGGCAACCCGCTACCTGCTGGGCCTTGAGGTGCTGGATAGCATCCACAGCCCGACTGTTCAACGGGATCACCCGCTTTCCGGACGCCGTCTTCGTGGTCCTTTGGATGATGTTCTTTCCAACGAACATTACAGAGCATTCTGCTCTGCCGGGTCGCCGCATGGAACGCCATTCGGCGACCCGGATTCCACCAATTTCATGGGACTCCGCCGTCGATCATCTGGCCCAGGCCTGTGTTTCCATCATGACGAGCTTTCCTTCCACGATGGCCTTGTCGATCACGAGCAGCATGTACTGGTCCTGCGCGTCTTCCGCGAAGCTGTAGACATCGATGCCGTATCGACGTATTTCGACATGCCCCTCATGATGTCCGCGACCGTGATTTCGTCGTCCGTAAGCCGGTAAGTGGTGCTTTCAAAGTCCCAGACGCGTCCGTAGAAAGTCGTATTCGCGCCCTCTTTTACCTCGGGGAGATACGGATTCCTGTACACCCATTCGCTGCCCAGCGTATAGCCGTGTAGGTACATATAATCGTATTCGTGAGTGTCCATCCGTACGATGGGCAGGATTGAAAGCACCGCGCGGGCTCCCCGACCTTCAGCGGACGGGGCAGGGCCCACCGGCGCAGCGCTCCACAACGCAATGTGAAAAAAACACATGTAACCTTCCGGGGCGTATCAAACCGTCACCCGTGCACTGCTGTTCAATTGTTGGTCGTTTAATGGTAGAACCCGTCGTTGGTCCTCGTTCAAGAGGTTGCGATGCGTACAGCGTCGTAACGCCTGTGGCCGGAACGCTTACGATTTCGGCGCCCATTCGCTCAGATTTATGGCTTTCGAATTCTCGTGCAAATAGACCACAGTCGTGGCACCTGATCCGTCGGAGATATGGATGCCGTTTACCTTTATAGCGAATACAACGCTACAGTGAGCGGAGGCGGCAGCGTCAGGTTGCACCACTCCGTTCGCCCCTCTTGACGCCCAAAGCATTGCTAGCAGCAACATTTTACATGATGAAGGCGGGCAGCACTGCCACCTCGGCAAAGATGCCCGCCGCTCTCTTAATGATCTTACGCCCCCACCGCCTGCCGGAGCGTGTCGTCAATTTCACCCTCAAAAAAGTGGATGTATCGGTTGTAG
>CAZVIK010000074.1:0-17337 GCA_964627045.1 uncultured Solibacteraceae bacterium | reverse complement strand
GATGATAACGCCCCGCGTCTCGGCATAGGCCGCCGCCTTCGAGTAAACCCCCAACGTTGCGGCGCGCAGGCGCTCGGCCATCTCTCCTCCCACCATAGATACGACCTGATCGAAGGAAATGTTCTCATCGTGGCCCGATTGCGCCTTGGTCGAGGGGGTGAAGACCGGCTCGGGCAGCTTGTCGCTCTCCACCAGTCCCGCCGGCAGCGGGATTCCGCACACCGCGCCCGTCTTCTGGTATTCCTTCCAGCCGGAACCCGAAAGATAGCCCCGCACCACGCACTCGACGTCCATCATCCGTGCGCGCTTCACAAGCATGGAGCGCCCCTCGAGTTGGTCGCGGAACCGGCGCAGTTCCCCTGGGTACTCATCGACGTTTGCCGTCAGGAAGTGGGTTGGCGTCACGTCCTTCAGAAAGTCAAACCAGAAAACCGAAAGCTGGGTGAGAACCCTTCCTTTGTTTGGAATGCCGGTCGCCAGAACGTAGTCGAAGGCGGATATACGGTCGCTGGCGACGATCAGAAGCTTGTCGCCCGCGCCATAAACGTCGCGGACCTTGCCCCGTGCCAAAAGCGGAACCCCAGGCAGGTCGGATTCCAGGATGATCGTACTTGTGGGATGGTTGGTCATGATTCAAATCGCTAGGCGGACCGCCCTGGCGTCGATCTGCGCTCCCAGGGCATCCAGCGCCTCGCGCGGCAGACGCCGCTGCACCTCTTCGAAAAACTCCTCTTCTTCGCGCCGGACGTGGCTGCGGAGAAGGGCGATGAACTCCCGCAGGACACCGGCGTCCGGCGTGGCGCGCAGGTGCTCGATCATCGCTTCGAGCCTGCGGTGATCGGCGATCAGGCCGGCGACCGGCGCGCACTCGCCCAACTCCCCTTCGGCCGCCGGAAACACCAACTCCTCTTCGATGGCGAAGTGGTTGGCGATCTCCATATCGTAGCGGTCGACCGCCTTGGACGAGAGCCGGGCGACCGTCTCGGCGCCAGACTCCGCTTCCAGCGTGCGGCTGGTCAGGACGCACAGCGCCAGGGCGTTGTGGTGTTGCCGGCTGAGTGGAACCAAAGCCCGGTCGCGCAGCATCCCTTACTGGTATCACATCTCCCGGCGGCGCGGGAGTCCTCTTCGGTTTCCTGTCTGGTGACACATGTGCGGGCGGCGCGGCCCGGACAGGTACAATGGAGCATATGCCCGTGATGCCGAAACGTTGGTGTCTCTGCCTGCTGCTGTTAACGCTCGCCGGAATGCCGGCGGCGTGCCAGAAACCTGCTCCCTCGAAACCGGCGGCCGCCAAGTCGGCCTTCGACAAGGCCACCCTGGAAGCGTATGTTCGCCACCTCTACGCCTGGGGCGGCGAGGTTAAGGTTGAAATCGGCGCGCCCAAACCCTCTCCGGTCGCCGGGCTGAGCGAGGTTATCGTCAAGGCCTCGGCCGAGGGCGCCAGCGTCGAACAGCCTTTCCTGGTTTCCAAGGACGGCAAGAGCATCATCCAGGGAACCGTCTACGACATCACCGATAACCCCTTCCGCGCCGACCTCGATAAGCTGACCTCCCTCAACGGGCCCAGCCTCGGCACGCCCGGCGCGCCCGTCGTCCTGGTGCTGTTCACCGACTATCAGTGCCCCTACTGCCGCGTGGAGGCGCAGATGCTCCGCAAGAACCTGCTGGCCACCTACCCCAAGGAGGTGCGCCTGTACTTGCAGGAATTCCCGCTGGAGCAGATTCACCCCTGGGCCAAGGCGGCGGCCATGGCGGGGCGCTGCTTCCTGCAACAGGGAGAAGCGTCCTACTGGGATTATCACGACTGGGTCTTCGCGCAGGCGCCTCAGATCACCCCGGAGAACCTGAAAGAAAAGGTAATCGCCTTCGCCCAGTCCAAGGGCGTGGATGCCCTCCAGATGAACCGGTGCCTGGACAGCAATGTGATGGAGGGCGAGATCGCGATGTCGGTGGCGCTCGCCCGCAGCCTGAACCTGAATGCGACGCCGACGCTGTTCATCAACGGCCGGCGGATCGCGGCGCAGCTTTCCTGGGACCAAATGCGCGAGATTATCGACAGCGAGATCGTGTACCAGAAGACGGCCAACAACGCCGGTGACAAAGACTGCTGCTCGGTGAGCCTCCCCTCGCCGCTCCGTCCCAAGTGACCCGCCCCCGCGTTGCCAGGCGGTTTTCGACGCTACTCCCCGCGGCTCTGCTGCTGGCGGGGGCCTTTCTTCGGGCGGCTGAGGTCGATCCGGAACGCTACCTGGAACACGTCAAGGTCCTGGCCTCAGACGCCATGCGCGGTCGCGCCTCGGGTACCCCCGAGGCGGACGACGCCGCGCGGTATATCGCCAGCAAATTCAAGGAATTCGGCCTGAAACCTCTAGCGGAGGACTATCTTCAACCCCTGCCCATCACCGTCTCGGCGCGGCTGGGCGAAGGCAACGCATTCGAGGTCCTCGACGGCGCGAAACGCACCGCGCTCAAGTTCGACGAGGACTTCCGCCCGCTGCCCTTTTCCTCCTCCGGACGCCTCGCCGCCCCGGTGGTGTTTGCCGGCTACGGGATCACGGCGCTCGAGTACGGCTACGACGACTACCGAGGCATCGATGCCCGGGGCAAGGTCGTCCTGATCCTCCGCCACGAACCGCAGGAGTTCGATGCCCGCAGCGTCTTCAGCGGGCGTGTCTATACCAATCACGGCCAGCTTCAGGCCAAAGCCGCGAACGCCCGGGCGCACGGTGCGGCCGGCGTGCTCTACATACAGGACAAGCCGAATCACCCGAGCGACTCCGGTGAACTCACACCGTTTTCCGCTCTTCCGGGCCCGCCGCCGGCCGGGTTACCGTTCGTCGAGGTGAAGGCGCAGGTCGCCGCCGAGTGGCTGCGGCAGGCCGGGCGCAGCCTGGACGGCATCGTGAACGGAATCGACCGCGACCTGCGCCCGCGTTCCTTCGCGCTGCCCTCGTCCTTTCGCGTCGAGATCGTCACCGATGTCGTGCAAGAGACGCGGACCGTATTCAACGTGGCCGCTCTCGTGCCCGGCCAGACCGGCGAATACGTCGTCATCGGCGCGCACTACGATCACGTGGGCCTGGGCGAGCAGTTCACGATGTCCTCCAACGGGAAGGGCCTGATCCACTACGGCGCCGACGACAACGCTTCGGGCACCGCGGCCGTCATCGAGTTGGCCCGCTGGTTCGCCTCACGCCCGCCACAGCGCCGCGCCGTGCTGCTGGTAGCCTTCGCGGCGGAGGAGATCGGCTTGGTCGGCGCGAACTATTTCGTTGATCATCCAGTGCTTCCGCTTGAGAAGGCTATCGCCATGATAAACATGGACATGATCGGACGCTTGCGCGGCCGGGAAGTGTTCGTTGGCGGGGCCAACACCGGCAAAGGGTTTGACGCCGTGCTCAAACGCGCCAACCGCGGGCGCGACCTGACGTTGAACACGTCCGACAGCGGCGGCTACGGCTCCAGCGACCAGTTTTCGTTCCTCCCGAAGCGGATCCCGGTCTTGTTCTTCTTCACCGGCCACCACGCCGAGTACCACACCCCCGGTGACACCTGGGACCGCCTCGACGCGCGCGGAGCGGCCGAGGTGGCCGCTCTGGCCGGCACGGCGGCCGAGGATCTGGCCAACGCTCGCGGGCGCCCCGGCTTCATTCGAAAAAAGAGATAACACCCGGCCGCTTCCCGCCGATAAAGCACATAGGGAATGGACTATCCAGCGCAAAACTCCGGCACCCGCGCGTTGCCGCCTCTCATCCTGCATCCGTTTTCCGACGCGCAATCGCCCGAACGTCTTTCGATGAGCGCCCGGGCCAGCTTGATTCTGCACGGGATGCTCCCGGCCGAGGAGAAAACCCCCACCGAGGAGTTGGTCCGGCGGGCGCTCGACGGACGGTACTGCGAAGTCAAGATGTTGTTCTACCTCGGCAAGGACGTGCTGCGTTGGCTCGAACAATGCATGGAACACGCCGCCCGGGAGCCGCAACTGCGCACCCTGGGGGCTGAGCCGCAGAGCTTCGCTGAGCTGCTGGTCGAGTTTCCGCCCGCGCCGGTTTGCGAAAAGCTGCAACGCTGGGGCGTCAGCGACCACAAGGCGATCTTCCGGCGCGCCCTCGGCATTCACGCGGTTTTCCGGACCGTGCCGGAGCGGGAGGAACTCGGCGACGCCTTCCTGCGGCAGCACCATCGCTACGCCGACGCGCTGTTTGAGTGCTGGATGCAGTCGGCTAGTTTCGCGCGCCTCCAACCGCGCGAGTTCCACTTCGAGATTTTCGCCAGCGGCGAGTACGCGCGCCTGCTGGAGCGCGAGTGGGAGTCCTGATCCGTCGGCGGCGCCCGGGGGCGCTGAATCGCGCTAACCGGCGGTTTTGGGAGGGGGCACGGCTTGCCGCCGCTTCTCTTCGTACATGGCGGCGTCGGCGCGCTCGATTAGCTCGGCCATGGTCTCCCCCTCTTTCCACGTGGCCAGGCTCATGGCCGCTTCCACCTGGACCTTCTGCGGCGCGCCGTGCACCGCGACGGTGTATTCGCCGAAGACCCATTTCCGGATGCGGTCGGCGTACGGCCCGGCCTGCTCCATGCCGGCGTCGAGGACCACCACGAACTCGTCGCCGCCCCACCGGCCCACCACGTCCGTGGTGCGGAAAGCGGACTTCATCTCCGCGGCAAACTGCTTGAGCACTTCGTCGCCGGTCGGGTGCCCGTAGGCGTCGTTCACCCGCTTGAAGCCGTTCAGGTCCAGCAGGAAGATTGAGAAACTGCGGCCCAGCGAGATGCGCGTTTCAATGGCCGCTTCCACCCGCCGCCGGCTCACTAAGCCGGTGAGAGAATCGGTCGAGGCCGCCCGCTCGGCCTCATCCAGCCGCGCCTGGAACTTGCCGGCGTCTTCCTTCAGGCGCGCCGCCGTCGCCTGGCCTTCCTGGATCATCTTTTCGGCGCACGCTTTCAGATCGTTGGCGCTGGTCGCCAGCGAGCCGCGGATCTGGCTCAGGTCTTGCAGCGTGCTGATGGCGCCCAGCCGGGTGGTGAAGTCGCGCAACTGGGTGGCGTAGCGCTGGTCGCGTTCGCCCATGGCCTCGCCCGTGCGTGCCAGAATCAGCATGATCTCTTTCAACTCGCCGGTCTTTTCGCGGTAGAACTCGGCCGCGCTTTGTCCCCATTGACGCAGTTCCTCCTGCACCTTGCGGCCGGTTTCGTCGATCCGTTGCGCGGTCAGTTCCGAGGTCAATGCCTGTTCCAGGTTCAATAGGCTCTGCCGCATCTGGTGGCCAGTGGTGGGGCACGCTTCCACCCCGCAATCCCCCATGGCGCCAAGGGCGGTGCGGTAGGAAGCCAGGGCCGACCTAAGCAGTTCCTCCGAGTTGGACTCGATGTACTTCTTCAGCGAGATCACATTGCTGATATCGGCGCTCGCCGCGGAGGATTTGAGGAAGACGCCGATGCAGGCGTCCGCCCGGAACCGCAAGCCTACCAGGCGTGCACGGCGGCGATCCGGGGCGGACCTGCGTGGCCGTCAATCACTTCGGTTTCCAGGACGACCTGGAGATTCCCGCGCTCCCAACCCGGCGGCGCAACGCCGGCCAGCCGGTCGAGGAACTCCGGCGTGGCGACAAACTCGCCCGCGATCGACGTGCCGAACCCGGTCAGCCCCGCCAGCATCACGATAGGACTGCCGGTGCGGGCGGGGAGCAGGCGCGACACCACGGCGTAGTCGGAGCGGCGGGCACGGTCCCGTCCGGCGGCTCCGTCGGGCAGGTCCACGCTCCAGGCTCGCGAGGCCGGGTCTTTCCGGTCCAGGATCCAGCGCCGGCTGCCGTCGCGCTGCGGTTCGAAGCGCAGGTCTTCGGTCAGCCGCAGGGTCCAGATGTCGTTGAACGCCCCCACCAGTACGGCTGGGGCGCGCCGCAGGTCGTCGAAGGTCACATCGTCGCCCAATCGCAGCCGGTGCCTCCCGCCGGCTCGCTGGATGGCGGCGACGGCACTGGCCGCCGCCGACACATCGGGCCACCCGATATCGGCGGGACCTCCGGCGGCCGGGTCCGAGTTTGGGGCGCGCGCCAGGCACACGGTGACTGGAGAACCTCCCTCGACCAATGGCGACCAGAACCGGTTGAACACCCGCGTCCCGTCCCAAGGCCGCCACAGGACCAGCGCCGCCGTCAGGGCGGCCAGGGCAAGAAGGGCAACCGCGAACCCCCGCGGCGAACGCCTTGCCCAAGTCACCGCGGGTGCAACCGTAGCGTCGGGTTCGGGTGCCGGGGGCGGTTCGTCCGCCGCCGGAACGCGGAATTCGGGGACGTAGGACCCCGGCGGTAGCTCGATGCGCAGTTCCCGCGCATGGCCCGGTTCATGGTAGTAACGCGCGATCCGGTTTCGCACTTCGCCGGCGGTGACCCTTACGATCGGGTCGGCGTTGGTGTCGTAATCAGCCGGGCGGCCGAATACCTCCACCCCGACGGAACGCTCCTTGAGTTCACCGGTGCGGCCCTCCAGGGTTCGCTCGACGACATGGCGTAAAAAGGAGGGGTAACGGCGGCTGTTGCGGAAAGCTGGGCTGTTGAGAATTCGGTCGAGCTGCTCCAGGACGACCGTCTTGTCCGCGACCGAACCAAACGTACCCATTGCCCGCCCGTGCCACTCGATCGGTCAAACCGCCCCGCGCGGCCACCGTCCGATTCTACCCCGATTCCCTCCATCCGCACCCGGTCTTTTATTTCTTGAACTTGGCAATGCACCATACCGTAAGATGCGTGATCGTCACCTTGCTGTGCGCCCGCTCACGCCGCACACTGTGCATGTACCGTCCGGACGAGGGAAGGAGCGTCGCGAGCATGTCGCGGCGTCTCGGCCGGGCGGAGCGGGGGACAAAGGAGAGACTCAAGATGGCAACCAGCAACTTTCGGCGGATGGCCGCAACCGCGGTCCTGTTTCCCGCATTCCTGACCCTGGGCTTCGCGCAGGCGCCGCCGCCGGCCGCCGGCCGCGCGGCCCAGGGAGCCCCCGGCCGGGCAGCGCAGCCCAGGTCGCCCGAAATCCTTCCGGACGGGCGGGTGATGCTTCGCCTCGCGGCGCCCGAAGCCGTCACGGTGAAGGCCGTGAACACCTCGGGCGGCTATCTGGCCGATTGGCCGCAGGGCAGCACTGTGGACATGGTGAAGGACGCGCAGGGAGTCTGGTCGGCGACCATCGGGCCGGTGAAGCCTGAGTTCTACACCTACGTCTTTAATGTGGATGGGGTCAACGCCTTGGACCCCCGCAATAGCTTCGTGTCGCGCGACGGCGCGCGTTACTCCAGTTCGTTGCGCATCGACGGCGACTTCTCCGCCGTCTTCGGAGTGAAGGACGTGCCGCACGGGACGGTTTCGCAGGTGTGGTGCCCATCGCCGTCGCTGAATCTCACGCGCCGCATGTACGTCTACACGCCTCCAGGGTATGAGACCAGCGGGAACACGCGCTATCCGGTCTTTTATCTTTTGCACGGCGGCGGCGGAGACGAAGACGCCTGGACCAATCTCGGGCGCGCCCCGCTCATCCTGGACAACCTCATCGCGCAAGGTAAGGCGCGGCCGATGATCGTCGTGATGACCAACGGCAACGCGCTACAGAAAGCCTCCCAGGATTACGTGGAGGCTCCCCCGATGCCGGCCGCACCGCGAGCGCCCGGCATCGAGGCTTCCGGCGCGGGCGCCGCCAACATCCCCGTCATCCTGAACTTTCCGCGCAGCCTGGTGGCTGACGTGATTCCGTTCGTCGACAAGAACTACCGCACCTTGGCCGGCCGCGAGAACCGGGCCATCGCGGGGCTTTCGATGGGCGGCGCGCAGACATTCTATGCGGCCTTCAACAACCTGGACAAGTTCGCCTGGGTGGGAGGGTTCAGCGGCGGCTACGTGCTGCTGCCCGACGTGGGCGTGCCCATCCCCGCGCCCGCCAACGCCGCCAAGTTGCGCGGCCCCGACATCACGCGCACCATCGATCCCGCGAAGTTCGCCGCGCACCTTCCGCAGATGAACGCGGACGCCAACTCGAAGCTGCGCCTGTTCTATGTGGCGATTGGGACCGAAGACGGCCTCATCACTACGCACAACGATCTCAAGAAGCTCCTCCAGTCCAAGGGCGTGAACGCGACCTACTGGGAAGTCCCCGGTTACGGCCACGAATGGGCCTTCTGGCGGATCGCGCTGGCCGACTTCGCGCCGCGGCTGTTTAAGCCCGCCAAGTAGGACGTGACGCGGGCCGAGGTCCGGCTCCAGGGACGCCGCGTTCCGCCACCGGCGGTGGAGAAAGGGGCCCCACTCCTGTTAGGCTCGATGGTGCAGTCCGGCCTTTCCGGCGGCGTGGGTGCGCGGCATGGGCGGGGCCGCGAGATCGCCCTGTGTAGGAAAGGAATTCAGATGAGAACAGTCTCCGTGAGCGCTGCACTGCTGGCGGCGTTTTGCTTGGGAACGGGACCGCTCGGCGCCCAAAGCGGTTCATTGCGGGCCGGCGCCGCCCGCGTCGAGATCACGAAGTTCACGCCGCCGCCGGCAACGCCTCCGACCGGCAAATACGAGCATGAGAAGCTCTATTTGCGAGCCATCGTGATTGATGACGGGGTGACCCGCGCGGCATTCATCAACGCCGACGGTAGCGCGCCTGCCTCGGTCGCACCGAAGGTCGCTGCGGAGTTGAACTGCCCGCTGGAAAACGTGATGGTCACCTCGACGCACTCGCACAGCGCGGGGATGGGCGGTCCGGCGCCGGGCGCGCGCACCGCCGGTGCTCCGCCGCGGCAACAGGGACCCTCGCCACTGGAAGAGGTGGCGCTTCAGGCCGTTCGGGAAGCCCGGTCGAAACTCCAGCCGGCTCGTATGTCCTACGGCAGCGGAACGTCCTACCTGAATGTGAACCGCGACGCGATCAATCCGCAGACGCGGTTGTGGACGCAGGATGCCAACCTCACGGCTCCTTCCGACAAGTCCGTGCCGGTGGTCAAGTTTGAGTCTCCTTCGGGAGAGGTGATCGCACTGTATTTCAGCTACGCCATGCATCCTGTGAACCTGTATCTGTGCGGCATCACCAGCGCCGACTATCCCGGTGCGGCAGCCCGCCATATCGAACAGGTTTACGGCGACAAGGCCGTAGCCATGTTCTCACAGGGCGCTTCGGGCGACCAGAACCCGCTGTACCTTCGGGCCTCGGCCGCGGCCATGCTTCAACGCGGCGGGCAGGAGTACCGCGGACAGCCGTTGGTTCGTGAGCAGGTGGAGACCGAGATCCGCGAGGGCGGCCGCCCGATGGTGGCGCTGGACGCAAAGGCGGCCGACGCGGTGGAGAAGTTCATCGAAGCCGAAGGGATCATGCTGGCGGAGGAAGTTCTGCGGGTCGTCAACAACATGCCGGCGGGAACCGGCGAGGTGCGGATTGCGGGATCGCAGAAGACGGTCACCTGCGCGGGCCGCGTGCGTATCGACAAAGGGCCGCGCGAAGGCCAGCCGGGCGCCTACGAAGACGCGGCGGACGTCACCATAAACGTCCGGCTGCTGGGGATAGGGAACGTCGGCCTGATTGGGGTAAACGGGGAAGTCTACACGGCGATCGGCCAGGGGTTGAAGGCGAAGTCGCCGCTGGCCAACACCGTGTTTCTTGGGCTGGCCAGCGGGTCGGCGGCCTCCGGCTACATCGCCACCGATGACGCCTATGGCCGCTACACGTTTCAAGTCCTAGGGTCGCGCCTGAAGCCGGGCTGCGCCGAACGCGGCATTCAGGATGCCGGCGTCGCGTTGTTGACCCAGTATGTGAACGGCCTGGCGGCAGGCAGATAGACAAACGGGAAGAAGCGGCGCCGCACGCTGGACCGGAAAGACGCACAGATCAAGCAGGGCCGCGCCGGCCGGTGTCGAAGTGCCCGCCGCCGGGGACCAGATCGAATTCTGGCGGTTCCTACCAGTTCGTGTACGACCCGTCGGTGCGGTACATGCCTCCCAGGTTCCCGGGTTCGGTGACCTCGCAAATCAGCGTGGCCTCCTTGGGATCGAACTCGACGCCCAGGCCCGGCCGGTCGTTCACATAAGTCCGGCCCTTGCGGAAGTCCACGCATTGCGGCAGGTACGGCGCGGTCCGCGCCCCCGAGTTCTGAAGCAGGAAAGGAACCGTCGTGGCCGCGGCCACGTGCACCTCGGCGGCCGTGGCGATCGGCCCGGTGGTGTGCGGGCTCAAGGCGGCCAGGTGCGTTTCGCACATGCTGGCGATCTTCATGTACTCGGTGATGCCGCCGCAGTTGGGAATCATCACGCGCACGTGGTTGACCAGCTTCTGTTCGATCAGTTCATGGATCTCAAACTTGCCGCCGTCGGCCGTCGCGATGGGCACCTTCGTGAGCGGCCGTATGTCGCGGTACAACGCCTCCGCTCCCGGCCGAACCATGTCCTCGACGAAGAACGGCCGTAGCGGTTCCACCAGGTTGGCCAGCGTGACCGAATCCATCCAGTCCAGCTTCCCGTGGCAGTCCAGAAGCCAGTCGCCGTCCGGCCCGACGCCCTCGCGCGCCTCCTGGCAGATCTTGAGCGTCGCCATCACGGCCGCGCGCGGGTTCCAGTTGGTGGAGTTGCGCCCGCTGGTTCGCCCTTCGGGAAGGCCCGCGCCGATCACCTCGGTGCGGAAACAACTGAAGCCGGCTTCCATGCATTCCCGCGCGGCTTCTTTCCAGGTAGTCTTCACCGGAAAGATCGTGTAGGTGTCGCAAGACTCGCGCGAACGCCCGCCCAGCAGTTCGTAGACCGGCACGCCGAGCGCCTTGGCCTTGATGTCCCACAGCGCGATGTCCAGCCCGCCGAGCGCGTGGAGTTTTTCCTTGCCGGTGGGATAGAAGTTTCCCCGGAACATGTTCTGCCAGTGCAACTCGATGCGGCTTGGGTCCTGCCCGATGAGCGCGGAGGCGCAGTGTTCCAGCGTGTCTCTGGTGCCGCCTTCGCCGAGCCCCGTAATGCCGGCGTCGGTATCGACGCAGATGACGTTGGAACTGGACAGCAGGCTCTGCACGCCTTTGCGGGGCTGCCGGCCGGGCGCGTAGTAGCGCACGCGCGTGATCTTCATCTTCGGCAGAGCGGCGAGGGCCCGCTGTCGGCTCAGAGCTGCGGCTCCGGCGCCGGTAAGTAGTGCGTTCAAGAATGTCCTTCGATGCATGATCCACTTCCTTCCTGCCGCTGCCCGTGCCAGGGGCGCGGCGCGACCGGCGTCGTGCGCCGGTCCGATTGAGTATATCGCGCCCGGCGCCTGAGGTCGGCGGACGTGGGTGTGTGCAATCCGTGAATCCACACCGGCGTGACCCATGCGCCCACGTGTGCCGCGCGTGCGACGCCAGAGCGTTCCCCCGGCTCTGTTTTGGCATCTGGACCGCGTGCAGAGCCGCAAGATCCCGGCGTCCCAGTTGAAGCTGTTTGCCGGGTGGCTGGACACGGAACCCGAAGTGCCCCACGGCGCTTGATACAAGCGATTCTCCGCGATGTCCGTGTGCGAAGAAGGCGAACTCGTCAGGACCTTCCTGATCCCCGGTCAGGTGCGGAAGGGGGAGAGGGTGGGGTAGGCGACTGGGCGTTCCTGCTCGCGGGCGGACGCACGTTGCAGGTGAGGACACTGGCTCGGCTTCACGGGTGTCTGCGATAAGGGGAGGTAAGTCACGGTAGCCCTAAGCCCTCGGGGGCAGGTCCTGAGCTGTGACACGTGGGATGGCAACCACGGATCCGGGAAACGCAGATCGGCAATTCCGGAACAACACGTACGGCAATAGCGTCTAACAGCCTGGAAGTGAGTTGTGGTTTGCTGCTACGGGGTATGCCGATGTGCCGGGTCGTGTGTCTTTTGAGCTTAGCCGGCACGGTTGTGCCGGGCGCCATGTTTCGGCTGATTGCGGCTGAACAGCCGTCCGGCATCGAGAGCCACAATCCGCTGAAGTGGAACGGAGCGGGCGGCTGCGTGGTTGAGTTCGTGCAGACCCCATGCCGCACAGTGCGGTACCGGGAGTACTCCTTCGGTCGTGCCCTTGGATTCGACCGTATCAGTTCCATCGAGAGGATCGAAGCGATTGATCGAGCGGGTTCGGAATCCAACACGATGGCCGGCAATCGGCGTCGCTGGTGGCAGTTGCCGGGAATGGGAACGACGTTCCGGCTAACGGCGCTCTTGCTACGCACCGAAGGTCGCGCCGTGACCATCGACCACGGACACCGCGTGTACGAAACGCGTCCAGGGGGAACCCGAAAAGGGCTCTACTGGGAAGAAGACGACTCCGAGTGTTCACACACGGCGTCTCACTACCTGTACCTGTCCGGCCGTCTTCCCGCCTCGAACATCGCAGGCGTTAACGTTGTTGGGTACAGTGGCCGTGACTCCCGGGGAGCGGACTATGAAGTCTACTTTGCCCCATCCATCGGATGCCAGCAGATGAGCTTCAAAATGGTGACGCGGGGCTTCCTGGGGTTGGTGACCTCACAGTACCACATGGTTGTGGATTCATACACTCTTGGGCCACCGGAGGCCAACCTTTTCCGCGTTCCTGCCGGATACAAGGAAGTGCCCTCCATTGTTCCCTTTCGGCCGAAGTGGAGATGACGTGGAAATCGGCCGCTGCCAAGACCGGCTGGGAAAGCGAGGAGCGCTACGGCTGCAGTAGGGAGGCGGGGCTTATACGGGTTAAACCGGTTTGGTGCGGATGAAGGGACTTGAACCCCCACGTCCTTGCGGACACATGGACCTGAACCATGCGCGTCTGCCAATTCCGCCACATCCGCACGCGAGGCAGCTACTTTTACATTGTCGTTTACGCGCTGGGCGGTGTCAAATTTCGCGCCTCAGCTGACGCGCGCGGCCGCCCGCAACTCGTCGAGCAGCCCGCGCACCAGCGCCTCGATCTCGTCCCGCACGCGGCGGTAGACCTTGAGATTCTTCCCGATGGGGTCGTCCACCTTCCATTCGCGTACCGGCGTGGGAATGCCGTCCGGCAAAGGGTAGCCGCTGATATTCACGATCAGGTCGAAGGCCTCCGGGCGCACCCATTGGATCGGCTTGGGGAACTGTTCGCCCAGGCCGACGCCCTTTTCGTCCATCACCACGCGGACCGGCGGCGCGATGTTCACGGCCGGGGCCAGGCCCGCGCTCTCCACATCCCAGACGCCCTCGCCCAAGGCGCGCGCGAATCCCTCGGCCATCTGGCTGCGGCAGGAGTTCCCCACGCAAACAAAGAGAACCCGCTTCACGACTCCACCTTCCCGACAAACCGGCGGTGCACGCGGTCGTCCGCGCTTAACTCGGGATGAAACGTGGCCGCCACGTGGAGGCCCTGTTCCACCAGAACCGGGGCGCCGCGGTAGCTGGCCAACACGTGCACCTGCGGCCCCGCGCGCCGGATGATGGGAGCGCGGATGAAGACGGCCTCCAGCGGACCGCCCTCGGCGTCGTCAATCGTGGCTACGTGGCTGTCGAGTTGCCGGCCGTAGGCGTTGCGTTCCACGTCGATGTCCATCAACGCGAGGCTTTCCTGCGCTGGGTGGGTCACCGTGGCCGCGAGCAGGATGGCCCCCGCGCAGGTGCCGAAGATGGGGCGCGCCGCGCCGAACTCGCGCAGCGGCTCCAGCAGGTTTTCGATCCGCAACAGTTTCAACATGGTGGTGCTTTCGCCGCCGGGGATCACCAAGCCGGCGACGCCCGCCAGTTCCCCCGCCGTGCGCACCTCCACCGCGCGGGCCCCGGCTCGCGCCAGGGCCTTGCGGTGGGCTTCGAAATCGCCCTGAAGGGCGAGAACGCCAATCAACGGGCCGCTCATCACCAGCCGCGAGTTTGCAGCAATTCCGACTCGGGGATCTTGCTGATTTCCAGGCCCGGCATCGCCATGCCGAGATCGGCGCTGGCCTCGAGCAACTTGGCCGGGTCGTTGTAGTAGGTGGCGGCTTTGACGATGGCGCGCGCGCGGGCCTCGGGGTCCTCGCTCTTGAAGATACCCGAACCTACGAACACCGCCTCGGCGCCAAGCTGCATCACCAGCGCGGCGTCGGCGGGGGTGGCGATGCCGCCGGCCGAGAAGTTCGGCACCGGCAGCTTGCCGTGCTCGGCGACGTACTGCACCAGTTCGAGCGGCGCTTGCAGGTTCTTGGCGGCGGTGGCCAGTTCTTCCTTGCCGAGCACCGTAAGCTGGCGCATCTCTTTTTGAATCGTGCGCATGTGGCGTACGGCCTCGACGATGTTGCCCGAGCCCGCTTCGCCCTTGGTGCGGATCATGGCCGCGCCTTCGCCGATGCGCCGCAGCGCCTCGCCCAGGTTGCGCGCGCCGCACACAAACGGGACCTTGAAGCTGCGCTTGTCGATGTGGTGCTCCTCGTCGGCGGGCGTGAGCACTTCACTCTCGTCGATGTAATCGACTTCCAGCGATTCCAGAATGCGGGCTTCCATGAAGTGGCCGATCCGGGCCTTGGCCATCACCGGGATGCTGACGGCCTCCATGATCTCGCGAATTTTGCTGATGGGCGCCATACGCGCCACGCCGCCCTCTTTGCGGATGTCGGCCGGCACGCGCTCCAGCGCCATGACCGAAGCCGCCCCGGCGCGTTCGGCGATGAGCGCCTGCTCGGCGTTGGTGACGTCCATGATGACGCCGCCCTTCAACATCTCGGCCAGGCCGACTTTGACCCGGAATACATCGTCTAAATACATACTCTCCTCCGGAAACGAAACCCTCGACTACCTAAGCCACTGCCAATTCAAACCATCGCCGGAGCCGGTTCGCCGGGCCGCACGGCCCGAGCCCGCTCCAATTCCCTTGAAAACACCTTGCCCAGAATCTCGACGCCCGCGCGGATGCGCTCAGGGTCCAGTCCGGCAAAACTCAGGCGCAGCGAGCCCGGTGCACGCCGGGAGACCTCGAACAACCGGCCCGGCGCATAAGCGACGCCCTCGCGCTCGGCCGCCGGAAGCAGTTCGGAGGCGTCCAGCGGTTCGGGAAGGGTGACCCAGACGTTCATTCCGCCTTCAGGCCGCGTGAATCGCGTGCCCGGCGGAAGGTGAGCCTCCGCGGCCGCCACCACCGCCCGCAGCCGTTCGGCGCCCGCCTCGATCACCCGCGCGTGGTGCGCCGCCAGCCGGCCCGACTCGGCCATCCGCCACAGCACGGCCTGCGAAAGCTGGTCGGTGTGCAGGTCGGCAAGCTGCTTGGCTTCGATCAGACGCGCCACCAGCGGGCGCGGTGCGGTCACCCAGCCGACGCGCAGGCCGGGGAAGGCCACCTTCGAGAAGCTGCGCAACAGCACGGTTCCGCCGGCGTCGTCCAGTTGCTTGAGCGTGGGGATGGGTTCCCCCGTGTAGCGCAGTTCTCCGTAGGAATCGTTCTCCACCACCACCGCGCCGGCCTCCTGGGCCCGCGCCAGGATGAGGCGGCGGCGGTCGAGCGGGATCGTGGTTCCCGTGGGATTGTGGAAACTCGGCGTCACCACCAGCAGGCGCGGCCGTTCCCGCACGAGGGCGGAGGCCAAAGCCTCCACGTCCATTCCATTGGGACCGGTGGGAATCCCCACCACGCGCGCCCCGGCGCGGGCCAGGAGATGATGCACGCCGGGATACACCGGGTCCTCCACCAGAACCGTGTCTCCGGGCCGCAGCAACACGCGCTGAACCAGGTCGAGCCCCTGCTGGCAGCCGTTGGTCATCAGGAGGTCGTCGCCGTCGCGCGCCCAGCCGTCGCGGAGCCCGGTGTGCAATAGGTGCTCGCGCAATGGTGCGTATCCGCCGGGGGAGCCAAGTTGCAGCACCGATGCCGCCTGCGGCGATGCCAGCACTTCACTGCACGCCGCACGCACGTCGTCCAGGGGGAACAACTCCGCCGCCGGGCTGGAACTGGCGAAACGGATGGCCGGGTCCGGGGCCGCCGCGTGGGTGGACGGCAGGCGCGGGGTCCCGTCGAGCAGCCGGGCCCAATCCAGCGCCGGCGTGGGCGCGCCCCGGTCGCCGATGACGAAGCTCCCGCGGCCGACGTGCCCTTGAATCAGGCGCTCGGATTCCAGCAACGAGTAGGCCGCTGCCACAGTCGCGCGATTCAGACCAAGCAGGCCAGCCATTTCGCGAGTGGAGGGGAGACGTTCGCCCCGCGCTAACTGGCCGCTATCGATCAACAGCTTAAGCTGTTGATAAAGCTGGCGATACAGCGGAACCGTTAAGGTGGAGTCGAGCTGTGGGCGAGAGAACACCGGAACCCTCGCCCACAACTATACCATATTGGACTATGCGTGACCGTCCATTCGTCGGCCTGGCGTTACTTGACGTAGACCAGGACGCCCGCACGGCTCTGGTGTCCGGCGACGGTGAGGATCACCTCGGCTGCCCCCGGGGTTACATCCGCGGGGATCTTAACGTTCACCTGCATGGCCCCCGAAATCAGGCTGGGAGCCGAGAACGCCGCCACGTCGGCAGCCGGCACCGCCTTGCCGCCCACGGTGACGCTCACCGCCCCGGCCAGCGAGTAAAGCGGCGGGTAGAAGCTGAACGACCCGGTGACGCCTGCCGGATTGGTAACGCCGCCGCCGGTCCCGTAGATGAAAACCCATCCGCCGCGTTCGACGGCGTTGGTGGGGCCGTTGAGCGAGTAATCCTGGTTCAGGATCGCCCCCGGACCGGCACCCGACTGGTCCATCGTGTAGATGGCCGGGACGGCGGCCACCACCGGCACCGTGACGCTGTTCCCCTTCACTCCCTGGTATTCCACCTGGACGCGCGTGGTGGCCTTTCCGGACACCTCCCAGGGAACCACGCAACTTACGGCGGAGTACGTGCCGAAATTGGCGGCGTAGACCACCGGCGCGGCCACGCCGTCGAAATAGATGCGCGTGCCACCCAGCGTCGTCTGCACCATGTCGTTCTGGATCGCCATCGTGGCGAGCTGAGCGGGGCCGAAGGACTCTCCGTAGACGACGGCGATCTCGCCGGGCGCGACTTTACCCGAGACGTAGCTGGCGGAATTCTGGACCCAACGCGGCAGGGTCAGCGGGCCGAGGTTGATCTTGGTGACCACGCCCTCCCAGCCGCCGCCGAACGTGGCGTCGTAGGGTTGCGCCGAGGTGGGGTAGTCGCCCGAGCGGGAGGCCGCGCCGATGTAGATGGCGCCCTTGGCGTCGCGCGCCAGCCCGTAGAGCCCCTGTTCGTCGTTGTTGCCGCCAAGATAGGAGGAGTACAACAGGTTCGCGCCGTCCGGGTCGAGGACCGAGAGGAATAGGTTCCCCCCCCCCCCCCCGGGGGGTTTGTGCGCGTCGCGGGTGAACCGGGAAACCGTGGGTGTGGGTTAGCCCGCGGCGCGCACCGCGAGCCTCTCTTGATGTTACC
>CAZVIK010000073.1:0-17538 GCA_964627045.1 uncultured Solibacteraceae bacterium | reverse complement strand
ACTTCATCTCGACCCACGGCGCGCGCACAGGACTGGCCGATACGGCGCTGAAGACGGCCGATGCCGGCTACCTGACCCGGCGCCTGGTGGACGTGGCGCAGGACGTGATCATCGGCGAATTCGATTGCGGCACGGCCGACGGCATTTACGTCGAGCCCATCGTCGAGTCGGGCGAGATCATCGAACCGCTGCGCGACCGCATCGTCGGGCGCGTGGCGCTGGAAGACGTGCTCGATTACGACCAGAACATCCTGGTCCGGGCTAACCAGGAGATCGACGAAGAACTGGCGGCCGCCATCCAGGCCGCCGGCATCGAGCGGGTGAAGATCCGTTCGGTGCTGACCTGCGAAAGCCGGCGCGGCGTGTGCCAGTTGTGTTACGGACGCAACCTGGCCACCGGGCGCCTGGTGGAGCGGGGCGAGGCGGTGGGCGTGATCGCGGCGCAGTCGATCGGCGAACCGGGCACGCAGCTCACCATGCGCACGTTCCACATCGGCGGCGCGGCCACCAGGATTTCCGAACAGAACACGCAGGACGCCAAGTCCAGCGGGTTTGCCGGATACATCGGCATCCAAACGGTTCGCAACAAGAGCGGCGAGCTGATCGCCATGAACCGCAACGGCATCCTGGCCGTGCTCGACGAGAAGGGGCGGGAGAAGGAACGCTACCAGGTGGTCTACGGCGCCAAGATTCTGGTGGAAGACCGGGCGCCGGTGAAGGCCAACCAGGTCCTGCTGGAATGGGACCCCTACACGTTCTCGATTCTGACCGAGGTCAGCGGCACGGTCCACTTCCGGGATCTCGTCGAAGGCCTGACGTTGCAAGAGCAGGTCGACGAGATTACCGGCATGTCGCAGTGGGTGGTGGTGGATTCGCCCGACGAGAAGCGGCAGCCGACCATCGTGATCCGGCCCGCGGGCGGCAGCCGGTCCGAGGAAAAGCGCTACCTGATGCCGTCGCACGCGCACCTGATGGTGCGCGACGGCGAAGAGGCGTTTGCCGGCGACGTTCTGGCGAAGATCCCCCGCGCGACGACCAAGACCAAGGACATCACCGGCGGTCTCCCGCGCGTGGTCGAGTTGTTCGAGGCCCGGCGGCCGCATGAGACCGCCGTCATTTCGGAGATCAACGGCGTGGTGCGGTTCGGCGAACTCGCCAAGGGTTTCCGCAAGGTTCACGTGGTGGGCGACGACGGCCAGCAGCGCGAATACCTCATCCCGCGCAGCGTTCACATCAGCGTCCAGGAAGGCGAGCGGGTGCGCGCGGGCGACCCCTTGATGGACGGGCCGCGCAATCCGCACGACATTCTGCACGTGCTTGGCGAAAAGGAACTGCAGAAGTACATGGTGAACGAGGTCCAGGAGGTCTACCGGCTTCAGGGCGTCACCATCAACGACAAGCACCTCGAAGTGATCGTCCGGCAGATGATGCGCTGGGTGAAGGTCGAGGAGATTGGGGATACCGAGTTCCTTCCCGAAGAGGTGGTCGACAAGTTCCGTTTCCGGGAAGAGAACCAGCGCGTGATCGAGGCCTCCGGGCGGCCGGCCGACGGCAAGTCGGTGCTGCTCGGGATCACCAAGGCGTCGTTGTCCACCGATTCGTTCATCTCGGCGGCGTCGTTCCAGGAGACCACCCGCGTGCTCACCGAAGCTGCGATCAACGGCAAGGTGGATCAGTTGCGCGGGCTGAAAGAGAACGTGATCATGGGCCGCCTGATCCCGGCCGGCACCGGCATGGATTACTACCGGCGGGTGAAGATCGCCGGAGAGGACATCGTGGAAGAGGAGCCCGCCGTCGAGCCGGAGATCGCGATGCTGGACTCGATTCCGGGGTACGAGGAAGAGACGCGTCTTCAGTACGGCGGCGGCCTCTCCGAAGTCGCGCCCGAGGAAACGCTTCCCGAATAGCTTGGTTTCGAATCCCAACGGGGACGGGCCGTGTGCCCGTCCCATTTTTGTTTTCTTGGAGATTCGCAAAAAAAGCGTTCTTTATGCTCATTATTGATGTATATTCAACAGATAACGGAGCGCAACTCCGCCGGAGCGGCGTGTGCTTCCAGGAATCTGTTGGAGGAGTGTAAGATGAACAACCAGACGACGACAGCGATTCTCCTGATCATCGCCGGCGCTTTGCTCGTACTGTACTTGCTGCGGCGCCGGAGAAGGAAATCCTCGGACAAATAGAGCGCGTTTTTCCACAAAGTCGTGTCAATTAACTCGAGTCTGGGCCCGGCGATGCGGAGCGGCGCCACCGATGAGGTGCCCACGCACGGCGGGTTCGGAGCGCGTCGCGGCGCCGGCGTTTCAGATGTGTCCATCGGCAGGGCCGTTGACCCGAAGAAGATTGCCTCCGTAAGGCCGTCCACCCTGGGTTAGACCGGGGCCAGGCGGGACACGCTAGACGGCCTTGGGCTCCAATTCGTCTATCCACCACAGTGCTATGATGTAGGTTCCCTCGCAGCCTTCTCGGTTAGCGGGAGGTCTTTGCCCTTGGACTCACGCAGAAGCTTCCTCGGACACGTTGCGACCGGTCTGGCCGGGACGCTGGCGGCGCCGGCGCGCGTGCTGGGCGTCGGGGATCGTGTACGTGTCGGGCTCATCGGCGCCGGCGAACGCGGCATCCAACTCGCCCGGGAGGTCCAGGCGAGCGGCGGGGAGGTCGTCGCGGCGGTTGACGTCTACACGCGACGGCTGGAGGCGGCCGCGTCGCTCGGCCCCAAGGTCGAGCTTTTTTCGGAGTTCCGCCGCCTGCTCGATAGAAGCGACGTAGACGCGGTCCTGGTCGCCACGCCCCAGCACCTGCACGGGGCTCATCTTCTGGCCGCCCTGGAAGCGGGGAAGCACGTGTACATCGAGCGGAACATGGCGTTCTCCGTCGAGGAGGCCAAGCGCGTTCGCGACGCCGCCCGGCAGACGCCGCGCCAGGCGGTTCAGGTGGGCCACCAGGCTTGCAGTTCCGGGCTCTACACCGATGCACTGCGGTTCCTTTCCGACGGCCGCATGGGCCAGGTGACGGCGATCCACGCGCACATGTACCGCAACACGCCGAAGGGCAAGCCGCAGGGAACGCGGCCGGTGTATCCGGATATGTCTCCGGAGACGGTCGGATGGGAGAGCTTCCTGGGCGGTGCGCCCGCCCGCGAATTCGACGCGGACCGGTTCGCCAATTGGCGATTCTACTGGGATTATTCCGGCGGGAGCGTTTTCGAAAACCTCGGCCAGCAACTGGCGTTCTGGTACAAGGCGCTCGATCTGAGAGTGCCGCGCTCGGTGAGCATGCTCGGAGGCGTGTACCTTTGGCAGGACGGACGCGAGACCCCGGATACCATGAGCGTCGCCATGGAGCATGAGGAGGGGCTGCTGTTCAGTTGGGATTCGGGATTTGGGAACAGCCAGTTGGGGACGTCCGAAGAGGTGCTTGGCACCGACGGGACCATCTCGCGTGGCCAGCAGATTCGCTACGTTCCGCAGAAGGTGAACCGCCCGGACGGCGTGGAGTCGCTGGGCCAGACGCGCACGCGGCCCAACGCTCACGTCCTGGATTTCCTGGAGTGCATCGTGACAGGGAAACAGCCCAATTGCCCCGTGGAGATCGGCTACCGAGTGGCCATCGCCTGCCGCATGGCGGTGGAAAGCTACCGGCAGGGCCGCACCGTGCGCTGGGATCCGGTTCAGGAAGAGATCGTCTAGATTCATCCTCAGGAGAGACGCGTGAAGCCCACGATCGGGATCATTGGCGGCAGTGGACTGTATTCGATGCCGGGGTTTGAGGCCCAGGAAGAGGTGGCGGTCGCCACGCCATGGGGCAGCCCTTCGGACGCTTACGTAGTGGGGCGGCTGGCAGGCAAGGCGGTGGCCTTCCTGGCCCGGCATGGGCGGGGCCATCGGATTTCACCGTCGGAGTTGAACTTCCGGGCGAACATCTTCGGTATGAAGTCCCTGGGCGTCGAGCGAATCATCTCGCTGAGCGCCGTGGGCTCGCTGAAAGCGGAACACAAGCCGCAGGACTTCGTGCTGCCGGACCAGTTCTACGACCGTACGCGCGGCCGGGTTTCCACTTTTTTCGGTGAAGGACTGGTGGCGCATATCAGCTTCGCGCATCCCATCTGCCCGCAACTGGCGGAGACCGTGCACCAGGCCTGCCGCCACGTTGGCGTGAACGTAGCGAAGGGCGGTACGTACGTCTGCATGGAAGGGCCGGCGTTTTCGACGGTGGCCGAGTCGAACGTCTACCGCAGCCTGGGCATGGACGTCATCGGCATGACCAACCTCCAGGAAGCCAAGCTCGCCCGGGAGGCCGAAATCTGCTACGTCACCGTGGCCATGGTTACCGACTACGATTGCTGGCACCCGGAGCACGACGCGGTGACGGTGGAACAAATTGTCGGGAACCTGGTGAAGAACGCCGAGAACGCGGCGAACGTGGTGGCGGCGAGCGTGGCGGCGATGCCCGAGGCGCGCACCTGCAAGTGCGGTTCCGCGCTGGCGACCGCGATCCTGACCGACCGCAAGGCGATTCCCCCCGAAACGCGCAAGAAGCTCGACCTGCTGGTTGGGAAGTATCTCGACTGACGGCGGGCGGATTGGCTCGCGACGCCGGCTGCTACAGGTAATCCTTGTACTGCTCCAGGGCGACGCGCACAAGCTGGCTGCGCGTGCGGACACCCGTCTTATAGAACAACTGTTGCAGTGTAGCCTTCACGGGACTTTCCGTGACCTGTAAGCGCATCGCAATTTCCTTGTTGGCCAGCCCCTGGAACAGGAAGCGCAGCACGTCGCGCTCGCGCTCGCTGAGGCGGCGGCCGCGGCCTTCGTGCTCGCCGGTCCGGCTTTCCTGGAGGAGAACCTTGAGGTACTTCTGGTCCAGCCAGATCTCGCCGGCCATGACTTTGCGAATGGCTTTTGCGAGCAGGCTCGGCGGGTTGTGTTTCAGGAAGATGCCGGTGAGCCCCCGGAAGCGGCCCGCCCCTTGCGGGATACTGGAGTCGTATGCCCGCCGAGGCGCACGTCCTCACGCACGCGCCCGAGGAACTCACCAGCCGGAAGCTCCGGCGGCTCGGGGAAGGCGTCGGCCGGGTGGTATACGCCTCCGAGCACTGGGTCGTCAAGCGGGAGCGCTCGGCCTCCGACATCCTGGCCCTCATCGTCATCTGGAAGGCGTTGCGGCGTGTGGCGCACCTGCTTCCGGGGCGTCTCGGCGACCGCCTGCTGCAACGTCCGTCGCGCTGGATTCGCTTGCTGCGCGTGAGCATTCGGCCGTTCGTCCTGGTCGTTCCGCGGCCGGTCTGGCTGATGACTCACGCCGGTGAGATGTGGCGTCTCTACCGTGCGCGCGACGCCCGCGGCCGCCGTCTGGCTGACGCCCACCTGGCCGGCTCCGGCCTGATTCCCGCGCGCGTGTCGTTTCCCCCGGTGCGCGTCCGCGTGGGGGGCTGGCCCGGCTGGCTTACGGTCAGCGAGGCCACCGAGCGCGTGGAAGAAACCCTCCACCAGCGCCTCGCGCGCCTGGCCGCTGCCGGCCGCTTCGACGAACTTGAATTGTGGCTGGAACGCCTCCTGGACCTACGCCAGTCCGGATGGCGTCGCGGCCTGTTCTCCACCGATGCGCATCTGAAGAACTACGGCATCATCGGCGATCGCGTCGTCTTGCTCGATAGTGGCGGACTTACCGACCGTTGGGCGGAAATCGAAACCCGCCTTGTGCCGGCCGGCGCGCCAGACCCGCCCCACGTCCGGCTCGGGCTGGTGGACGCCCTACGTGGCCGCCCGGACATCGCTGAACGATTCGACGCCCGCTGGTGCCAGGTCGTCAGCCGCGACGGTGTTCTGCGCCACTGGCCCGGCGAACCCGAGTCGCCAGTTGACGCCGGATTCTGATATCCTTGCTCGGAAGCGCGAGGAGTCGCCGGGATGCAGCGATCCGCCGATGTGAAACGGAGCTGGGTCGAAGCCGAGGATCAGCTCTGGAGCGATGTTCGTAAACAGGAGAGACGTAGGCGCGATCTCTTCTGGATCTTGGTCGGAATCGTCCTTCTGGTAGTGGGGAGCTTCACGCGGTTCCCCGCGCGTCTGTTTACGCACGGCGGGCCCTGAGGCGCCGGCCGCTCGCGCCCTGCAAAGTAGAGCGGTCCGGTAATGGACTTTTCCCGCATTAAGGTCATCGCCTGCGCCACGGTCGTCGAAGAGATGCTTCCCCTGTTGCCTCCGGGCATGCAGGTGGAATCGCTCGAATTCGGCCTGCACCTGCGGCCGGAGCGCCTGCGCACGCGCCTTCAACGGGCGGTGGACGAATCGGCCGGCTTGGCCGATACCATCCTGCTCGGCTACGGGATGTGTTCGCACGCCGTGATCGGACTGCGGTCGGAAGCCTGTACGCTGGTGGTGCCGCGCGCCGACGACTGCATCGCGCTGTTTCTGGGCTCCCGAGAGCGCTACCTGCGGGAGGCCCGCCGGGAACCGGGGACCTACTATCTCACCAAGGGCTGGATCGAGGCCGGCGGCACGCCGTTCTCCGAGCACGCCGCGCTCGCCGCACGCTACGGGGAAGCCCGCGCCCGCCGCATGACCCGGCTCGCCCTGAAGAACTACACCCGCCTGGTCTTCATTCAGACCGGCGATCGCCCTTCCGGCCCTCACCGCGATTACGCCCGGAGCGCCGGCGAGGAATTCGGGCTCCGCTACGAAGAGATCCGGGGAGCCCCGGCCCTGTTGAACAAGATGATCCACGGTCCCTGGGATGATGAGATAATCGTGGTCCGGCCCGGACGGGCTATCTGCTACGCCGACTTTAATTCCGGCTCCGCCGGGGAGAAATGAATGTCGAAGGCCCTAATTGATGCGATCACCGAGATGCGTGAGGAGGATGCTCTCAAACTCGCCGAGGTCATGCTGGATGCCGGTACCGGCCCGCTTGCCATTCTGGACGCGGGCCGCGATGCCCTGGCCATCATCGGCCAGCGGTTCGAGGAGGGTGAGTGCTTTGTGCCGGAGCTCATCATGGCCGGGGAGATCCTGCGCCAGTTGTCGGACATAGCCAAGCCCTATCTGCGCGAATCCGGCGCCGCGCCTGCCAAACTCGGCCGCGTCGTCATCGGAACCGTCGAGGGCGACATTCACGACATCGGGAAGGATATTGTCACCTTCATGCTCGACGCCAACGGCTTCGATGTGAAGGATCTCGGCGTCGACGTCTCCGCGGGCCGGTTCGTGGAGGCGGTACAGGAATTCCAGCCGCAGGTCGTCGGTCTTAGCGGGTTTCTGACCCTTGCCTACGACCCGATGAAGGCCACCGTGGCGGCGCTGGCGCAGGCCGGCCTCCGCGATTCGGTTAAGATCATGATCGGTGGCGGCCAGGTCGACGACCAGATCCGCGTCTTCACCGGCGCCGACGCTTACGGCAAAGACGCCGTAGCCGCCGTCACCCTTGCCAAGTCCTGGGTGGGGGCCTGACCATGGACGACCGGGAACTCCAGACTGCCCGTGCGAAGTTCGACGCGTTGAGCGAGGCGTGGAAGGATGCCGAGGGCGTCGAGTTCGCCTCGCCCGCCGTGCGCGAAACCTACCAACGCCACGTTCAGATGGTGCTTGACGCCGTCCAGCTCCGGAAACCGGAACGCGTGCCCGTCTGTCCTTCGGCCGGCTTCTACCAGTTCGCGTATGCCGGCGTCACTGCCCGGGAAGGCATGTACGACTACGCCAGGCTGGGCTACGCGGTCGAAAAGTACCACCGGGATTTCCTTCCGGATTCGCTTTCCGGCTCGCCCATTTACGGCTCGGGGAAGCTCTTCGACATCCTCGACTACAAACTCTACAACTGGCCGGGCCACGGCGTCCCCGCCACGGCGCCTTACCAGTGCGTGGAAGCCGAGTACATGCTGGCCGGCGAGTACGACCAGTTGATCGACGATCCGTCCAATTACTTCGCGCGCGTCTATTTGCCGCGCGTGCTCGGTGCACTCGCGCCCTGGAGCAATCTTGCGCCCTGGACCGATATCCAGGAACTGCCCTTGACGGGCGGTCCCATGGTCTCCTTCGGTTTGCCCGAGGTGCAGGAAAGCCTCCGCAAGCTGATCGCCGCCGGCGACGCGGCCATGGAGTGGATCCAGGCCTGCACCGCCATCGACAACCGGATCAAGGCCTCGCTCGGGTTGCCCGGCCTCATAGGCTGTTTCAGCAAGGCGCCCTTCGACACCCTCGGCGACACGCTGCGCGGCACCCGCGCCATAATGCTCGACCGGTTCCGCCGTCCGGCCAAGCTGCTGGCGGCGCTGGACCGGTTGCTGCCGCTGGCCATCGAGCTTGGCGTCCGCGGCGCCACGGCGCGCCGTCATCCTCTGTGTTTCATCCCGCTCCATAAAGGCGCCGACGGCTTCCTCTCGGACGCCGACTTCAAGAAGTTCTACTGGCCCACGCTGAAGGCGCTGATTCTCGGGCTGGTCAAGGAGGGGATCGTCCCTTACCTGTTCGCCGAAGGCGGATACAACACGCGGCTCGACGTGATCGCCGACCCCGACATTCCCGCCGGGACCACGGTCTGGCTGTTCGACAAGACCGATCTCAAAGAAGTCAAAAAGCGGTTCACCGGATGGGCCTGCTTCAGCGGCAACGTCCCGGTGTCACTGCTGAAGGCCGCAACCCCGCAACAGGTGCGGGACCATGTCCGGCGGCTGATCGACGAGGTGGCCGGCGATGGCGGATTCATCCTGGCCACCGGCGCCGTCATCGACGATGCCGAAGCGGAGAACCTGCATGCGCTTATCGACGCGGGCAAGGAGTTCGGCGTATACCGTTAGCCCGTTCGCGGTTCGTACCCGCGAGGAGAGCCGGAAACGTCCCACCGTCATGCGGAAAACGGCCCTTGCTCTGGCGATCTGCTCGGCGGCTCTCTGGGCGCAGTCTCCGGCGCCGTCCCGCTCAGCCGCGCCGGCTCGAGCCCCGGTGCCTTCCCGCGCCGCCGCGGATACTCCCGCCAACCGGCTCGCCGCGGCCGACCGCTATCTTAAGGCGGTTCCGCCCATCGAGATGATCAAGGAGACAGTGGACCAGTTGGCCGCGCGCCTGCCCGAGGACCGCCGCGAGGAGTTCCGCGCCGTGCTGGCTGAGGTCTTTCACTCCGAACACATCGAGGAGATCACCCGGAAGGCCATCGTTAAGCACTTCACCGTGAAAGAGATCGACGCGCTCGCCGCTTTCTACGGCTCGCCCGAAGGCCGCTCCATCTCCAAAAAGTTCAACGCCTACATGGCCGACGTGATGCCCGTGATCCAGGAAGAACTGGCCGCCGCCATGGGCGGGGAGCACGATCACAAGCACTGACCGCGCGGCTTTGGCTGGATCGCCTCAGACGGCCGCGTGCCGCCGCCGCAGCATACGCACGTACACCACGCGCAGCGTCGCGAGCACTGGAATCGAGAGGAACATCCCGGCCACACCCCCGATCTGCTCCCCGGCTAACACGCCGAAAATCACCCATAGCGGGTGCAACTCTACGCCTTTGCTCATCAGGAACGGTTGCAACACGTAGTCCTGGAACATCCGGTATCCGAGCAGGAACACCACGATCCAGACCGCGATACTGGCGTGGCCGCTGAGGATGGCCACCACCACGATCGCCACGCCGGCCGATAGCGGCCCGATCATGGGGATGAACTCCAACGCCCCGGCCAGCCCCGCGAGCAAGACCGAGTAGGGCACACCCACCGCCGAGAGGAAGATCCCGTAAAACACGAACGTTGCCACCGCCAGAATCACCAACGCGCGCATGTATTGCCCCAACAGCAGGTGTACGTCCGCGAGCACCTCCTGCATCACGGCCAGCCGCGAGCTGCCCGCGAGCTGTTCCAGGAGACGGGCCCGGATGGTGGCGGCGTCTTTCAGGAACAAAAAGCTCAGAATCGGCACCAGCACCGCGAACATCAGGTTGCCCGCGACTCCGAGAACGCCCTGGCCGATCCGCCCCACCATCGGTACCACCTGCTTGGCGTTCGCCTGCAACTCGGCGGCCGCGGCTTCCAGGATCTGTTGCTTCCACGGCTGCATCCAGGCAGGAAACTCGATGTGGCTCAACGGGTCGGGTCCGCCCAGCCATTGCGGAACGTTGTCGGCCAACTGCGCCGCCTCCTGGTAGATCCTTCCGCCGAACGCCGCGGCCGTGAACGTCACCGCGGCCAGCAGAAACACGTAGACCGCCGCCAGCGACCACGCCCGCGGTACCCTTGGCGGCGTCAGGCGTGCGGCCAACCCCACCATCGGCGCCAGCAGATACGCGAGTAACAATGCAACGACGAAGATCAGCAACGTGCGCCGCACCAGGTACACTGTGGCGGCAGCCCCGGCCACCAGCAGCACCGTCCAGGAGACCCGCGCAGCCTTGGTGTCGATCCCAAGCATGACCGTATCCTAGCGCAGGGTGCGGCGTCGTCGCACCCCCGAGATGTTGTGGCCTCGGGCCGGCGGCCCCTGCCCCTGGTATGGCACTTTACTTTTCGGCGCGTCCGGCGTAGAATGCTGGTATCCCCCGAGCCGCCGCCGAAGCGCGCGGAAACTCCGAGCATCGAAAGAGAGTAGACGCTTTGCTGAAACTCAAGCGGTTGGAGCTGCAAGGGTTTAAGTCGTTCTGCGACCGCACGGAAGTGCGGTTCAACGGCAGCGGCATCATTGCGGTGGTCGGCCCCAACGGATGCGGCAAGTCCAATCTCAGTGACGCCATCAGTTGGGTGCTTGGCGAGCAGTCGGCCAAGTCCTTGCGCGGCACGGGGATGGTGGTCGTGTTCTTCGCCGGTTCCCGCGAGCGTAAGGGGGTCGGGATGGCGTCGGTGACCATGGCGCTGGTCGATCCCCAGGTCCATTCCGACGCGCCACCGCCCGCCGCCGAGGGACCAGACTCCAAAAAACACCCGGGCGAAATCGTCATCACCCGGAGGTTATTCCGCTCCGGAGAGAGCGAGTATCTAATCGATGGGCGTCCGGCGCGCCTGCGCGACATCCAGGAGACGTTCATGGGCACCGGCCTTGGGCCGGAGTGCTACGCCATCATCGAGCAGGGCCGCATCGGGCAGATCCTGAGCAGCCGCCCGCAGGACCGGCGCGCGTTGATCGAGGAAGCCGCCGGGATCACTAAGTTCAAGACGCGGCGTCGCCTCGCGGAAGCCAAACTGGAAGGCGCCAAGCAGAACCTCAGCCGGGTGTTCGACATTCTGGAAGAGGTCGGACGCCAGGTGAACTCGCTGAAGCGGCAGGCCTCCAAGGCGCGGCGCTACGGAGAACTGCGCGAAGAGATGACCGGGCTGCTGCGCAACCTGCTGTCTGGCCGGTACCGTGTGCTGGCGGGCGAGGCCGCGCGAACGGCCGACGAGTTGAGCCAGGCCGCCGCCGCCGCGCAACAGGCCGCCGGCGAGGTGGCGGAAAAGGACGCCGAATTCAGCCGGCTTCAGGTCGAAAGCCACCGTCTGGAATCGGAATTGACCGAATCGCGTAAGCGTCTGGCCGATCACCGCCTGGAGGCCGAGCGCACGCGCGGACGCCTGGAAAGCCAGGCCCAGCAGATCGCCACCATCGAGCAGCGATTGACGCAGAATGAGGCGGAGTCGGCCGGCTTGGCGGACCGTGCGGCGGGTCTTCTCGCCGAGTTGAACGCGCAAGCCGGACAGGTGGAGGCGTTGCAGCGGGATGCCGCCAGCGCCCGCGAGCGGCTCGCCGCCAAGGCCGCCGAACGCGAGAAGTTGCAGCAGAGCCTGCGCGAAGGTGAACGCAAGCTGGAAAGCGGACGCCAGTCGGTATTGCGCCTGCTCGGCGAGACGGCGACGCTCAAAAACCAGTTGGCGCAAATCAACGAGTATCTGGCCGGCGTCGAACGCGAAAAGAGCAAGATTCAGAAGGAAGAGGAGACGGCGCTCAAGGACCTGGAGTGGCTTGGCGCCACAAAGGAAGACCTTTCCCGCCGCACGGCGGAACGGCAACTCGAGTTGCAGTCGGTGGCCGAGCGGCGGCAGATGGCCGAGACGGAACTGGCCGAGCGGCGCGCGCAGGCGGGCGAGGCGCGCCAGTCGCTGGACCGGCAGCGGTCGGCGTTTTCGGGATTGAAGGCTCGCAAAGACTCGCTCGAGGAGATCCTGTCGCACCGCGCCTACACGGCCGAAGCGGTCAAGCGGCTGTTCACCGCCGTCGAGCAGGGGGGCACCGAAGGGCTGAAGCCGGCCGGCGTTCTGGCCGATTTCGTGGATGTCGATCCGGCCTACGAAAAGGCCGCCGAGGAGTTCCTGCACGACGAACTGGAATACGTCGTAGTCCACGACTGGAGCGAGGCCGAACGCGGCATTAACCTGTTGCGCAGCGACCTGGAAGGGCGCGCGACGTTCCTGGTGCATCCGGAACCGGGCGCCATGCTGGGCGAGGCGGGCGGCAACGAGCCCGCCATCGGGCCGGAGACCGGGATCGTGGCGCGGTTGAGCGATGTGCTGCATCTCACCAACGGGTTGACGCACGCCCCGGCCGAATTGCTGCCGCGGCTGGCGCGCTGCTTCCTCGCCGAAGATCGCGGGTCGGCGCGGCGCCTGGCGGTGCAGTATCCGGCGTACTACTTCCTGGCGCCCGACGGCGTTTGCTACTCCGGCTACGCGGCCAGCGGCGGCAAGAAGCGCGGCAGCGGTCCGTTGGCCCTTAAGCGCGAACTGCGCGAACTGGTGAGTGCGGTGCGCCACGGGCAGCAGGAGATCGACGCCACCGCCGCGCGGCTGGAATCGCTGGAACGCGATGCGGCCGCCCTGGAACAGGAGCTCGAAAAGCTGCGCGCGCAGCAGCAGAACCAGGAAAAAGAGGCGCTGGCTCTGGAACATGAGTCGCGCAAGCTGGCCGAAGAAACGGCGCGGGCCAACTCGCGGCTCTCGGTGGCGCGGCTGGAACTGAACCGTCTCGAACAGGAGAAGGGGCGCTCCGAAACGCGCCGGGCGGGCGCCGAAGAGGCCATCGTTCAAAAGGAGCAATCGCGGCTGAACGAGGAACAGGCCTTGGAAGCGGCGCGCGAGGAACTGGAAGGTTTCCGCGCGCAGACGGCGGCGGCCGGCGAAGAACACGCGGCGTTGCGCGCGGAGCTGGCCGGGATGGAAGAGCGCAGCCGCGCGGCCGAGTCGGCCCGGGCGCGGTTGGAGTCCCAGCACCGCGACGTCGAGCGGCGGCGGCAGGAGCTGTCCGGCGAGATGGAGCGCCTGGGCGTCGAGCGGGCGCGTCTTCTGGCCGACAACATCGAACTGGACCGGCGCGCCTCGGAGCTGGCTGCGGCCATCGCGGAAGCCGAAGGGGCAGTAGAACGGCGGGCGGCCGAAGAGACCACGCTGCGGGAATCACTGACGGCGGTCGAAGAGAGCCTGCGGGCTCTGCGGTTGGCGCTTCAAGAGGCGCAGGAAAAGCGCGGGCAGATCGAAGTGGAACTGGTCAAGCGCCAGGCCGAGTTGAAGTACCTGGATGAGACCAGCCGGCGGGAGTTGGGCGTGGCGGTCGCCGAGATGGCGGACTCGGGGGAAGCGCCGCCCGGCGAGTTGGACCTGGCGGAGACCGAGCAGCGCTACGAGGAGGTCAAGGCGCGCATTGAGGCGCTGGGCCCGGTGAATCCTCAGGCTCTGGAGGAATACCAGGAGGCCCAGCAGCGCTACGACTTCCTCAACACGCAGCGGCAGGACCTGCTGGATTCCATCCGCGACACCGAGAAGGCCATCCAAGAGATCGACGTGGAAACGCGGCGGCGGTTCGCGGAAGCTTTCGAGGCCATCAACGCGCACTTCCGCGAGATGTTCAAGACGTTGTTCGGCGGCGGCGTGGGAGAAATGCGGCTGGCCGATGAAGCCAACGCCGCCGAGAGCGGGATCGAGATTGTGGCGTCACCTCCAGGCAAACGCCTGCAAAACGCATTGCTACTGTCGGGCGGCGAAAAGGCGCTGACCGCGCTCGCGCTGCTGATGGGGATTTTCAAGTATCAACCGAGCCCGTTCTGCATCTTCGACGAGGTGGACGCGCCACTGGACGAGCCGAATATCCAGCGGTTGACGCGGCTTCTCAAGGAGATGTCGGCGCACACGCAGTTCATCATCATCACGCACGCCAAACGCACCATGGAAGCGGCCGAGGCGCTCTACGGAGTGACCATGCAGGAGCCCGGCGTTTCCAGGCTGGTTTCGGTTCACCTCGGCCACAAAACGCCGGCTCCGCCACCACCACCCGCGGAGCCGGTGGCCGCGGCGGCGCCGGCCTAGACCGGGAGCGCGAACGCCCGGGCGAATGGCCGGTGCAGCCCGCGCGGCGTTACCGTTTCAGGATCTGAATGCGGCCGTTGGAAGTGTGCAGTTCCACTCGCGCGCCGCCCGAGCCGATGGAACCTTCCAGCCGGTGCTTTTCCGTGCGGCCGCGGAAGTTGTTCTCAAATTCGTTGTTGATGGAGCCGTTGGAGGTCGAGGCATCCAGGTCGGCGGACGCGGCCGAAGGCAGGCGGAGCGTAATCGACGCGTTGCTGGTGCTCGCCACCACGCCGCCGGTGCCGACGCTGTCCAGGGTGAGGTCGATGCTGCCGTTGGAGGTTCGGAGCCGCACGGGACGCCCGTTGGCGGTACCCGCAAGCTCCGCGCGGATGGAACCGTTCGACGTGGTCGCCTCCAGGTCGCCTTTGACCTCTTCCAGGGTGACCGAACCGTTCGACGTGTGGGCTTCCAGGCCGGAGGTCAGGTTGTCGGCACGGATGGCTCCGTTGGAGGTGGTAACCCGCACGGGCGCGTCGATGAGGCCGACTTCGATCGAACCGTTCGAGGTGGCGATCTTGTCCAACGTGGTCTTGCGGGGCACCCGGATGGTGTAGCGCGCGCCCATGTTCCCCCAGCGTTCGCTCGGCCGGACGGTGCGGATACGCACCGAATCGCCGCTAACGACGACATCCACCTTAATGGCGTTGACGGCGCGCTCGGTGCTGGCGTACTTGGTCCCGCTAATGTCGATGGTCTCCCTGTCCCAGCCGGCGATGTCAACCGAGCCGTTGAAGTTCTCCAGGTAGAGCCGTCCGCCGGCCTTCAGGGGGTGGGACTGCTGGAAGTCCTCCTGGTAGCGTTGCGAGTCCCCGAAGTTCTCCAGCTCGCACCCCGCCAGGAAAAGGGCCAAAGGAAAGAGCAAAAGAGCCAGCCAACGATTCCGCATCGGTCACCTCTTTCACTTGATACGTCACGCCGGCGAAAATGTTCGCTAATTCTCGGCCGGGGGGCGCAACAGGCGGATGAGGCTCAGGTTGACGGTGAGCGGGCGGTCGTCGGGCGGTTGCCGCCACACCGGGGATGCCAGGATCTCCAGGTGGTATTCGGTGGCCGCTTCCAGGTCGGCCTGGAGGACGAACAACCCGGTCCGTTCCAGCGTCCAGGCGCCGGCCTTGCGCCCATTGGCCAGAACCGTCACCCGGACCGGCTCGCCCTGCCGGAAGGACTGCTCGGAGGCATGCCCGCGGATTCGCAGCCGTTGCGGGCCGGTTTCCACCGGGCGCAGACGAAGCGCGGCCTTTGGGCCGAGCCACCGGTACTTGTTGCCGAAGACGCCTTCCACCTTGTGCCAACCCTCACCCAGGGCGCACTCGTGGCTGGGGACCGACATATCGACGATGTCGCCGCGGTCGCCCGGGTAGAGCTCGCGCTTCACGATCGAGGGCAGCAGGTTGTACACGCCCTCTTCATAGGGAGCCTGGTAACCGCAGGTGCAGTTCAGCGCCTCGCCGGTATCCCGATTCAGCGGGCCGTGGCAATCGGGACAACGCAGCAGGCGTTCGAAACGCTCCGGAGGCGAGTTCTCCGCGGCGGAATGACCCGGTTTGCGGGCGGCCGCGGCCAGAGTTCCGCCGAGCAACCGGGCGGCGCGCCAGATGGAACCGTGCGGGTCCAGGCGAACGGCGAGACGCCGGACCGCGGCCTCGGCCCAGCCGCGCTCAGGAGTGAAGATGTCGTACTGGGGATCGGCAAAATGGGCCTGGATCAGCCGGTGCCACTGCTTGAGATTGAGGCTGTGGTTCTGGCGGATGCCGAAGCTCTCCTCCTGCGCGGCGCCGATGACGTCTTTGACGAGGAACCCGAGCAACCCCCAATCGTCCAGACGCGCTTCCCAGGGTTTCATCTGCTCCCGGTACGGGCAGCGGTAGAGACGAAGGGAGAGTACGCGCCGCAGCGGTTCCTCGGAAAAAAAGAACACGCCGCCGGGGGCAAGCACGCGCTTGACCTCCAGAAAGACGCTCTCGATGTCCATGAACTGGCTGAGCATCTGGAACGCCATGACGAAGCGGAGCGAGCCGTCGCCGAAGGGCAGATGCAGCGCATCGCCGGCGATGCGGACGGGCGCGCGGGAGTAACCCCAGACCTCCTGAAGCGCTTCGCCGTAACGCAGCGCGTCGGCGGAGAGATCCAGCGCGAAGCCCTGCGCGCCGAATTCATTGGCCAGCATGTAGCTGGTGTGGCCGGCGTTAGCGCCGATTTCGAGAAAGGGCGAGAGCGCGCCGATATAGGCGCGATGTTTCTCGATCAGGCCACGGCGCCGGTGGTTTTCCTCGGCGTAGGTGCGAATGACCCGCTCCGGCTCGCCGAGCGAGGCGAACTTGTGGAATTCGACTTCGGCCTGTTTGACCGAAAGGGACTGTGCTTTGCTCATCCGCGCGGCCTCAGGAGCACCACAGAGCCTCCGGGGCCAGTTGGCGCAGATCGTCCACCAAGATGTCGGGGCGTGATGCCTCCAATTCTTCGCGCGAAGACAAGCCGGTGGCGACGGCGACGGCCAACACGCCGTTGGCGCGCGCCGCCTGCACGTCGCGGGGCGTGTCGCCGACCAGGCTGAGGAAGCTGCGGCGGCCGATCCAGCCGCGCTCGCGCGACTGGCGGACCGCCAGGCGGAGCAGCGCGGCGCGGTCCTTGCCCATATCGGCGAAGGCGCCGATCCGGAAGTGACGCCGCAGGCCGGCACGATCCACCTTCTTCCAGCCGATGCGGGTGAAGTTGCCGCTCACGATGCCCAGGGGCACACCGGCGCGGCCCAGCCGGTTGAGCAGGGAGCGGACCCCGGGACAGACCTTGCGCTCCAGGTTGGGGCAGGTGCGCGCGTACTGGGCCTGCGCGCGGCGGGCGATCTCCGGCATCGCCCGGCGGATGGCCGCCCGGCTGGCTCCGGCGTTGGCCATCATGGCCGCCAGAATGTCGGGGTCGAGCATTCCGTGCAGGGGAATTCCGTCGACCGAAGTCTCCAGGCCGGTGACGCGGCGCACCGAGTCGATGAGAGCTTCTCTGTGGTGCGGTCCTGCGCGGCGGATCAAAGTGCCGTCGATGTCCCAAAAAACCATGGCCCGGGCGGGGACGGATTGCAGACTCATGCTCTACCAATATAGCGGCTGTGGAAGGTGCGGCTGCACGGTGTGGGAGGCCTGTGCCGACGCCGGGCGAAGCAGGTTCCGCCGGGTGTCCGGAAATGGGACTGGGTTCGTTTGGCAAAAATTCTTGCTGGGCGGAAGCGTCCGCGCCGGGGCGATCCAGAGACGCCAGGC
>CAZVIK010000072.1:0-17556 GCA_964627045.1 uncultured Solibacteraceae bacterium | reverse complement strand
GAACGCTAACCGTGGGCAGGACTGCCCACGTGGCAGGCCTGGCGGCCTGCTCCACTTCGAAAGGCAGGGCAGGAAAGCCCTGCCGCAGCCCGGAAGGGCTGCCTCACAAGAGGCCAGACCGGTGAAGCGGGGGAAAGGGCCGGTACACAATGGGCGCCGTCGGAGTGGGCTTGGCATCGCCAAGCCCCTACAACGGCGGGCGACTGCGATGGCACAGGCCGCAAGCAACAACGGCCCGCGCCACCCGGTCCGTGCATCAGCGGGAGTGGGTGTCCTGATCCTCGACAGCCGGCGGCGCTTTGGCCGCCGTGCGCCGGTTGTGGAGCAACGAGACGGCGATTGATACGGCGATCACGCCGCCGATGATCGCCAGGGACCAGCTAATCGGGAACTTTCCGCCGAAGGCCTCATTCAGCCACACCATTTTGAGCCCGACGAAGATCAGCACCACCGCCAGGCCGTACTTGAGCAGGGAGAAGCGTTCGACGGCATCGGCCAGCAGGAAGTACATGGCGCGCAGGCCGAGGATCGCAAAGACGTTCGAGGTGAATACGATCATCGGCTCGCGCGTCAGGGCGAAGATGGCCGGGACGGAATCGACCGCAAAGATGATGTCGCTGATCTCGATGAAGAGGAGAGCGAGAAGCAGCGGCGTGGCGTGCAGCACTCCCCCCAGCCGCACAAAGAAGCGCTGCCCGTGGAGTTGCCCGGTCACGGGCACGAAGCGCCGGAACAGCCGGATGAGAGGGTTTTTGTCCGGCTCGATCTTGCGCTCTGGCGCGAACATCATCTTGATGCCGGTGAGGATCAGGAATCCGCCGAAAAGCCAGATGACCCAGTGGTAGCGAAGCAGGGACGCCCCAAGCACGATGAAGATGGCCCGGAACACCAGCGCTCCGAGGATGCCGTAGAACAGCACGCGGTGCTGATAGACGGCGGGAATGCCAAAAAAGGCGAAGACCACCACGAAAACGAAGATGTTGTCGAGGGACAGGGTCTTCTCGACGACATAGCCCGTGAGGAACTCCAGCCCTACCTGTTTGGCGGCGGCCGCCGCGTCGAAGCCGGGAATCTGAGCCAGCCGGGGATCGCCCGCGAACTTCCAGGCGGCGTACCGGTAGAAGCCGTAATTGAAGACCAGCGCCAAGGCCACCCACACGACGCTCCATAACGAGGCTTCCCGAAACGAGACGGCGTGAGCCGTACGGTGGAAGACCCCCAGATCCAACGCCAGCAGGACCAGGACGAATCCAGTGAAGGCCAGGTAGAACCACCAGTAGTCGGCGAATGGGAAATAGGTCATATTCGGTGTGGTCAAGCCGCTGCCGGGGCCGGCGAGGGCCGCGCACCCAGGGTTGCTTGTACCATCATAAACTCGCCGTGTCCGTCCGTTCCGGTGCACCGAAGGGAATCGCGGCCGGCGGAATTGTGCCGTGCCGGGAAGAAGGACCGTTTGTCGCGAGGGGCACGCGGAACCCCGCCAGAAATGCGGGCTCGGTGGCCGGGTGCGCTCACCTCACCCAGATTGGTCTAAGATTACCGGCAGGGTGATACGAGCATTCTGGTTCTGGGTGGTTGTCACTGCCATTCTCTCCCACTGCCTCCGGGCACAGGACGCCGTGGGAGCGGCGGCTCTTCCGCCGGCGCCGGCGCTGCGCACCGCGACCCTGAACGGCAGGGTTGTGGACGCGGTAGGCGCGGCGATTCCGTTTGCTACGGTGGCTGTCAACGCGGGCGTCAAGCGGCACGCCGAAGTACACGCCGCCCGCGACGGCGCTTTTCAAGTGGATGGCGTGCTCCCCGGCGTGTACGAAATCGAGGTGTATGCTGCAGGCTTCCAGCGGTCCAGGGTTCAGTCCATCCAGCTTGTGGCTGGCTCCACCGTGGAACTCGGGACGATCCGGCTTCAGGTGGGTCTGATCTCCGGATGTTCCCCGGAGATCTCGCGTTCGCCGACGTTTCGGTTCGAGCTATGTGTGGACTGCGCCACAGCCCTCGAAGGGAGAGTGGCACGAACCTGGAATCTTCCTCTGTCCGGCGTCGAGGTGGCCGTCCTGAGAGGGAGCGGCGAGTTGATCGCTCGCATGGTCACCGGGCCGGACGGCAAGTTCGCCTTCGCCGGGCTCCAGCCTGGGTTATACGTGCTGAGAGCCTCGAAGCCGGAACACGCCGGTTTTGTGATCGACGCCGTCGCGATTCACGCAGGGCAACGGACGCGGATCAACGAGTATCTCCCCCTGAATCCGTGTCCGGTTGGCGCGACGTGCGCCCCGGCCAAGATGGTGGACCGCGACCCAACGGTTTGCCTGTAGTCTTGTTCGCAGACGCGAGTGGCGCGGCCCCGGAGGGTCGTGCTGCGGCCTGTGTTGGTTATCCCGTGAATCGAGGAGTTCGCGGAATTGAAAACGCCGTGTGGCGGGCGGCTATTGCGCGCAGCAGGACTGCGTAGCAACCAGAGCCGACGGAGAGAATTTCCAGTCTGCGGCGAAGTAGCTTTCCTGGCTCAGACGCTTGTACATGTTGCCGGCGACTTGCGCGGCCGCGGGTCCGCTGACTCCTTCGGCCCCGGTCAGCAGCACCACCACCACCAGCTTGTTATGGCCGACCGCGTTGAAGGAGCCGAACCAGCCCAGGTGCGTGCGCCGGTCCGTGCAGGTGCCGGTCTTCCCCAGAACGGGTTCCGACTGGTCGTAGTTCGCCCGCCGCGCCGTGCCGTACTCCACGGCGGCCGACATGCCCGGCTTGATTTCCGGAAGCCAGCGTTCGATATCCAGGCGCCGCTTCACCCTCGGGATGAAGTTGGCCGCCTCCTCCGAAGAGCGCGGATACTGGAGGTAGTACATCGTCCCACCGTTGGAGAACGCCGAAAGCATGCTCGCCAACTGGAGGGGGGTCAGCGTGATTCCTTCGCCGAAGCTCGACATCAGGCCGACGCTGACGCCCTTGGGCTGTTCCTTCGGAAAGACGCCCGGCTGCTCGCCGTCGATGCCGAGCCCGGCCTTCTCCCCCATCCCCAACAGGCGCGCGTAGTAGGCGACGCGGTCGAAGCCGAGCTTGGCGCCGAGCGCCGCGAAGAACGGGTTGTTCGAACGGGCCAGCGCCTCGGTCAGATTCAACCGGACCGCGCCGGGGATACGCAGCACGGTGTCGCGGTCGATGACGTTCTCGACCAGGGCGGCCATCGCGACGGGAAGCTTGACGGTGGAGCAGGGCTGGAAACCGCTCTTGAGGGCCAACTTCTGGTTGACCATGGTCAGGATGCGGCCGGTTAACGGATCTACGGCCACCACCGAACCGTTGTAGCGCCCCAGGGCCTCCACCGCCGCTGTACGAACGACGGGGTCCTCACCGTTGATGTCGTCGCCGATGGTGGAGTCGGCGAAGGTGGGCTCGCTCCAGGGGCTGTACCTCACGCGGGGCTTCTTGGCGGCGGCTTTCACCGGGGCCTTTTTCGCAGCGGTGGCACTCTTGGCTGCCGTAGACTTGGCGGGTGTGGCCGCCGTCTTTCTGGCGGCCGTCGCTTTAGGGGCTGCCGTGGCGGGCTTCTTCGCCGCGGATGTGGAAGCCGTGGCCGTCTTCTTGGCGGTGGTCTTCTTAGCGGTTGCCGCGGGCAGGTCCGCCAGGGCCGCTACGGTGCAAAGGAGTGAAAACAAAAAAAGAACAGGATGAATGCGCATTCTCCCCTCGAAAAGGCGCGTTATCAAACTTAAGAACTGCCAGAGCGGCCAGAAGCCCGCGTTGCGGCGGACTTTTCCATTTTGGAGGAAGGCGTCCGCCAAGTCAAGCCGTAAATGCTTGCTGCCGTTGGCTATATCGGCTGGTTTCGGGGGGAGGACGAGGGCGGCGCCCCGGGCGCGCCGATCTGGCTGACCAGCGGCGTTTCCCCTTCCAGCAGGTCGGCCAGCGTGGTCGAGCCCAGGACCTCGTCCATGGCGACCTGCACCCGGCGCCAGAGCCCCCGGATGGAACAGCCCGAGGCGTGGGCGCAGGGAGCGGCCGAGCCGAATTGGGTGGGGCAGGAGTGCTCCTCGAAGACGCGCCCGCCGAGCGCGGCCAGGACGTCGCGGACCACGATCTCCCCGGGCGGATGCGCCAGGGCGTACCCGCCGGCCTGCCCGCGGGTGCTGGTCACCAGTCCCGCCTGGCGAAGCGCCTGGAGGGTCTTGGCGGCGTGGGGGACGGTGATCCCCTCGCGGCGGCCGACTTCGGGAATCGTCAGGCTGCCGCCGGGCCAACGGCGCCCGATTTGGAGCAGGCAGCGCAGCCCGAATTCTTCCTGTGACGTGAGTCTCACGCGCGTTTCATCCCGGCCCGCGCCTCAGACGGCATCGGTGGCGACGGGCTCCTTCATGCGGCTGAGCGCCGCCCGCAACGTGTGCCATACCAGGGTGGCGCACTTGACGCGGACAGGGAACTCCGACACGCCGGCAAACACGCTGAGCTTCCCCAGTTCGGCGCCGTGGCCGCCGTGGCCGGTCACCATGTCGTGGAATCCGGCGAAAAGCTTCTCGGTTTCGGCGAGGGACTTGCCTTTGAGCACCTCCGTCAGCAACGAAGCGGAAGCCGTGGAGATGGCGCAGCCGTTTCCCTGGAAGCTGACGTCGGCCACGGTGTCTCCGTCGAGCTTGACGTACAACGTGACGTGGTCGCCGCAGAGCGGATTGTGGCCTTCCGCGCTGAGATCGGCGCCGTCCATCGCCCGGCAGTTGCGGGGGCTCTTGCTGTGGTCCACGATCAACTGCTGGTAGAGTTCCCGGAGGTCGGCCATCAGCCCAGAATCTCCTTCACGCGATGGATGCCGCGAGCGAGCGCGTCCACCTCATCGAGGGTGTTGTACATGGCGAAGGAGGCACGCACCGTGGCCGGGACGCCGAAGCGATGCATCAGGGGTTGCGCGCAGTGGTGACCGGCGCGCACGGCCACACCCTCCCGGTCGAGGATCGTTCCCACATCGTGCGCATGTACGCCGTCCAGCACAAACGAGAGCACGGCCGCCTTCCGTCGGGCGGCGCCGATGATCTTGACGCCGGGAATCGAGGCGACCGCGCCGGTGGCGTAGCACAGCAGTTCGCCTTCGTGGGCCGCGATGTTGTCGAGCCCGGTCTTCTCCAGGTAGTCGATGGCGGCGCCCAGGCCGATGGCGCCCGCGATGTTAGGGGTCCCGGCCTCGAATTTATAGGGAAGGTCGTTGTAAGTTGTTTTTTCGAAAGCGACCGAGCGGATCATGTCGCCGCCGCCCTGGTAGGGAGGGGCCTGATCGAGCAAAGCGGCCTTCCCATAAAGGACGCCGATTCCGGTTGGCCCGTAGACCTTGTGGCCGGAGAAGGTATAGAAGTCGCAGCCCAGGTCCTGCACGTCCACGGCGTGGTGCGGCGCGGCTTGCGCCCCGTCCACCAGAATGGGGATGCCGCGTGCGTGCGCCATGGCCGTCATCTGCTTGACGGGGTTGACGGTGCCGAGGGCGTTAGAGACATGGGTGGCAGCGACAAAGCGGGTTTGCGGACCGAGCAGGCGCTCGAACTCCTCGAGGACTAATTCGCCCCGTTCGTCGACCGGCGCTACCACCAGTTTGGCGCGCTTTTCATCGCAGATCATCTGCCAGGGGACGATGTTGGAGTGGTGCTCGAGCGCCGTGATGAGGACCTGATCGCCGGGAGCCAGCTTCGGGCGCACGACGCTTTGCGCCACCAGGTTGATGGCTTCGGTGGCGCCGCGCACGAAGACGATTTCGCGCTCGCTGGAAGCGTTCAGGAAACGGCGGACGGTCCCGCGAGCCGCTTCATAGCCCGCTGTGGCGCGTTCGCTCAACAGGTGCACGCCGCGATGAATGTTGGCACAGTCGCGGGTGTAGTAGTCGGTGAGCGCGTGAAGGACCGCGAGCGGCTTCTGCGTGGTGGCGGCGTTATCCAGGTACACCAGCGGATTGCCGTGGACGGTCTGCGAGAGCGCCGGGAAGTCGTGACGCAGCCGGCCGGCCAGTAACGGTTGAGTGGCGATCATGCCGCGGCCTCCTCCTGCCGCAGGCGCGCCAGGGTGCGCCGCAGTTCCGCCGTGAGCCGGCGGCGCAGCGGACGCCAACCGATGGCGTCCAACACCTCTTCGGCGAAGGCCTGAATCAGCAGATCCCGCGCGGCAGGGGCCGGAATCCCCCGGCTGCGCAGATAGAAAAGCGCGTCCTCGTCCAACTGGCCGACGGTGGCGCCATGGGTGCAGCGCACGTCATCGGCGAAGATCTCAAGCTGCGGCTTGGTGTTGACGCCGGCGTCACCGGACACCAAGAGATTGCGGTTGCTCTGAATGGCGTTGGTCTTTTGCGCGTCCTGGCGGACGATGATCTTTCCGTTGAACACGCCGGTGGAGCCGCCGCCGAGGATGCCCTTGTAGAGTTCCCGGCTGGCGCCGTTCGGTTTGGCGTGATCAAGCGCGGTGTGGTTGTCCACATGCTGCCGGCCGGAGGCAACGTAGAGACCGTTGAGAACGCACTCGGCGCCTTCGGCGTCCAGCAGAGAGTTCACGTCGTTTCGCGTGAGCGCCGCTCCGAGGGAGAAGTTGTGCGAGCGCAGAACGGCGGCGCGGTCCTGCACGCCCTGCACCGCCGCCACGTGGAAGGCGCGGTCTCCCTCGGCTTGGATCTTGTAGTGATCCAGCACCGCCTCTTCGGAAACAACGACCTCGCTGACGGCGTTGGTGAGGTAGGCCTGGCCTTCAGGCCCAATGTACAACTCGACGACCGACGCCCGGCTTCCGCGACCGGCCAGAATCAGGTTTCGGGGATGGATGGCCGTTGGCGCCGCGCCGGGAGCGGCCAGGTGAACGATGAGGACGGGCTCTTCCACCACCGCGCCGCGCTCGACGGCCACCAGCGCGCCGTCTTCGGCCAGCGCCGTGTTCAAGGCGACGAAGGCCTGCTCGTCAAAGCGCGCGTAACGGGCCAGGTGGGATTCCAACAGCGAGTCGCGCCGGGCCCAATGGCGAGCCATGGACCCGGCCGTGATTCCGGCCGGGGCGTTCACCGTCGAGAGATCCTCGGAGAAACGTCCGTTGACGAACACCAGCCTCACCCCGCAGCCGATGTCGGCGAGCGTGGAGTTTAACCCGGCCGCGGCGGCGGGCGGAGGCGCGAACGGGGTCGCGGCGATGGCGGCGACGCTGGTGTACTTCCAATCCTCGTCGTGCGTCGTGGGGAACCCCAGAGCCGCGAAGCGCCCCATCGCGTCTGTGCGAATGCGGCGCAGCCAGCGGGGCTCGGAGCGAGCCAGGCCGTTCTCAAACTGCCCGGCGAAGGGGGACTTGTTCTGTTTCAGTTCGATCATCGGACCAACTCGCTGACCGCCGTGTCGTCCAGTTCGGCGTAACCCTTTTGCTCCAATTCCAGCGCCAGCTCCTTGCCGCCGCTCTTCACGATTCGGCCGCCCGCCATGACGTGCACATAGTCGGGCACGATGTGGTTCAACAGCCGCTGGTAGTGCGTGACCACAAGGAACGAGCGGTCCGGCGAGCGCAGAGCGTTCACGCCGGCCGAGACCGAACGGAGCGCGTCGATGTCGAGGCCCGAGTCGGTCTCATCCAGGATGGCCAGCTTCGGCTCCAACACCGCCATTTGCAGGATCTCGTTGCGCTTCTTCTCGCCGCCGGAAAAGCCGGCGTTCACCGCGCGGTTCATCAGGTCGTCGGGCATGCCAAGCGACTTGACCTTTTCGCGGACCGCTTCCATGAAGTCGAAGGCGTCCAGTTCGCCAAGGCCCTGCTGCTTGCGGATGCTGTTGAGCGCCGCGCGCAGGAAATAGAGATTGCTGACGCCGGGAATTTCCACCGGGTACTGAAACGCCAGAAACACGCCGGCCGCGGCGCGCTCCTCGGGCTTCAACGCAAGAAGGTCCAGGCCGAGGTATTCGACTTCACCGGCAGTGACCTCGTAACTCTCGCGGCCCGCGAGAACCTGCGCGAGCGTGCTCTTGCCCGAGCCGTTCGGGCCCATGATGGCGTGGACCTCGCCCGGTCCGACTTCCAGATTAATGCCTCGCAGGATGCGCCTGGCGCCGATCCCCGCTTCCAGATTCTTGATTCGCAGCATGCCTTACCCCACGCTCCCTTCCAGACTGACGCTTAGTAGTTTTTGCGCTTCGACGGCGAACTCCATGGGAAGTTCCCGAAAGACCTCCTTGCAGAAGCCGTTGACGATCATCGAGACCGCGTCTTCGGTGGAGATCCCGCGCTGACGGCAGTAGAAGATCTGGTCTTCGCCGATTTTCGACGTGGTAGCTTCGTGTTCGACCTGGGCCGTTGGGTTCTTCACCTCGAGATACGGGAAGGTGTGCGCCCCGCAGCGGTCGCCAATGAGCATGGAGTCGCACTGCGAGTAATTGCGCGCGCCTTCCGCGCTTTTCTGAATCTTGACCATTCCGCGGTAGGTGTTCTGTCCGAGACCGGCCGAGATGCCCTTGCTGACGATGGTGCTGCGGGTGTTCTTGCCGATGTGGATCATCTTGGTGCCGGTGTCGGCCTGCTGGCGGTTGTTGGTGACGGCCACCGAGTAGAACTCGCCCACCGAGTTTTCGCCGATCAGGAGGCAGCCCGGGTATTTCCAAGTGATCGCGGAGCCGGTCTCAAGTTGCGTCCAGGAGATCTTGGAATTCGTCCCCAGGCATTTGCCGCGCTTGGTGACGAAGTTGTAGATCCCGCCGCGTCCTTCCTTGTCGCCCGGATACCAGTTCTGTACGGTGGAATACTTGATACGCGCGTCGTCGAGCGCCACCAGTTCGACCACAGCGGCGTGCAACTGATTGGTGTCGCGGATGGGCGCCGTGCAGCCTTCCAAGTAGCTGACGGAACTGCCTTCGTCGGCGACGATCAGCGTGCGCTCGAACTGGCCGGTGTTTTCAGCGTTGATCCGGAAGTAGGTGCTAAGTTCCATCGGGCACAGGACGCCCTTGGGCACGTAGCAGAACGAGCCGTCGCTGAAGACAGCGGAATTCAGCGCGGCGAAGAAGTTGTCGGTGTAGGGCACGACCGAACCCAGGTACTTGCGGACCAACTCGGGGTGCTCACGTACCGCTTCGGAGAAGGAACAGAAGATGATGCCGAGCTTGGCCAACTTGTCACGGAACGTCGTCGCCACCGAGACGCTGTCAAATACGGCGTCCACAGCTACGCCCGCCAGCTTCTCCTGCTCGCGCAGGGGAATGCCGAGCTTGTCGTAGGTCTCCAGAAGCTTGGGGTCGACTTCGGCCAGGCTCTTGGGCCTATCCACCACCTTCGGGCCGGAATAGTAGACGATCTTCTGGTAATCGATGGGTGGGTAGTGGACATTTCCCCAGGTGGGCTCGCGCAAGGTGAGCCAATGTCGGTAGGCCTTCAGCCGCCACTCCAGCATGAAGCCGGGCTCCCGCTTCTTCGCCGAGATGGTGCGAATCACGTCTTCGCTGAGGCCAGGCGGGACGGCATCGGTTTCGATGTCGGTCGTGAAACCGTACTTATATTCCTGATTTGTAAGGGCTTCAATGTTGGCTGCGCTACTCATGCAGGCTCCCCAGGGCGTTCCGCGCGGGCGGCGGCGCCACTAGCTATTGGAATCTGTACGGTGGCGTAAAGATTCAGGTTTGGGCTGGCGCGCGTTCGCGGTGGCGGGGTGTTGGCAGGACGTGCTCAGACGGGGTGCGTCTTCGACGACGCCGGTGGGGGCTCGAGTGGAGCCGACGGAGGCCGCGCGAGGGCGAGGCCGGGCATGGAGAACAAAACGACGACAAGGGACCCCAGCGCCGGCGGGGTCCCTTGCCGGAGACTACTTCTGAAGAGTTAACTGCCCTTTACGTGGCACTTGGAATTGGTGCAGTTCCCCTTGGAACTGAAGGCGGGGCCGCCGGTATGATGGCAAGCGCCGCACGAAATCTTCTTCGTCTCGGCGGGCACGTGCATGCTGGCTTTGTAGTTCAGCGGCGCCTTGGCCGATTGGGGCCACAACTTGTCGTGGCAGACCTTGCAGTCGTCCTTCTCTCTCGAAGAGTGTTTTGCGTGGTCGAAGGGGACGTTGCCAACCTTCGCCGTAAACGTCATCTTTTCCGGCCCTTTGTCGGCCGCCGACACCAGAATCCCCGTCACAAAAAACACCGCCGCTACCACGGCGACTAGATTGCGCATCCTCTCCTCCCACTTGGCCTTAGCCTGGGTATTTCCCTGAAATATAGCTGCTCAACTGCTGGATCGTCTGGGCCTGCGCCGAGATGATGGCGTTCACCAGATCCCCGATCGACACCACACCGATCAGCACGTCGTCTTCCAAAACCGGGAGGTGCCGAATCCGGTGCTGGGTCATGAGCCGCAGGCAGTCATCGACCGTCTGCGCAGCATCGACCGAATATACTTGCACGCTCATGACTTCGCTGACCTTCGTATCCTTGGACGTCTTGCCCTGGAGCACCAGTTTCCGCGCGTAGTCGCGCTCGGAGAACATGCCCACCAGCCGGCCGCCGGAAAGAACTACCAGGGCCCCAATATCCTTTTCGGCAAGAATTGCCACCGCATCGAGAACCCGGGCGTCGGGCGCGACCGACCAAACGGCGCGGCCCTTTGCTTCGAGGATGGAGCGAACGGTCTCCTTGAACGCCATTGAAATCCCCGCCTGTCCCAGAGGTACTAAGTCTAATCTTCCATAGCGGTCAGGCCCCCGTCAAGCGCGCTTCGGGGAGGTTGGCTCCCCCACCCGGCCGCGAGAGAATGGTGACATGCAAGAGAAACAAGCCATCACGACCAGCGCCGCCCCGAAAGCCGTCGGCCCGTACTCTCAGGGTGTGGCGCTCAACGGCACCGTTTACCTGAGCGGCCAGATTCCCCTGGACCCGGCGACCGGCGAACTGGTTACGGGCGATATCGCCGCGCAGGCGGCGAGGGTGTTGGAGAATTTGAAGGCGGTCCTGGAGGCCGCCGGCTCCTCTTTCGAAAGGGTACTGAAGACGACGGTCTACCTGCGGACGATGGACGACTTCGCGAAGATGAACGAAGTCTACGCCCGGTACTTTCCGGGAGTCCCGCCGGCGCGCACCACCATCGCCGTCGTGGGTTTGCCGAAAGGCGCGCAGATCGAGATCGACTTGATCGCCGCGGCGGGCTGAGGGACGCGCCTACTGGTGGACGGAGTATTGCGGCTGGGGCGGGTTCAGGCGGATCTCGACGGTCTTTTCGGGATCGAGGATTTCGAACTCCTTGCCGAAGGTCTGGAAGCCCTTGGCGACCACCTGAATCAGCACCTTGCCTTGCGGAACCGACGGGAGTCTCACCACGCCTTCGGTGTTGGTACGGGTGTCCCAGCGCCGTTGAATCCGCTTGCCGAACTTGGCGATGGAGCGCCCTTCCACGAACTGAACGATGACGCTGGCGCGCTCGATCGGCTTGCCGCCGAGAGTCTTCACTTCGATGCGCAGAACGGTGGTGTCGTCATCGGCCGCGCGCGCGGCCGGGAGCACCAGCGCCAAAGCTGCGAGTACGACCCATATGGCCCGCATGCCTCGATTATCGCAAAACCGGGCTCAGACGGCGTCCGGGAGAAGAAAACGGCCGGAGAGACCTAGGACCTCCGCGACGGCCTCAGCCGCGAGGTAACCGCTGCGCACGGCGCCTTCCATGGTGGCGGGCCACCCGGAGCGGGTCCAATCGCCGGCGAGGAATAAGTTGGCAAAGCGCGTCCGGGCGGCAGGGCGTGCGGCGGCGAGGCCGGGAGCGGGAACATAGGTAGCCCGCAATTCCTTGACGACGCGAGCGCGCTCGAGCGCGGCCCGCTTGACCTCGGGGAAGAACCCGGCCAGTTCGCGCACGGCCAACTCGACGATGGCGTCCTGGCCGGCGTGAACCAGCGCGGCCGAGGCGCTCACCACCAGTTGCAGATAACGCCCCCGTTCTTTGTTGAACATCCACTGGAGGGTGCCATCGAGCAGAGCGGCGTGAGGCAGGGCGGTTACCGAACGGTCAAACCAAAGGTGGATCCCCGTGATCGAAGATGGCTGGAACGCCGAGACGTCCAGATCCAGTTCGGGAGCCGCTGCGGCAGCCGCGTCCCAGGGCAAGGCGCATACGTAGGCGTCGGCGCGCAAGGACTCGTCTTTCAGCGCAACGCCGGAAGCCCGGTTCGCCGTGAACTGGAACCTGGCGACCGGAGCTTGCAGGCGGAGCGTAAGATTACCGGTTTTGGCCAGCGCGGCACACGAGTACAGTTCGCCGAGAGGCACGGCGGGGATGCCTAGGTCGCGGCTGCCGGCCGGCCCGAGAAACGCGAGGCGGAAGACTTGCAGGCCGTGGGCCGCGGCCATCGCTTCCGGTTCCGCGTTCAGGGCGCTCACCAGAACGGGTCGCCAGAAGCGCCGGACGGCCTCCGCGGGCTGGCGTTGTTCGTCGAGCCAGGCTCGCATGGTGATCCGGTCCAGGTCCGTGCGGCGGCCGTACTCGCGGCGGACGGCGAGGAGCGCGCGGGCGACGGCGATCTTCGAGGCGGGGCCGAGGAAGGGCAGGCGGGCGAAAGATCCGGCCAGGTCGAGCGGAGCGGGCCAAACGCCGGGCTTCAGGGCCGAGATCCGCCCACCGGGCTCCACGAAGTGGAACTCGCGTGAGAACCCGATGCGGTCCCGCATGCCGAGCCTACGGTATAAATCGAGGAGGTTCCGGCAGCAGCCGAGCAGGATGTGCTGGCAGTTGTCGATGACCGGCGAGTGGGGGTCGTCAGGGCGAAGGGGATAGGATGACGCGCGCCCTCCGAGGTAGCGGCGCCGTTCGAGCAACGTCACCTGGCAGCCGGCGCCGGCCAGCGCGACGGCCGCCGACATCCCGGCGAGGCCGCCTCCGGCGACGATGACCTCGGGCATGGGCTCCAGGCTCCGCTAACGTCCCCGCACGTACAGCCGGATGACGTTTTCGATCAGTTGCAGGCCGCAATCGCCCTGCATGGTGAGCATCGACTCGGGGTGAAACTGGACCGCCTCGATGGGAAGCTCCTTGTGGCGCACGCCCATGATGACGCCGTCTTCGGATTCCGCGGTGATCTCGAGGCACTCGGGCAGCTTCTCTTTCAGGGCGTACAGCGAATGGTAGCGCCCGACGGTGAACTTTTCGGGCAGTCCGTGAAAGACACCGGCGCCGGCATGTGTCACCAACGAAGGCTTGCCGTGCATGGGGTAGTCGAGGATTCCGAGTTCGCCGCCGAAGGCTTCGACGGTTCCCTGCAACCCAAGGCAGACGCCAAAAACGGGGAGGCGGAGGCCGGCGGCGCGGCGGACGAGGTCGGGGACGCCGAAATCGGCGGGCCGGCCGGGACCGGGCGAGACCAGCACCAGGTTGGGAGCCAGTTGTTCGAGGAGTTCCAGAGGCAGGCCGGCGCGGTAGGTGACCACTTCGACGCCGGTTTGCCGGGCGTAGTTGGCGAGCGTGTGAATGAAGCAGTCGTCGTTGTCCACCAACAGGATGCGTCCGGAATGGCGCGTCATTCCGCGCGACGCACGCCGGGAGCGGCCCTCTTCCGGCTTCGGCTCCATGACCTGGAAGAAGGCCGTGGCCTTGAGGCGTGTTTCCTGTTCCTCCATCGCGGGAATCGAGTCGTAGAGGATGGTCGCACCCACCGGGTAGGCGGCGACTCCGTTCCGGAGGTGGACGGTGCGGATATGGATGCCGGTGTTCATGTCGCCGTTGAGCGAGAGCATCCCGATGGCGCCGCCATACCAGCCGCGCGCGTCCTTCTCCAGGTCTTCGATGGCCTGGGCAGCCGCCTTCTTGGGCGCGCCGATCATGGTGACCGCCCACATGTGCGTCAAAAAGGCGTCCAGAGAATCGAAGCCAGGGGCGAGGGTGCCTTCGACATGATCCACGGTGTGAAACACCCCGGCATAAGACTCGATCAGACGGCGGCCGACGACGTTGACCGATCCGGGCACGCAGACGCGCGACTTGTCGTTGCGGTCCACGTCGGTGCACATGGTCAGCTCGGACTCTTCCTTGCGCGAGTCGAGCAGTTCCCGGATGTTCTCGGCGTCCTTGAGCGGATCGCCCGTGCGGCGGGCGGTGCCCGAAATGGGACAGGTCTCGATACGGCTGCCTTCCACGCGGACGAACATCTCGGGGGAGCAGCCTATCAGTTGCTCCCTTCCCAATTGCAGGAAAAACTCGTAGGGGCTGGGGCTGGCGGCGGTGAGTCTCTGAAACAGGCGCGACGGGCTGCCCGAATAGGGCGCGCGGAAGGTCTGGCGAAGGACCACCTCGTAGTAGTCGCCGCGCTTCATGCCCTGGCGGACGGTTTCCACGTTGGCCATGTACTCTTCCGAGGAGTGGTCCGAGTAGATGGGGCCGGGATCGCGGACCGGGGGCGGGGGAATCGGATCGCCTGAGCGGTCCAGGCCGGCGGTGGAAAGGCCGGCGCGCTCAAAATCGAACTCGTAGCGCTCGATGCGCTCCTTCTTGCGGTCCATGAAGCTGATGTCGTCGCACAGGAAGAGGTGCAGGGCCTCCTGTTCGCCGCGTGGGAGCTTCAACTGGATGGGGTCGAACTGGAAGAGGAGGTCGTAGCCGAACGCGCCCACCAGCGCGAGGCGCGCCTCTTCCAAGGGCCGGAACTCGTCGATCAAGGTTCGCAGGATGGAAAACGCCGAGGGCTGCTTGCTGCGCTCCTCCTCGGGAAAGAGTCCCTCCAGCGGCTTCAGCGTCCCGGCCAGTTCGTCGCCGCGCCTCTCAAAGGACGCCCAATGAGGATGCGCCGCCAACAGCGGTTCGAGGATCTGGTTGAGCACCTCTCCACGGCGGTTGAGCGGGCGAAAGAAGACGTCGCGCGCGATGGCGACAATCTCCAGCGGCGGGCGCACCGAGGCGATGTCCCAGCGGGAGTACCGTCCAGGGTACTCATAACCGGAAGACAGATAGATGCCCTTGTAGCGATCCAGTTCGTGCAGCAGGTGGTCGAGGCCCCGTTGAAACGGGAGCCGCGAGACGCTACGCGTGACTTGGATGCCGTGCAGGGTCGTGTGCCGGCTCGGCCGCATGGTACAACCTCGGAAGGGAAATGATCATTCAGGATAGCACGGGGGCCGCGCCCGACTCGGCGAAGCCGCGCACCGGGGAACCGCAACCGCGCGCCGGAGAGGCCTCGGCGTATTACGTTGGCCGAGTTCATATTACGATGAGACAGACGGCGGCTTGCGGCGGCCGCGGGGGATTATGCACATTCCGGACGGGTACTTGAGTCCTTCGACCTGCGCGGCGCTCTACGGGGCGTCCGCGCCGTTTTGGTTTACGGCGATGCGGAAGTTGGCGCGCCAAATGCCGGGGCGCGTGATTCCGCTGGTTTCGGTGTTCGCGGCGTTCTCGTTCGTCATCATGATGTTCAACCTGCCGCTGCCGGGGGGCACGACGGGCCACGCCGCGGGAATCGGCATCGCCGCGATTGTGCTCGGTCCGTGGGCGTCGATGCTGGCGATCTCGGTGGCGCTCGCGATCCAGGCGGTGTTCTTCGGCGACGGCGGTGTGACGGCGCTGGGAGCGAACTGCTTCAACATGGCCGTGGCCGGTTGCCTGACCGCGTACGTAGTCTATCGCGCGGCGGCGGGCCGGTCGGCGATTACCTCGCGGCGGCGGGTGATGGCCGCCGGAATCGCAGGGTATCTCGCCATCAACGTGGCGGCGCTGCTGACGGCCATCGAGTTCGGCATTCAGCCGGCGCTCTTTCGGGACGCGGCCGGCGCGCCGCTGTACGCGCCGTATCCACTCGCGATCGCCATCCCCGCCATGATGATCGGCCACCTCACGATTGCCGGCGCGGCGGAGATGGCCGTCACGGCGGGCCTGGTGGCGTGGCTTCAGAAGAGCCACGCGTCTCTGCTGACGTTGACCGCGCCAGGAGCGGCCCGGGATGAGGCGGCGAGCCAGCCGGCCGGCGGTTGGAGGGCGCTGCGCCCGCTGCTGATCGGTCTGGCGGCGGCGTTGCTGCTGACACCGCTGGGCATACTCGCGGTGGGGACGGCGTGGGGAGAATGGGCCCCGGAGGATTTCTCCGACCCGGCCGCGCGAAGCGGGATCGCCGCCGCCAGCCGCGGAGAGGCGCCGCCCGAGCAGATACCACAGGGGCTGGAACGGCTCTCGTCGGTCTGGACGGCTCCGATTCCGGACTACGCGCCGGCGGCGCTCAAGAGCCCGAGTATCGGCTACATGCTTTCCGGCGCGTTCGGGATGGGCCTGATTCTCGGTGGGGCGCTGCTGGCGGAATGGGCGTTCGCCCTGGCGCGGAGGCGAAGACGCTAACGTGAGGGGCGGCGGGTTTCTGGAACGATCGGTCGCGGGCTTGCTGGGCGTGCTGGAGCGGGCGCTGGAGTCGGAGGAACTCGCCCGAAGGAACGGCCTGTTGCAGAGCTTGGACCCGCGCGTGAAGGTGGCGGGACTGGGGCTCCTGATCGTCGCGGCGGCGGCGGCGCGGCGGCTCGACGTCATCCTGGCGGTATTCGCGATGGCGGCGGCGATGGCGGCGGCCTCGCGGATTCCGTTGCGGACGCTGGCGGTGCGGATCTGGCTGGGCGTCGCGGTCTTCGCCGGTCTGATCGCACTACCGGCCTTGTTTCTGACGCCGGGCCGCGAGGTGTGGGCGGCGCCGGGTGTGGGTTGGGCGGTCACCGAACAGGGGTTGCGGGGCGCGGCGTACCTGACCGCCCGGGTCGAGACCACGGCGACGCTTTCCATGCTTCTGGTTCTCTCGACGCCCTGGCTGCGCGTGCTTCGGGCGCTTCGGGCGCTGCGGGTGCCGGTGGTGCCGATCGTCGTTTTGGGAATGACCTACCGTTACATCTTTCTGTTGGCGTCGGCTGCCAGGGAGATGCTGGAGGCGCGGCAGAGCCGGCTGGTGGGGAGGCTGCCGGGCGGGGAGCGCCGCCGCCTGGCCATTTCCGCGATGGGCGTGCTGTTGAGCAAGACCTTGCTGTTGAGTTCCGACGTGTACCTTGCCATGCAGTCGCGCGGCTTTCGGGGCGAGGTGTACGTGCTCGAGGAGCCCGCGATGAAGAGACGGGATTGGCTGGGGCTGTGCGCCATGCTGGCGTTGGGAGCGGCGGCACTATGGGCCGGGAGATGAGCGGGCACGCCGGCGCCACGCCGCCGGTCTTCGAGGTGCGCGAGGCGGTCTACCGCTACGACAACGTCACAGCGCTGAACGCGGTGTCCCTGTCGGTGCCTGCCGGGCGGAGGGTGGCCCTGCTGGGCGCGAACGGTTCGGGCAAGTCCACGCTGCTTCGCCTGCTGGACGGGCTGTACTTCCCGGAAGCCGGCGAGGTGCGTTTCGGTGGGGAGGCGTTGACCGAGGAGCGCCTGAGGGACGAGGCGTTCGCCTTCGATTTCCGGCGCCGCGTGGGCCTGGTTTTTCAGAACCCGGACGTGCAACTGTTCAACCCCAGCGTGTTCGACGAAGTGGCGTTCGGACCTCTCCAGTTGCGTTGGCCGGCGCCGGAGATCCGGGAGCGGGTCGCCTCGGCGATGGATGCGATGGGGATCCTGCACCTGCGGGACCGCCCTCCGCACCGGCTTTCGGGCGGAGAGAAGAAACGCGTG